>NZ_JAOZYC010000166.1:0-56424 GCF_035798155.1 Streptomyces endophyticus | reverse complement strand
GCCGAACACGTTCGGCATGATCAGCCGCGTTCCCGAACCGGTGAGCGACACAATCACACGAGGGGGCAGCCGAGTTGAACTCCAACGGTGCGAGCGCGTACACATACGACAACAGGGCCTGCCGGTACAGCTCTTGGCTTCGACAACCACTGAGCTACCGAGGGGCCCTGTCTCCATGCCCACGACCCGCGACGATCACCCGATCGAGACTCCCGTTCGACGCACACACCTCAAGATCGGAACGACAACAACCACTAAGTGAACACGGAGCCCCCGTTCCGTCCACCGGCCCGACAGTGACCGTGGCCCTCATAGGGCACCTGAAGGTACGTCGGCGCAGCGGAACAGTTCCCGGGCCCCGGCCCCGTGCAGGACAAAGTCAGAGCAAATTGATGGCCCGTCACAAAATGATGGACCGTCCGTGAAACGATGCCGAGTATGGATGACGGTGAAGAGCGGCAGCTGAAGGACGCGATGGCGGCCCTGCGCGAGGCGGAGGACGACGTGGCCCGTGCGCTGCGCGCCTATCTCGCTCCCGATCCGGTCACCGGGCGTCCCGTGCACGGCAGGATCGGCCGTGCCGCCCATCTCACCGGCTGGGGCGAGCAGCGGGTCAAGGAGATCGCCAACCCGGCCCTCGCCGAACGGCGCCGGGCCAAGCGGGCCGACAGCTGATCCTCGGCCCGTAGGCCACCCCGACCCGCAGCTGATCGTGTTCGGGGCTGCCGTCCGCGGTGCTCTGGGCGAGACAGCCAGGTGCACCCCAATCAGTGCTTTACCGGCTGGCTCCATCCCTCGATCAAGAGGATCCGCGCCTGCCTCTACTTACGACATCATCCGAGGCTTATGGATCAGACTGACTGGATATGACGTTGTTGTCGGTCCTATGGTCCTGGGGGGAATCATGGAACCCGTCACGCTGATAGCGACGGCGTTGGCAGCAGGCGCGGCTGCTGGCACACAGGACGCTGTGTCCGAGTCGGTGCGCGGCGCGTACCGGCGTCTGTACGAACTGGTCCGGGGCCGGCTGACCGGGCGTTCGGGCGAGCTCGATGGAGCCGTGGAAGCGCAACGTGCACGGAACGCGTCCGACGACGACCCGGTGGCGCCCGAGTTGCGTCAGCTTTTGGTCCTCATCGACGCAGCCCATGACCAGCAGCTGCAGTCGTTGGCCGACGTGGTGTTGCAGCGGCCGGAGGGGCCGACGGTGGACACGTCCAACAGCAATGGCTGGAACGTGTGGAACAGCAACAACAAGGGCGTGCAGAACGGCCCGCACGGGTGGCAGCAGAACACCTTCAACAGTTGAGTGACGGCATCGGCGCAACGTTTCCGGCCGTCGCCGGTCGCGCTGGGGGAGGGGCAGGCATGCGGCTCCTGGGGTGGCTTCTCGTCGTGTTCCTCGCGATCAGGGTGGGCCTGTGGGCTCTCTCGGCAGTGGGAGACTGGTCGGTGGCGCTGGCGGGTTCCCTGGCGTCCTTCTCGCTGGGAGTCCTGGCAGATGTCGCCGTGTTCGGCGCCTACACGCTCGGCACGGTCGTTGCACTGGGACTGGGGCTGACGCTCGTCCACGGCGTCATCGCGTTCCGTGACCGGCGCGGCCGCAAGGGCCAGGCTGTCCGGCAGGCCCGCCCCGAGGCAGACATCCCCCCGCACACGCCAGCCCGTCGTGCCGCTCCCGCCCCTGCCAACACGGCTCCGACACCGTCGCCTCCGGCAGAATCGGGGAACCCGCACACACCAGCCCGCCGTGCCACCCCTGCCTCTGCCAACACCGCCGCAGCCCCTGCAGACGCGGGAAACGCGCCCGACCTGTCGCTCCGCCCCTATCGCCGCCGCCGGACCAGTCCGCCGCCCCGCGCCGTCGGCCTCGGCAGGTCTGACGACCACCCGCAGCCTCGGCCCTGGAGCGCCGGAACGAGCGCAGCCCGCCTTCGCCCGAACCCCCAGGCGCCAGCACCGAGTGCCCCCCGTTCCTCAACGGCTGTCCCCGGCCCGCCCGGCCGCCCAGCGACACCGGCCACGGACACCGCCGAGACCGCAGCACGGACACTGCTCATCCTCGGCTGCCGGGGAGTCCAGGCAGGCAATGACAACACCCAGTTCAACTCGTACACCTACGAGTTGCAGGAGCCGTCCATCGACTTCTCGGCCGTCCTCAGGAAACCCGAGGTCCGCGAGGCATTTGAACGTCTGATCATGGACCCGGAGAACGAGGAGCTGCGGGCCGCGGCGGAACAGGCTCTGCGGGCGGGCCGCTGGGGAAGGCCCGAGGTGCTCGACCTCGGCCCCCTGGACAGGGCCTCGCTGGCATCCGGCACCGACCGTGACCTCAAGACGATGCAGGGCTTCATCACCATACGAAACTGCCAAGGGGTCCAACTAGGCGACGAATGCTTTCAGTTCAACGACTTCCTGTACGTCTGCCGGCGGTCGACCGTGGACACCCACGCTCTGCTCAAGGGGTCTTCCAAGGTCGCGAAGTCGTTGACCGAGGCGGTCGTCCCCAACCCCCAGAGTTGGGGAACGGCCGAGAGCCTGAATGCCACCGTGAAGGCCGCGCTCCTCTCCCACGAGGCGGTCGCCGCGATCCCGGACCGGTCAGTCCGCGTCAGCCGTGCCACCAATACTGTGCGGGACCGCGACGGCGTCAGCATCGGCAGCCGTTGCCGGACCACCGAGTTCAAGTCCCTCACGGTCGAAGTACGCAAGCCGTCCCGGATGCCCGACGGTGTACTGAGCGCTTCGAAACGGTTGATCCGACAACGGCAGAAGGCTCTGCGTGAGACCCCGCACGAGGCCGCGCCGCTTCACGCACCTACGCCAATAGCCGCCCCACGGACCTGGACCGAACGCGCACGGCCACCACGTGTCCGTAGGCGCAGGCTCTCCCCGCCGAGCCGGCAGAAGCCACAGGCTGTCACCGCCGCCCCGGATCGGTCGGCCGACGTCAGCGCCGGCAACCGTCCCCCGACCGCCGAGTCCAAGTCCCCCACGGCCGAAGGGCGCAAGCCGTCCCGCATAACCGACGATGCGCTGAACGCATCGAAACGTTCGCCCCGCGAACGCGACAAGCGTCTGCGCGAGGCCCCGCACGAGACAGCGCCGCTTGACCCCACCACGCCACTAGCCGCCCCCAGGGACTCGGTAAAACACGAACCGTCAACGGATGCCTATTGCGAGGTGCTGCCCGACCCTGCGGACCTGCCGGAGTCACCGTCCGAATCGCCAACGCGGAGTTCGCCCTCAGCCGGACACGGATTCAGCCTGTAGAACGCCACCGCGAGCAGTCCGCCACGGCATACCGCAGAGGACGAATCCGGTTCCTCGACGACGCCTCGCGCGACCCGCACGGGGCGCTCGGCAGGCGGCCGGGTCGAAACCCCTCGCCGCGGTGGTGAGCGCAGACCGACGCCCCGGGCCGACCGGCCCAGCAGTTGACCAGCGCAATCTCACACCCGCCGTCTTCCCGCGCACTGTTGAGGGTCCTGCGCGATCGTGTGGGCCATCTGGCTGCGCGGCAAGGGTTGGCGCCGCGCCGCCCCCCTCTTGGGGTTTTGGCCCGGGATCCGCCGGATGGGATGTGCCCTCGGTGGCGGCCTGGAGGGCTGGGCGCGGTGGTTCCTGGCCGGCCGCGGTGTGCAGGGTGTGTGTCTTCGTCGCCTGTCGGCGGGGCCGGCGCGGGGTCCGCTGCCGCGCGGTCAATGCCTGCTTCGCTGGCGCTTGTTCACGCTCGGTGGTATCTGTGGGGGCCATGTGAGGACCGCGGCCTCGTGGTCTCGGAGGCCGCACCGTGCATGCGCGTCCGCGGCCCGCTGGCCGGCCCGGACCGCCTGCTCGCTGCCGGACGGAGCCCAGTTCCGGATGACCGCGATCCCGCCGCCCGGCGTCCCCGGTCTGCTCTCCCGCCGTGAACTCACGGTCCTCGCCGACTGCTCCACCCTGCTGGTCCAGGACGACGGCGCCGGCCTGGGCGAACCCGGGCCCGCCTGGTTCGATGCACTGGCTGAGAACTGGATCAATACTGTTCCCGGCGTATCGGCGTATCGGCGTATCGGCGTATCGGCGTGGTCGGCGTCGGGGCCGCCCGCCCTTTCGAGGTTCCCGTCGCCGTGGACGTGCGCCGCACGCCCCCGGTAGGCGGCACGGAACTGCAACGGGCCGGTCACGTCACGCAGGCCGGCCTCGCGCTGCCCTCGGGACGCCTGCTGATCTCCGTGCAGGACACCCGCGGCACGATTCCCCGCATCCCTCTGGCCCCCGGGAACTACGCCGTGCGGATCTGCTCGCACGGTCTGGACACCCTTTCGGGGGACGGTCTGGAGGGTGAGGACCGCTACCACGTCGTGCTCTGGCCCACCGGCGTGGAGCTGTCGGCCCGGGTCCTCAAGCGCTGCCCCGGACCGCTGCCCGGCGGCTAGTACTTGCACCGCTCGGGCCCGTACGAGCCCAAGCGGACAGGACCGCTGCCCCACAGGGCCTGACCAGCGCGTGATCCGACGCGCCGCCGGTGATGAGGGAGAAGACGTACGTCTTCGGTCCGTAGCGCCGGCGAGGAGTGAGCCCGTCGGGCGGTAGAGGACTGGGCGACTGCAGACCACGAAGGTCGTCTCGGTGCCGGCACTCCAGTGGAGACCAACGTCCCGGCAGGCCGGGACGTTCACCCCTAATAGGTGGCACGTACATGAATGAGTATTGGGGGTGCCGGTAGGGCTGATGCCGCTCCTCCGGAGGGCGGCACCCCTGCTGGCTCTTTCACGAAGGAGCAGCCCGATGGGCATGGGTAAGAAGGTCGTTCTCGGCGGAGTCGGAACACTGGCCGCGGTCGGCATCATGTCGGCCGTGGTCAGTGGCGGGGGAGACGCCGAGGCGGAGGGCAAGAAGGACAGCTCGGCCAGCTCGAACTCATCGGCCGGCAAGAAGAGCGACGACAGCCCGCTGACCTCGTCGACCAACCAGAAGAACGCGCCGAAGGACGACATCAAGCTCGGCGACGTCACCGTCGACGAAGTCGGCTGGGCATCCGTGCCGGTAACGATCACCAACCACAGCTCCGACACCTCCGACTACACCGTCGAGATCGAGTTCCTCGACGCAGGCGGCCAGCGCGTCGACACGGCCACCGTCATGGAGACCAAGGTCGCTCCCGGCCAGGTCGTCAACGCAGACGGCCAGGGCCTCAAAGGAGTCCCCGCCGACGTCACGGCAAAGGTCATCAGCGTCGACCGCTACGCCTCCCTCTGACGCACGACTGCCGCCATCAGGTCCTCTGCCCCAGGAGCAGAGGACCTGACACGTCTAGCGAAGAGAGAAGCAGACCAGGCAGCCGCAAGACCACTTGCACGGCTTCGGGCCCTGGTCGACTGCGTGCATCGATGGCGGCCCAGCGCTGCGCCGAGTGTGCGCCGCCGTCGAGAGCAGCGCATCGATCGCCCCCAGGGCGGCACGCCGCCGCGTTGCGCCCACACTGGATCCGGGACGAGCGGCGCCATATCCGGACCTTCACCCTGTCTCCTCGCACTCAAGTCACCCCACTTTGAGGCGTCCCCACCAGATCAAGGCACCGCTATGAGCAACTCCACCTGGAACAACGGAACCGTCCACTCCGGCGACGAACAGACGCTGTGGGACGTCAAGAGCCAGAACGCCACCGCTGTGGCAACGAGTGGCCGCGTCGCGCTGAAGTACAAGCTCACCACGCACTACCTCTACTTCGAAACCGGCGGAGTCACCGGTACAAAGCAAGAACAGGTTCCCCTCATCCACGTGCACGACGTGGATGTCAGCCAATCCTTGATCCAAAAGAGCCGCAAGGTCGGCAACGTCCTGGTCCACGTGGTCCGAGACTCCGGCCTACGGGAAACTGCGGTACTCGACTCGATCCCCGAACCGATTGCCGCACGCGACTCCATCAACCGCGCCGTGCACCAGATGCGCGGAGTGGTCCACCAGCACCGCAAGGCCGAACAACAGCAGCTCAATACCCACAGGTTCGACGTCACTCCCGGCAGCGCCACCATGCCGGCTCCGACGATGGCCGGCGTGCCCATGCCCCCGGCACAGCCTGCCGCCGACCAAGACCCCCAGGCGGTCATGGGTCTGCTGCGCCAACTCGGTGAGCTCCGTGATTCGGGCATTCTGACTGCCGATGACTTCGAGGCGAAGAAGGTCGAGCTCCTCTCCCGTCTCTGAACACGTCACACTTCCGTCCCGTGAGAGGTGGGACGCAGCGTTACCCATGGACGTGTGTTGTCCATGGCTCGGGCCGCCCGCCTCGACATCGACGTATACCCCTCTAACCATCCGTCCGGTACCGGCCGGTTCACGGCCGTGCCTGTCGCTGGACCGTCGAGTGCGGCATCAGCTGGCTCATGAGAAACCCGCCCGTTCACAGCTGTTCGACGGGAGAATCCACGGCATGGACGCAGGACTCGCCGCGCTGCTCGGCACCGCCATCGGCGGAGCGCTCGGCGATGGCGGCGTGCTCGGTGCGGCTTGGCTCACCGGGCGTCTTCAGATGTCCGCTCAGCACACGCAGTGGCGACTTGAAGGCCGCAGGGAGGTGTACGGGGTGCTCCTCTCTGCGGCTGTGGCCTACCTGGAAGGAGCTGCGACTGCGTCAGCCGCCGTTTCCATGGAGACGGCGGCTGACGACGGATGAGCGTGCAAAAGAGTTGTTGGACGCTCTGCACCGGTCGCTGCCCGCAGTCGCCATTGAGGGGCCCGAGGTCGTGGCCAGCGCTGCCAAAAGGCTGACGAGGGCGGCCGACGACATCGACGCCGCAGTCGGTCTCTACCTGCTCTCGGCAGCGCACGGCACGAGTTCCGGGAACAGGGTGGTTGAGGCTACCGGACTCCAAAGGAACCAAGAAGCACATCGATCGCTTCACCCTGTGTGCTCGGGAAGCCTTGGATTCGCCGAGCATCGTGTACAAGAAGGCCCAGGCCTGACCTCAGCGCCGAACTGTCCCGAGTGAGACGCCAACGTCTTCATTGAGTCCGGTGCTGAGGTTGTTCCATGAAGCGCCTGGCGGCGTTCATGCGGTGGTGTGGGGCTGTGTGGTCAGGGTTGTGGTTGGTCGAGGTACTGGTCGGCCCAGGCGCTGATGATGTGCGCGGCGCGCTGTGCCTGCCCCCGTGCGGTGAGCAGGTGGTCGGCGCCTTCGAGGGAGATGAAGCTGCGGGGGTGGCGGGCTTCCTGGAAGATTTCGGCGGCGTTGTCGATGCCGACGGTGGTGTCGGTGGGGGAGTGTGCGACCAGCAGTGGAAGGTCCAGCTCGCCGATGGTCTCGCGCAGGTGGGCCTTGCGGACGTCTTCGACGAAGGCGCGTTTGAGGACGAGGGTGCGTCCGCCGACGAACCATTCGTGGGAGCCCTCGTGGAGGACGCGGTCCAGGACGGAGTCGTACTGGCGCTCGACGTGGCTGGGGTCGACGGGTGCGGCGATGGTGGCCAGGGCGCGCAGGCCGGGGATGTGGGTGGCGGCGGCGATGGCGGCGGCGCCGCCCCAGGAGTGGCCGACGAGGAGGTCGACGGGGGTGCCGCGCTCGGCCATGTAGGCGGCGGCGCGGATGGTGTCCTGGACCTTGACGGTGAAGGAGCCGTCTCCCCAGTCGCCGTCGGAGTCGCCGATGCCGAGGTTGTCGAAGCGCAGCATGCCGATGCCTTCGCGGGCCAGTTGTTTGCAGACGCGGGAGGCGGCGGGTGAGTCCTTGCCGAGGGTGAAGCCGTGCGCGAAGAGTCCCCAGCCGCGGACCTCGCCTTCCGGCAGGTCGATCACTCCGGCGAGTTCGGGGCCGACGACGCTGGGGAATCTCACTTTTTCTTTCATGTGTGGTGCTCACCTAGGCAGGAACTGATCGGGGGACAGGGGGCGGGGCGGACGCCGGCCGGCGCCGCTGCGGGCCGGTGAGCAGCATGCCATGTACTGATCACCGCTTTCGACTGGCCGGACGCCGGCCGGGCCGGGGGAGGTTCCGAGGCGGGTGCGGCGGGGCCGCGCGGGCCCGGTGGACGCCGCCCGTCCTATCCGGGGGCATCGCGACCTCACCCGGGGCATCGCGCCCTCATCCGGGGGGCATTGCGCGGTCGGGGGGCACGGTTGTGCCGGGGCGGGGAATGGGCGGCGGCTGTGGTGCGGGAGCGCGCAGGGCGGGTCGGGGGGGGGATTTCTTCGGCGGCCCGTGGCGGGGTGCTGGCGGGCTGGGCGTTCGTGTTCCGGCACGACTGGCAGCATGACTGGCGTCGCGTCAGGCAGTGCGGTTGTCCCGGGAGGTCTGCCGGACACGAGCGCCGGCCCGGCCCGCCTGCCGGCTTGATCGGCAGCCTGTCCGCCTGGCGGCGTGACTCGTCACAGTGCCGCCGTGCGGTGGCCCCGGGGGGGGAACGTAACCGGGGGCACGGGCGCCGGCCGGCCTGCCACGCGCTGATCGCCGCTTTCGACAGGTTCGGACGCCGGCCGGGCCGGGGCAGGTCCCGGAGCGGGGGGGCATGCCGGGTTCGCGGGCCGGCGGCTGTCCTGCGGGACCGCGAAAGGCACCACGCAGGACGGGGGGCGTGGCCGGCCCGGCCGCGCCCCCCCTCGTCCTGCGCGTGGCTGATCTCGCAGGCGGGCGGGCCGCGTTAGTCTCCTTGTGTGCAGGAAAGCCGCAGCCTCCGCGTCGAGGACCGGTGCCGGTGGGCGGCGGTGCTGATCGCTTCTTCCGCCGGGGGTGTGCAGGGTCTGAGGACGCTTCTGGGCGGGCTGCCCTGCACGCTTCCGGTTCCGGTGCTGGTGGCCCAGCATCTCCACCGCTCCCGTGAGACCCGCCTCGTGCAGATCCTGGCGCGTTCGACGCCGCTTGAGGTCGGGCTCGCCGAGGACGGGGAGCGTCCGCGGGCGGGCACGGTGTACATCGCCCCGCCCGACCGGCATCTGTGCGTACGCGCGGGCGGCGGGCTCGCTCTCACCCGTGAGGGGCGGGTCAACTCCGCGCGTCCGGCGGCCGATCCGCTCTTCGAGTCGGCGGCGAAGGAGTTCGGTCCCCGGGTGATCGCGTGCGTTTTGACCGGCGCGGACGGTGACGGTGCCCGCGGGGTGGAGGTGGTGAAGGCGCACGGGGGCACCACCGTGGTGCAGGATCCGGCGACGGCCGACTTCCACGGCATGCCCGCGGCGGCGGTCCGCACGGGGCGGGCGGACTTCGTCCTGCCCCTCGAGGAGATCGCGCCGGCCCTCACCCGGCTCCTGCGGCACGGCGCCGGCACCCTGCCCGGACCGGACCGCCCCGGGGCGTAGGCGGCGAGAGCGCGTGTGCGGGGGCGGTGCGTGCCGGGCGGGCGGCGACGGCGACGGCGACGGCGACGGCGACGGCGACGGGGGGTCCGACGCCGGTGGCGCCCGCGGGGCCGGTGGTGGGGCTGAACGGCCCGTCCTGGCCGGTGGTGGTCTCATCTCGAATGCGGCGGCCTGACTGGCTCGTTCGGGCAGCAACAGTGTCCGGTGGCCGGTGGTGGCCGGTGGTGGCCGGTGGTGGCGGAGGGTGTGGGGCCGAACGCCCGTCCTGGCCGGTGCTCTCTTCCCGGGTGCGGTGGCCGGGCTCTCTGGTCCGGGTGGCAGCGGTGTCCGGCGGCCGGTTGTGGAGGCGCCCGCTCGTCGCGTGGGGCGGTGTCCGTCACGGCTGCCCCAACGGGGCTCCGCGCCGGGGGTGTTGTGCGCGACACTCTGCGGGATGGATGAGCCCAGGAGCGCTGAGGCCGAGGCGGAGCACCCTGTGCTGGGGCGTCATCGCCGCACCTACCGTCCGCCGCGCCGGGGGCCCTGGGCGTATGTGCGCCTTGTGCTGCGGCTCGTGCCCTTCTGCGCCCTGGTCTTCCTCCTGGCGGTCCTCTTCGGCACGTTGTTCACCTGGGGGGATGATCCGGCCGCGGCCCAGGTGCCGGCCGTGCTGGCGCTGGTGGGGCCGCTCGCGGTGAGGGGCCTGTGGCACCGGCGCCACGCGCGCGTTCAGCTGCGCCTGTACGAGGGCGGGGTGCTGGCCGTCGCCTCCGGCGGCCGGGAGGCCGTCTATCCCTGGGCGTCGACGATGCTGTTCACGGACGGCGCGCGACGCTACAAGCTCGCCAACTCCGGGGGCACGGTCATCACGCTGGGGGCGGCCGACCGCGGCCCGCTGCTGAACGCGACCCGCATCCGGGGCCTGCGCACCGCCACGTTGATCAAGGGCCTCCAGCTGCCGGACGAGGACGAATGGGGCCCGGCGATCCGGCAGGGCGTGCGGGAGGCGCTCCTGGCGCCGGCCACCGCGGCGGTCCGCGGCGGCGCCGACGTGCCTTTCGGGGTCCTCGTGGTGAGCCGGGACGGGCTGCGGGTGCGGCGCCGGCGCGGCCGCGACGACGTCACGTCCTGGCAGGACATCGTCTCGATCACCGTCACCGACGGGGGCGGCCTGGAGGTGTCCTCGCGCGGCCCGGACTTCCCGACCCACTACGCGATACCCCAATACCGGGTCCCCCATCTCGAGGTCCTCCTCGCCATCGCCCACCACCAGCGCACCCACTGGACGCCGGCGGCCCCTGCCCCGCTGTGGGTTCTCAGTTTGTGGCAGGTCCTAGCGTTGTGATCTCGACCCGCTGCCTGTAATCCCGTAGTTGTTTGAGATTGATCTTGCATTTCGCAGAAGCGTGCCCTGGCCTGCGGTGACTACATCATCCAAATGTGTGGCCATGGCTCGCCGTTGTGCTGAACTGCAATCCCTTGGAACTTTGAGATTCCCCGGTCCTCTTGAGAACCTCTGTGGATATTCCCCCGGAAGTCGTTGGGTTCTCGGTGTTGGCTAGCGCTGTTGGCAGAGACGGGTCGGCGCACGCCGGGGCTTCCAGCTGTGACCCTGAGCGCCCGCGGAGGGTCGTCTGGAGAAGCTCCGCGGGCAGCACTTGCAGAGGGAAGCTGGACGTCAACTGCGGGAGACCTTCGTCCACTCAATGAGTTTTTGCAGGACCGACAGCAGTGCTTCATGCCGCGACGGTGGAAGAAAGATCCAAGTAAGGAATGTGGGCGCCATGAGCAGCACCACGAGTACCACGGGGAGCAGCCGCAGTGCCATCAACAGGTAGCGCGGACTGATGGACTCCAGAATTGCGAGGACCGGTGCCACTACAACTCCCTCCCCGTAAGGCACCTTGGCATGACATCCGCCACACGAATGTACCGGCGCCTGCCACTGGAAACATCCTTCACTCCATGTCCCTTCCTGTTGAATTCGCTCGTCGGAACGGTCCGCCCCGGCAGATGAGTTGGGAGCCGGCAAGCCTCTTCGTACGCCTGTTCTCTGGGCTGGTGGAAACGCCACAAGGGCAGGCGCGCCAACTGGTTGTCGTGCCGTGAGCGGTGCGGCATCGTGGGTTCTCCGGTGGTTTGTAGTTTCCAGGTCATCCCGGCGGTTGCCCGGTCTATAGATGTCCCATCACGCGACTTTCCACGGACTGACCAGCGGTGATGAGTACCAGAAAAATCACACACGGAATCTTCTCTTTGTCCGTGGACTAGAGGGCAGCTGGGCATCTAGGAGGCGCGCAGCACGGGCGCGCACCACTGTGAGCCTGGAGAGGGGGGCCAGGCATGGGGGCCGTGGAGGGGGCTGAAGGGCGGCAATCGCTCGTTGATCTAAAACCCGAAGACCAGCCGCACGACGGCAGCCTGGACGGCTCGGAGGTGATGGGCGATGGCACCCTCGTCGCGGACTCGGCGGCCGGGCCGGGCATGCTCCAGGGCCAGCCCGAAAGCGTGCTGTCCGGGAAGCACAAGCAGGAGCCCTCGATACAGGACGACGAACGCAGGGCTGCCGAGGGTGCCGACCGCATCGAGGCGGATCGGGTGCTTGTGGAACACCTTCGCGCGCGGGGGTTCACCGGCCCGTCGTATCAACAGTTCGAAGCGGCGCTCGTCGACTACGCGCTTCCCGTGCTGAAGGGCTGGATGCGCACCGGGGAAATCTTCAGAAAGTGCCGCGAGTATGGGCGCCCGGTCCGGGCGGACGAAACACTGGCGCGCTGGGAGCGGGACGAGCAGGAGGAGCTGGCCGCGCTTACGGTGGCTCACGCACTGAAGCAGTTTCGGGATCGCGCGCTCATCGCAGAAGGGTGGCGACCCACTGGTGGGGCGAGCATCACCACGTACTTTGTGGGTGCTTGCGTCCTCCAATTCCCCAATCAGTTTCATAGCTTGATGAGTGAGAAGCGGCGGTGGGAGGCCGGCGTGTCCAGCGCCTCGGCTGATGACCCCACCGGCCAGCCGCCTTTTGACGACCCCAGTCACCTGGCGGCCCTGCGCGATGAGGTCGACCAGATGCTTGGACTCTTGCCGCCGGAGCTGCGCAAGGCGGCCGAGATGATCCGCGACGGTTACACCCATGCGGAAGCCGCTAAGGCGTTGGGTATAACCCCAGGAGCATTGAGCGAACGGTTCCGCAGGATCCGGCCGCGAGCCCGCGCGACAGTGAGGAGGCCGGCATGACGGACAACCCGACATCTACGGGTGCCGCAAAGAAGCGGGTCCGTCGCGACGCGCAGCTTCAACGCGAAGCTGCGGGCACCCTTCCCCCGGAAGGTGCGCCGTACTTCGATGAACTACGGCGCACAGCCGCCCTGATAGAAGCCTCGTCGCTGGGCGCATCTGCATTGTTGGAAGATGACGTGCGTACAGTCTTGCGGCACCGGCAGCACTTGGAGGACCAGGAGCGGTCGATGACCCGCCTTCTGGAGGACCTCGCCGAGGATCCGGACTCGGCTCAAAGCGACTCCCGCAACAAACCCCCGGAAGCGGCGGGAAACAAGAGTGTCGTGGCCGGGACACCGCAGGCCCTGCCGCGCCCGGTCCAGAACGGGAGAACCCCCTTCGGGGCACTCGCCGAACCTGGTCCGGCCGACGCGAGCGAGGTGCGCCGCCTCCAGCAGCGGATCCAGGAGCTGGAGAGCGAACTGGCCAGAATCCAAGCAGAGAACGATGCGCTGACAGCAGCCGCTTCGCACGAGTCGCTACTGGAAGACATGGACACCTCGAGCGGCGAACGGGAGCCGATCTCACACGGCAGCAACCGCTAGGACCTGTCGTCGACATGCCTGAGCAGGGCGGCGTGGTGTGAGCAGCCATCGTGAACCGACTGAGGAGAAATCGGAGCCACTCGAGCCGCTGACGCCCCGTGCGGCCCTTGGCCCGTCTCGACCTCAGATACCGAACTGGGCCAGGAGATCACGGTGGAGGAGGTCGGCGGCGCCGCTTGCTTCCGTGTCTGATCCGGCGGGGGAGAGCACGGCGTGCACGGGCTGGGTGTGGTGGGAACGCCGCGAGTACTCGGGTACGCCTTCCATGCCGTGGCCCCAGTAGGAGGCTGTACTGGCTTCCAAGGGGCGGGGTCCATGCGGGGCGACGAGGGTGACGGTGAGTTGTTGCGTGGAGTCGAGGCGCAGCTCGCGCTGATGCTCTTGTACGAGAGCGACGATGTCGTAGCAGCAAGATTGCAGGAGGCGGTCGGAGACGGTAAGTGGCTGGGTGGCATCGCCTGGCTCGGCGTCTCTCCCACGAAGCCACTGGCTGATCGCGGCGACAACGGTTCCGTCGTGATGGAGCTCGACCAGGACCTCGCGGTTGAAAGGCAGCTCAAGTGTGCTGCACACCCAACGGCGCAGCCCAGGGCGGGGGTTGTACAGCGTGTCACCCATGCCGTGCAGGGCGGCTGGCACACGCTGCCCTGCAAGCAGCCGGGTTGTGCGGTCCTTGGCCCTCGTCAGCACGCCACGTGCCTGGTCCCGGTCCGGCTCGAACGCCCCGCGGGGCAGCGGGCGCTGGGGGCGGGAGACTGCCACGAGCCAGGCCGCAGGCGTCGGACTCTGCGCGCTGATCGACTGGACGGTGAAGTCGAGGTGCCGCTGGATCTCGTGTTCGGCCAGTCCGACGCGGGCAAAGCGTTCACGGTAGGCGCGCTCAAGCTGATGTTCCGCCATCCAGGCCGTGTGGTCGTTGGCCCGATAAGGGGCGACCGCAGCCTGCTGCTCCTTGTCGCGGGCCGCCGTGCCATAGACGAGGTGCGGTGCTGCCTCACTTGCCGGTACGTCGATGATCAGTACGGTCTTGCTGCCGTCGGTCAGCTCGACCATGTCGAGATCGGGGAGGTAGGGGTGCACGTGGTTGCGTATCCATTGGCGGTACTGCTCTGTGTTCGCACCGGCGGGCACACCGACAAGCTCGATGGTCTTGTCCTGAACCCCGAAAACCAGAAGCCCGCCACGCGTGTTCGCCATCGCGGCCACGTCCTTGGCCAACTCGTTCCAGCGGCCTTCCCGCGGAGGCTGAGGCAACTGCTCCTTCCAGTCCAGGTCGTCGAACTCCGGCAGCTGGCCTTCTGTCGCGCGGCGCACCATGTCGAAAGTGAGAGGCCCGGGCTCGGCCCCAAGGTGCGCGTGGATTCGTGTCCATGAACGTGTCATACGCGCACAGTAGAAACTCTTCTCGCGGTATGTCAGAGATTTGTCGGGTCCCCGGGCCTTGCTGCCCAGGCCCACTGCCTTCGGGCGGGCGCTGCAGGGGGGCTACCGCCCCAGGCGAAACGGCTGAGAGCACTCGGAAGGATAACGAGGAGCCGATGTCGGTGCCCGGTGACACCATCAAGGCCGTACGGACAGCTGGGGCGCCGCATCGCACACGACACCGCAGTCGCCCTCAACGAGCAGCTCGGGAGATGGGATGGACGTTGCCGCGGAATCGGCCCGGCTCAAGACGGCCGTGCCCTCGGTCTACCTGGACCAGTGGGTGTGGGTGCGCCTGACGCTCGCGGCAGGCGGCGCCCCGCGCGAGCCGTCGGACACGCAGGTTCTCGACGCCGTGCGCCACGCCGCCGAAGCAGGTGTCGTCTTCCCACTGTCCGCTACCCACTACCACGAGACAACCCGGATCACGCACCCCCGCCAACGCACAGACCTGGCGCGCACGATGGCGTCGATCTCACACTGCCGCACGCTCTGTTCCGAGCGGATCCTGCTGCGCGATCAATTCCTTGAAGCCATGCACATGAGCTTCGGTAAGCCGGCCTTCCGGCGCACACCACCCCAGCCCCTGGGCATCGGAGCAGGGTGGGCCTTCACCGGGAAGCGTCTGCAACTCCACCTGCGCCGAGCCACCCACATCGTCGACCCCGCCACCTTGCCGGAAGGAGTGGCAGACGGCTTCCGCCGGGCCACCCAGTACACGGAGTACCAGCTCCTGGCCGGACCCCAGGACGAAGACGTACCCCACCTGCGTCAACTGGGCTACCGGCCCGAGGAACTCGAAGAGGGCCGCCAGAGCAGGCTGGGTTGGGAGACGTTCTTCGCCGACCTGCTGGCCGAAGACCCCATCAGTGCAGCCGAGCTGCGCGTGCGGGTCCAGGCGCGCGAGATCATCCACGAACACCTCAGGCTGCTGACCGAACTGTGCGCCGAGTACCGCATGGACCTGCTCCAGGCCACCGGCGTGGACCCGGCCCGCCCCAAGGCATCCCGCGGCCGCATGACCGCGTTCGTCGACAGGGTCCCGTCCGTCCGCGTTGCCGTGGACGTGAAGGCTCACCGATTCCGCAACGCGGCCAAGGAATGGGACCTCAACACGGTCCACGACATCGACGCGGTGAGCCTGGCCGTGCCCTACTGCCATGCCGTCGTCCCCGACCGGGAGATCGCAGATCTGCTGGGCCGTTCGAAGGCCGGCCCGCGCAACGGTACCCACGTGCTGCGCGGCCTGCGGGACCTGCCTGGTCTCCTGGCCGACCTGACCCGCACGGCGGCGGCATCGCCCCACCGCGTCAGCGACAAGGACTGGATGGGGCAGGGCGAGGAGTTCTGCATGACCATGGAAGATCTCCAACGCCACGGAACCACGCCCGCCAGCAGCTGACGTCTGTCGCCGGCGTTGTCAGTGCGGCGTGCTTGAGTGAACGCGAAGCACACTTGTGTTTGCGAGACAGGCCCGACCGCAGGAGGACTTGCCACGTGGCAACGTACAGCCCCGACTATCTGAAGCGATTGCTGGTGGCCGTCGAGAAGTTCGAACAGGCTTTTGAGCAGTGGATGCAGACGCAGATCGAGTTCAATCATGCCGAGTCGCGCGGCTTGTTCCCCACCGTCAGGACCAAGGGCGGGCAGGATCAAGCGACCGTGCAGCGGCTTGAGCTGGATGTTGCGGAGGCGGCAGGCGGGGCTGCCAGAGCTGTCCACATCACAGGCGCGCAGATAGGCGTCGCCGGTATCGGAGCCGTCGACCCCGTTGCGAACTGGGCGCTCATGTCTGAGCCGAAGGCGCTCGTCTCCCCGAAGGATGTCCGGACCACGGCGGCGACGGTCCGCGGCCGCCTGAACGCGATGATCCTCGAGTCGGAGGCGGCAGCAGAGACGGCGCTACCTGCCTTCGCTCCGGCTCAACTGCACCCTGTGGTCTGGTCGGCTGCAGCGGCGCACTGGACGACACACCAGTACCGGGTCGCGGTGCGCGAGGCCGCGGAGGCACTCACCGTGCACTGGAAGACCCGCCTCGGCCGCTACGACGCGGACGACACCGTGTTCTGGCAGCAGACGCTCTCCGCGGGCGAGCCCCAGGAAGGCAGGCCCAAGCTCGTGTGGCCCGGCGATCCTTCCAGCAAGACCACCAAGAGCATGCGGGGCGGGCTGGAACCACTGGCGAAAGCCCTCACCAATCTGGCGACCGGACTCAACCTCACGGTCAGGAACGTCACCACACACACTCGCAACGAACTCAGCGAGCAAGAAGCCATGGAACGACTCGCTGCCTACAGCTACCTTGCCCGGCTGCTCGACACCTGCGACGCCCGCCATGCCGGTGATACGGCCGAGGCGGTCTGAGCCGCCGGAACGCCAAACTTGAAGACGCAGCCGGCCGAGGCGCACGAATCCGACAGCCCCCGGGGGGGGGGGCGACCGCGAAGCAGTCCTGCGTCCATCTGCCGTCAGCCGCCGATTTCAGTGTCCTCCAACAGCCCACGCGTGATGTCCTCGCTGCCCTCCTCGATGGCTGTCATGGCCGCCTGACAGAGCAGTTGGGACAGCAGCTTGAAGTAGCCGCCGGTGCGCTCATGCAGGTACTTCGCCTCGCTCACCAGGGCGTGCGGGGTGAGGTGGTGCAGGGCGAGGTCGTCTTCGAAGCTGCGCAGGATTTTCGGCCAGGTCTCCTGGTCGCCGGCGTAGAGAGGGATGGGGTCGAGCCAGGTCACCGGCAGCCGGCTGGGGTCGACCTGGGGGAGGAGCCGGTGTTCCTTGCCGCCGTTGTCGGTGAGGACGGGAGCGCGCTGGGACAGGCCCTTCATGACTTCCCCGGCGTGAACGGCTTTGTCCTGGGCCGCTTGCAGGATCGTGCGGGAGCCGGTTCCGCAGAAGATCGTGGTGATGCCGAGCTTTTCCCGCAGCTTCCCCAAGTAGAGGAGAAAGGGCACGAGCTGGTCGGGGTGGATCCGCTGCAGGCCGTCGACCAGGAGCAGTTGGGTTGAGCGCATCTCCATGACCCGCCACACGGGCTGGGAGAGATCCGGGGTGCGCCGCGGCTGCAGCAGCTCGTTCAGGTCCTTGGGCGCGGGCGTCAGCCCGAGGAAGTCGGCGATCTCCCAGACCCAGTTCAGTACATTCTCCGGGTCCTGGGGTGCGGTGATGTGCACGACCGGGATGCGGTCCTCGTCGTCGGGATACCGGTCTTCTACGGATCGCTGGAAATCCCGGCCGATGACCCGCAGCAGGAAGGTCTTGCCGGTGCCGGGCGGCCCGTCGATGGCCCGCTCCATCAGCCCCTCGCGGCGGTTGCCGTTGGCCAACAGCAGCCGGTGCGCCTTCAGCAGTGCCCTGTCGAAGGCCGGATGGGAGACCAGCCGCAGGTGCGCGTGGTAGCGCAGACGGGCGTCGTCGGACAGGACCGGGGTGCCGGCCGGAGCGAAGTTGGCCAGGTCGGGGCGCTCGATCACTTCGTGCACGTAGTTGGTCCAACCTTGCAGTGTGAAGACCCAGCGGGGCGCCATCGGTGCGGCACGTGCCTGGTCCAGGATCTGACGATCGAGTTCTGCGCGGGTGGAGGCCTTGGGGTTGGGCATCACGTGACGTCCTCCTTGACGAGGTGGTCGAGAGGCAGGACTTTCGGCTGGTGAGGGGACTCGAAGGCGCGGCGTGCCGCCGCCGGGGCTACGCGGTGTTCGGGGCAGGGGGCTCGGTGTTGTCGCCGGTGGGCGGAGGCTGGGGGCTTTCCCGGCCGGCGAGGGGCAGCGACGGGTAGGCGCTGACGGCATCGACGTCGACGGATACCCCCGCGTAGGGGTCCACCGGTGCCGCGGGCTCCGAGGCGACCTCCAGCCCCTGGAACGGGATCTTGGCGGTGGCCTTCTGCGTCTTGCTGGGGCCCTTGTGCAGGCCCCGGTGGAAGGCGCGGACCGCCTTCACGATGGCCAGTTGGTCGTCGCGGCGGCCCCCGTTTTCCGCGACCACCGCCGTGCCCTGCTCCCAGTGATCCTGAGTCCAGAGGTGGGTGAGCAGCCGCCGGTGGATGAACTCCACCTCGATCCATTCCTGCGTGTACACGTGGTCGTAGAGGTGGGCGACCTCCGGGTGGTACGGGTTGTAGCGGGCCTCGAAGCGGTCGTTGTGCTCGGCGAGCCCGGAGCGCTGGTCGATGAGCATCCGCATCCGCCAGTCGCTGCTCTGGTAGGTGCGGTTCTCGATGGTGATGCCGATGTCGGTGATCTTGACGTGGGCGGGGATGAGGAGCTTGCGGGCTTCCTCGGTGGTGATGGGCCGCGGCCGGTAGCCGGCCAGGGGCATCAGCTGCGCGTACATCTCGTTGGGCGACAGGGTCAGGCCCGGGGTGAAGGGGCTGCGCAGCCCCTTGTGCGGGGTCTGCTGGTAGTCGAGGGCCACCCACTGCTCGGCCATCTCCTGGAGCGTGTTGATGGGGTACAGCGGGCCCTTCTCGATCCCCAGGCCCCGGCGGGCGAACCCGGTGCCGGTCCAGCCGGCGACGTGCTGGCTGAACCGGTTGCCGATCGAGCGGAAGAACCGCTCCTTGAGGGGCTTGTCCGTCGGGGTGTCCTTGCGCGCGTACTCGATGGTGATGGCGAGCATGTCGCACACGTCCTCGAAGTGCTGGCTCAAATACGGGCTGCCCTGGTCGATGATGACCGTGCGCGGATGAATGACCGGACGCGCCGCGACCGCCCGGGCGAATCGCTCGTCCGCGGCCCGCAACTCCTCCAGCGGCAGCGCGGAGTTGGCGGCCAACGCCAACAGATCCCAGTCCGAACGCCAGGTCAGTGGGGCGAAACACTGCGCCAGCAGCAAGGTGAGGTCGTAGGCGCGCGTGGCGCGGCCGCCGACCCGTTTGCCCGGTGGCCCCTCCCCGGTGATCACCGGGACGATCATGACGGCGCAGTTGGAGCGGGACGCGACATCGATCGCCGACGTCAACTCGGCAGAGATCACCGATGCGTCGTCCCCGAGCGCCTTGACCTTCAGCGGGGAGGTGTCGATCTGCACCACCTGGCCGGGCCGGAACGCATGAGAGGGCCGGTACGGGCGAGCCGGTTTGCTGGCACGCCGGGCCCTTTGACGGGTCGTGGCCGCCAGGTGCTCGGCGAGCCCCGTGTCGGCCATGCGCCGGTAGAACGAGGCCCGCGCGAGCAGCAGACGCTTCCGCTCGTCCGGATCCGCCAACTCCTTCCGGTAGCGCTTCTCGATGACATCGACCACTTCCTCGAAGATGGCCTTGCCGTCCACGTCCGACCCACGACTGTGCGACATCACCACCTCCCGCATGACCTCGATGACCCGCGGATCCGTGCGATGGCCGCCCGAACGCCCCCGCCGCTCGACGAAAACCAGCGGGTTCTCGTTGGCGCGCTTCCATTTCAAGCGCATCGACTCCAGCGTCTTCGCGCTGACCTCGATACCCGCGGCCGCAAGCTCCTGCGCCTTGCGCGCATAACGCTGCTCCAGCGTCGTCTCACTCGGTTCGTAGCCCGCCCTGGGCGTGCTGCTCCCGGGCAGGACACCCGTGTCCAGCTCCACCATGTGCCGGTGCAACCTTTTGGCTTCCTTGCGCTCGGCCTTGGACGGCGAGTCCATCAGCGCAGGCAGGGGAGTTGCCGGCACGGGTCGGCCGTCGGAGTCCACCACGGCGAACCCCGGCGCGGAGACCAGCGCGCTGTACAGGACCTCCACCGGCAGGCGGGCCCCGTCCGCCAGCAGCAGCACTTCAGCCCCTTGGATGGCGACCACCTGATAGGCGACCTCCTGCCACAACACCCGGTCACCCAGGCGCACGTGCCCCGGAGTGAAGGCCTCTGCGCCACTCACGCGGCATCCCCGGCCAGCCGGGCCAGAGCCCACGGCCCCAGCGGCCGGTCCCAGTGGACGGCCAGGCGCCGCTGCCACACCAGACGGTAGGCCAGATCCGTTGCCAGGGCCGTGGGCACTCCGCTGTCCAACACGGCCTCGCGGATCGGCCGTTCGCGGTCGAAGGCCGCCTCGAGCGCCGCCTGCTCCCCGGCCGGGATCCTCACCGGCTGCCGGTAATCGCCCGCCAGCTCCAGATTCTCCAGGTACACCCCCTCAGGCACCCGGCGCACCGACACCTGCCAGCAGGCCGCCGCGGCGACACCGCGCAAAACCTCCAAGTCCTCCCGCCACTGCGGCCCGCACTTGTCCGGCTCAACGATCACCGCGTGCCGCGCCCCGTCTACGGTGCGCACCATGAAATCCGGGCGCAGGCGGCGCTTCCCCCGCGCTCCCTGCCACCGCAGCTCGACCGGTTCGCCGCCGATCCAGGCAATGTCCGGATCGAAGTCCAGCTCGAGTGCCACCCGGCGGCGGCGCAACGACCCGCACACCACATGACCGCCCGTGGTCGCCGACCACCACTTCGACAACTTGCCCGGACGCCCGTGGTAGGCCACCGGATCGGTGGGCGGCAGACGCTCCTCCAGAGGCATCCCCACCAGGTCAGCCGATGCCGTCGATACCAGCTGTTCCTGCTCGTTCAGATGATGCACCGTGACCACCCGCATCCCCCTCCACGTGGTGATGACAGATGACCACCACGGTGAGCGACATGCCCGACGAACCGTCGACACGTCCTCCTCACGAGGGGCGTGGTCTTGACAGACGCCACGTGGCGGGTTCGGAGACCGAAGCCCTTGACCGGAGATCGACCACAGCCGTGAAACGGGATCAGCCAGAGGGGACGGGATTCTTGTGAACCCCCGCCCCCTCCACCGCACGCGGAGCTACGATCCGGGCGTTTTGATGCGGGGGAGGACCGACATGCAGCTCACCTGGAAGTGGCTGGAGCCGGCAAGACTGAAAGTTGCGCACTTCGCTGCGCCGGAACGCGAGAGCATCTATGCGGCGTGCCTGGACGCCAGCCTGCTCGAACCGCACGTGGCCGGGCGCCTCGGCAAGCGCCCCGGCGCCAGCCACGAGGCCGTCGTACGCGAGATGCAAACCTCGCGGTGGCAGACAGCGGCAACTGAACGGGCAACGGGCCCTCAACAACGCGCCTATGACAAAGCCCTTGCATCGACAGCACGGATCGAGGGCTATCGGCGCGCCGCAATCGACGCCGCGGAGACGAACTGGTGGCCCACGTGCGTCCTCTTCGGGCTGACCAGCATCGGCCTCGTCATTGCCCTGGGATGGCTCGCCGCGCTCGGCGCCGTACTGGTGGCCGTGGCAGCAATGCTTTCCCTCATCCGGTGGCCCAGCGGGGCCCTGTTCCACCGTCGCCTGAACCTACTGGCCGGCTTCTACTGCATCATTTGGCTCTTCCGCCGCTGCCGCCTCGGAGTCCGGGCCGCCCGATGGGGCGCCATCCTGGAGACCAAAGGGACCCGGCCGCTTGTCGGGCACGTAGTCCTGCAACTCCTCGGTGATGACCCGGACTCCGTGTACGTCCCGTCCCGCACCGACGGACTGCGCGCGCCTCGGGCACCCGGCTACGTCGTCAGCAACAGTGCGATGAAACAGCTCAAGCGCAAACTGGACCACATCGAAGACGGCACCATCGCTGTCTGCGGTCCCCGCGGCACGGGCAAGTCGACGCTGCTGGAAGCCTGCGTCGAAGACGCACGATTCGGAGTCCTGGTCCAGGCCCCCGCCGCGTATGCCCCGCTGGACTTCCTCGTCTCGCTCTTCGTCCGGGTCTGCGTGCAGTACATCGACGACCAGGGCTACACCGTCCCCGAGCTCACCAGACTCTCGCCCATGCTGCGCCTGGCCCGCACGGCACGTCGCCGGGCCAGGCAGCTCGGCCGGTGGATCGTCTTCGCCCTGCCCGCGCTCGCGCTGTTCTGCCTGGGCCTGTCGGCCCCGGTCCGCGCGCTGTACGCCGACTATGCGTCCACCATCGCCGACCTCCTGCGCCAGCAGGGGGGCACCCTGCACAAGCAGGCTCTGTCCGTCTGGAACGGCCATGCCATCGGACTCGGCGTGGTCATCTGTCTGGTGGCGCTCGTCTGGTGGCACTCCCGGCACGACGTGTGGCCCGCGAGGCTTCTGGGCCGCCTGTGGAGACACAGCACCTTCATCGGCATGACCATCGCTGTCGTCTCGGTGGGCAGCGTCCTCACCGATGAACGGATGCGCCACCAGGCCGCGGACCTGCCCAAGGGGACCGTTCTCACCTGCCTGTGGCTCTTCCTTCTGTGGATGGTCCTGCACGGCGTCCGGGAAGTACTCGACGAACCCGGGGCACCCCTCAGCGGGCACGACATGAGTCTCGTCCTCAGACCGCCGGCCACAGCCGCCGGCGCATACCTGCTGTACGTCCTGGTCACGACGCCGCAGACCAACCAGCTCCTGTCCGACCCGGACAACCCGATCCGGCTCTGCGGGGTCATCGCCGGTGCGCTCATCGTCCGAGCGGGCTACTGGCACCTCAAACCCGCTGAGCCCGCCCTCGTGGCCCGCTGCCGCAACTACCTCTACCGCCTGCAGACCATCCAGACCACCGCCAGCACGTGGTCCGGCACCGCGCCACAACCCCTCGCCATCGGCGGCTCCCACGCCACCACCGTCTCCACCGTGCCGCCCACTATGCCCGAACTGGTCACCGAATTCCGAGAACTCCTCGGCGACATAGCGAAGCAGAAGACGCTGTTCGGCGACAGGGTGGTCATCGCGATCGACGAAGTCGACCGGCTCGGCTCCGACACCGAAGCCCTGGACTTCCTCCGTGAGATCAAAGCCATCCTGGGGGTCCGCCACGTCCACTACCTCATCTCCGTGGCCGAAGACGTAGGGGCCACCTTCGTGCGCCGCGGACTGCCCCACCGGGACGTCACGGACAGTTCCCTGGACGACATCATCCATGTCCCGCCGAGCACACTCGCCGAGTCCCACAAGATCCTGTCCGCACGCTCCGAGACGCTCACGGAGCCCTACGCCCTGCTGGCCCACTCCCTCTCCGGCGGCGTCCTGCGCGATCTCCTGCGCTACGCGCTCCAGATCAAGGAGACACAGGACAAGACTCAGGCCCATGAACTCCCGGACATTGCCTATGACCTCATCCTCGAGGAGCTCTCCGAAACCCTCGCCGGCTTCCGCACTCTTCTGAGCAAGCATCAGTGGACGCCCAGCACCAGCGACACGCTCACCGCGTTCCGCTTCCTGTGTAACCAGCTGCGCGATGCCTGTCCATGTACCGAACCGGAGCTGCGGCAGGCCCTCGACACCTTCGCCACCGAGGGCATCGAAGGCCATACAGACCCCGCCTCGGGACGCGAACTCACCGACGAGGCCCGCCAACTCGTCGACGAGGCATCAGCCTATGTGTACTTCTCGCTCACGCTTCTGGAGATCTTCGGCGAGAAGGGCCTCGAGTACCGAACGAGCCGGGCCAGAGCGTTCGGAGCCGACGGCGCCCCCGAGCGACTTGCCGAAGCCCGTCAGGAACTCGCCATTTCGCCCTACAGCGCCCGCACCCTCATCAACGGCATTCGCATGGCCTGGGAACTGCCCCTCGGCCCCGCCAATCGCCTGGACCTTCCCGCGTCCCGAGCCGCCTGCCCCCGTCACCGGGTGAGGCCGTAACACAGGTCCCTCATCCAACATGCCGTGTGCCTGCAACGCGGCCACGGCCGGACCATCCCGTCGACTGCTGAGCGGTGGCTCGCCCCGGAACCTCCACGGGGCGAGAGGCCCCTTCGCTGCCGTGTGTCAACGCAGACGAAGTGGAGCGGTTCGCCCGCGAGAGCGCTGGTCGGCAGTCGGACATAACGTGCGGGCGGCTTCACCCAGAGCTGGCATCTCGCAGTTCCGGGAACGCGGCCTCCCACACCTCCCGGACCGTGCGGGAGATCAGGGTGCGCAGGACCGGCCACTGCGCGACCAGAAGCTCGTGGTTCAGGTAGACGCACAGGTCATCGCGCAGGCCCTCGGCGAGCACGATGCGGTACAGGCCCATGCGTAGACGCGGCCGGTCGAGGCGGAACTCTCGCAGCCCGGACCAGGCTACGTGCAAGGGCAGGACCACCACCCCTTCCCGCGGGCCGACCAACTCCTCGAGCCGCCCCGGCAGGCGCTGTACGTACCGGGCGCGGTACAGGGCAAGGTAGGAGTCGTCGGCAGAGGGCACGCCTCCATTGTCGCCGAGGTGCCCAGCTCCACGCAGAGTCCGCCACGGCCTCGGCACCCGGTGGGCCGACGTGGCCCGCCGACGCCAGGCGATGATCGTGTGGAAGAAGAGGACACTCACACCGAACGTCGCGCCTCGAGTCCGCATCCACGACAGGAACCGGGAGATCGCGCCCGGCACCAGCGTGCACCTGGTCGGTGGTCAAACCGCAAGGACTCACGTGGTACGGGTCGCCACCGGCAGGGGCTCAGCCCTCCTCGCCTCGGACGCGGACCACTTCTACGCCGATGCCGTACGCCGCAGCGTCTTCTCGGTCACGTACGACGCCGGGACACTCCTCGACGTCTACGAGCACCGCTTCCCTGAACTGGCCAACGGCCCCGACCTGCTGGTACTGGCCCGCTATCCGGCGTTGACGCCCGCCCTGAACGGCATGGCGATGCGTCTCGATACACCCCCGGTGGACCGACCATGACCCCTGCGCCCCGGACCCGCCCTCCTGCCCTCGGTGACGGCCTCGTTGGGGCGGGTCAGACAGCGGGGGCAACGCCCCTCAGCCGTCAACCCTTGTTGCGAAAGGTGCTGAACGAGGCGAGAAGAGGCGGGAAGAGGGCAACTCCCGTGGTCTCTTCGGGCGCTTGAAGTTCCCTCATCGAGTCGACGCTGCTGCGCAACTTGAGTGATCCCTCGATTGGACATCGAGCCTGCCGTGCCCTGCGAGTGTCGCGTAAGGGCCGCCCGGCGCAACAACGTCACCACGGCGACACCGACCAGGAGCGCGGTGCCGAGTGCCGGGTGCTCGAACGCCATGTACGTCGCCCCGCTGCCGACCGTCAGGAGCAGCACCGTCCGTTGAACCATCTGCTCGCCCATGGCAATGAATCCCTTCCCTCGCCGACTACTTCCGTGGGTTGAAAGCACCCGGCGACCCCGGATCATCGGGATCCGGTCCGATGCACAGTGTGAAACCGAGGCCGTCAGACTTCGGTGCCGCACGCCCGAAGCGCTATCGCAGGCCGGGCGGCAGCAGGACCGCGCTGCGGAAGCGGCAATACGCCACCCTTCATGTGTGTTTGACATGCGTTCAGACGTGCGTTTCGGGTAGCGTGGCGGGTGGAGGTGGTGAGAGTGGCAGGCGAGTCGAACCGGTTGTTCGCTTCGGTGGATGCGCTGCTGGAGCAGGCGGCGCCGGATGCGCTGCCCGCCCCGGAGGAGCGCAAGCGCCTGCGGGAGAGTGCGGGTCTGAGTCAGGATCAGGTGGCCCGGGCCCTGGGTGTGCGCCGGGAGACGGTGAGTGGTTGGGAGGCGGGCCGTGCCGAGCCGCGCGCGCCCAAGCGTGCCGCCTACATCCGGCTGCTGGACGGCCTGGCCACCCGCTTCCCGGCACCCGACACCCCGGAACAAGACGCGCCCGCGCCCGAGGCCCCGCGTCGGCCCGCTCTGCAGCAGACGCCGCCCACAGCGCAACCCGCGCCCGCCGATGCAGCCCCTGCGGCGACGACGGTAGCCCCGCGTCCCACGCGCACCGCCCCCCGTCACGCCGCACCCGCAACACCGGCGGGGGAGGGGCGGTTCGCCCACGGCCCGCTGCTGGTCGTGGACGGTGACGGCCGGGCCTACGGTCTGGGAGGTCTCGTCCTGGACAGTCCCCTGGACGCAGGCCTCGCCGCGCTGACCCAATGGGCGCTGGACGAAGCACAGCTGGGCGCGGCCCGGCTACACCGCTCCGGCCGGGACGCCGACCCTTTGGTGGTACTCACCGCCACGGCCGCCGAAGCCCTGGGCCTGCCCGGCGAGTTGGCGGACCGGCGCAGCCTGCGCCTGCCGGACGCCCACCCGGTGGTCCGCGAACTGCTCTCAGCAGGCTGGAAACTGACCCGCCGCGGGTTCGGCCCGTGGCCGCGCGTCTACCAGAGCGCCGACGGGGCGCGCCGCCGGTGCGTGCAGTTCGCGATCCTGCCCTGGGGCGCCCTGGACGAGCGCACCTGGAAGCATGCCGACCAACTCCCCGCGCCCGAAATCGCCCAGGTACTGGGTACCTACGCCACCCGCGTGCTCACCCCGCGCGGCTCGGCCGCCGTCACCGGCCTGGAGCTGATGACCGCGCTGCGCCCGCCGACCCGCGCCGTCAAGGACGCGGCCACCGGCGCCTGGACCTCCGGGGCGGTGCCCGGCTCGCTGACCGAGCCGGTCGACTGCGCCCCGCCCGAGGCCCCGGACGGGCACCCGCTGGTGGCCGCCCGCTACCCGCGCTTCCACCAGCGCACCCCCGACGAGGTCCTCGACGAGGAGGCCTACCAGTGGGCCCGCCCGCTCACCGACACCGAATGCCTTCAGTCCCATGTGGTCGGTATCGACGTCAACATGGCCTTCGCCGCCGCCGCCAACCGCCTCACCGTTGGCCTGTCCGCCCCCGTCCACCTCCACCGCCCCGCCTTCGACCCCAAAACCCCCGGCAGTTGGCTCGTCGACCTCTCCCACATCACCTTCGACGAACGCCTGCCCAACCCGTTCACCCCCACCGGCGAAACCCCCACCGGCCCCGCCTGGTACGCCACCCCGACCGTCGCTTACGCCGCCGAACTCGGCCACCAGGTCACCCCGCTCGAGGCGTACGTACGCGAAACCAGCGGCCCCTACCTCGACGCCTGGTACACCCGGCTGCGCGACGCCTACCTCGCCACCATGGCCGACCTCGGCGTCACCCCCGGCCTGCCCGAGGACACCTTCCTGGCCGCCATGACCGACGCGTCAGATGCCGACCCTGCCGCCGCGGCCGTCCTCAGCGCCATCAAGGCCACCGTCAAGGGCGGCATCGGCAAACTCCGCGAACGCCCCCACGGCGGCGGCTGGCGCCCCGGCGAACACTGGCCCGCCCTGGCCCGCCCGACCTGGCGCCCCGACATCCGCGCCGCCGTCATCGCGAATGCCCGCATCAACATGCACCGCAAAATGCTCAAACTCGCCACCCACACCGGCCTCTACCCCGTCGCCGTCCTCTCCGACTGCGCCGTCTACCCCTCCACCGGCCCCAGCCCGCTGGACTTCCTGCCCCGCCCCGACGGCAAACCCCTGCCCGGCACCTTCCGCCTCGGCATCTCCCCGGGCATGGTCAAACACGAAGGCACCCAGAGCATCCTGTGGGCCGAATCCCTCCACGAGGAACACGGCCCCGACATCAACCTCGCCCGCCACATCAAAACCGGCACCGTCACCCACCACGACACCGGGGAATAACCAAACGCCATGGGACTGCTCACCGACAGCCTGGAGCGCGCCGAGGCCGCCCACCTCACCCGCCCCCTGCCCAAGACCGCCCGCGCCCAGATGCGCTACCTCACCAAACAGACCAAGGGCACCCGCGCCGCGGCCCAACTCCTCGGCGTCTCCCAGCGCACCGTGGAGCGCTACCTGAAGGGCCAGATCAAAAACCCCCGCCCCGACCTCGCCCAGCGCCTGGCCGACGAGGTCCGCAAGCGCTGGCAGCCGCGCGTGCGCGCCACGGCCCGTAAACAGGCCGCCACCACCGGCGGCATCGTCATCGACACCCGCGCCCGTTTCGGCTTCACCGCTGACCCCGGCACCACCGACGACGCCCGCCTGCGCGCCATCACCCAGGCCCTGCCCCCCGCCTACGCCGCCCGTCTCTTCGACGCCCACGCCGCCGGCGCCGACGACCGGCAGCTCCAGAACATCCTCGCCGAGGGCCTCCAGGAGATCTACTTCAAGGACCGCGGCCGCCGCGCCGACGGACTGCAGGTCGAGTTCACCGACCTCGACTACCTCGACGTCGACTACTGAGACCAGAGCAAGAACACAGCCGACCGTCCTGATGTGGTGGCTGTGCGGGGCATGCCGCCGGGACCTGGGCACCCGACAACGCGGCTGGTCCGAAGCAGGAGAGGCGTCGCACGAGCGCCCTTGTTGTCACCTAGACCGGTGGCTCCTGTGCTCCGTCCCCTTCATCCGCGCAGGGACTGGCTGTCGGAGGCTGCGGATAGCGTGACGAGGTACGGCCGCGTCTTCCGCGCGGCCGCCTCGAAGCAGAGAGGACGCGACCGTGGTGAGCGCGAGCAGCATCCTGCAGGCGGCGTGGGTGCCCGATGACGACCCCGAGCGGGACTGGGAGATCGCAGCCGATCTGGCCGTGGCCTGGGTTCGGCAACAATGCACTGAACAGGGTGCCAGCGGCGTGCTTGTACTCAATGCCTTCGGCGTAGAACAACAGATCCCGTCCCTGCGGCGTTTCGCGGCGCAATACGCCGTCACCACACCGCGAGCCTCCCGTGACCGTGTCGGCCGCGGCATCGGACCCGTGCTGGCATACGTTCCCGACGAGAAAACCCTCGACTTCGCCGCCGGCCTGGCCCGTGGCTCCGCGCTGGCCGTCGTCGAGGGTGCCCACCGTTTCCCGCTCGAAGGCTGGGCGCGCCAACTCGGCGCCATCGACCTCACTCGGCCCGATGAGCAGCCCGAGCAACTCGGCTCCGAGCTGGCCGCAGCCATCGATCGGCTGGACTTCTACAAGAACAACGGCTTCGGCGACCAGTTTGGCAAGCAGCAGGCCCAGCGCATCCTGCAGGACCTGCGCAGCGCCGGGCTGCTGGAGCGGGACGTCGTCCTGGGAGCACTGGCAGCCAAGGGCGCCTCGGACCGTGCGGTGCGGAACCTCGGCAAGTTGATAGACGCGCTGGACCGCCGCTGAGCCCCTGGGCAACGAACCGACTCACCTGAGCCTCGTTAACTGGCTTCATCCGCTGACGGCGAGCCTGTCGTCCGTCGTCGGTGACAAGCAGCGCGCAGACCGAGTGGCAACTGCCCCGCCGCGGCCGGCACAACGGCGCAGGCCGGTTCCGTTACCAGGGACCTCTATCACGCTACGACTGACTCGATGTGGCCCAGCACTTCAGAAGTCGAGTCGGCAGGAGATCAGGCGAGTTGAGCACGGCAGGGGTGTGCACGAAGGAAGTTCCATTCGGTCGGCCTCTCCGCCCTGACGGCCAGAACACCATGGAAAGACGCGGGCCAGGGGGATGCGCTGGGCCACGAAACAGGCGGATCAGCGCATGGTGCTCGGACATGTCTCGGCTCTTGAGGTTGCGGGCATGCTCTCCCGCCCACTCAGGTAGTTGATCATTCTGCGGAGCGTGTCCGGGTTGTCCTTGACCTTGCCGAGCGCAATGTTGCAGTCCATGCAGAGCAGCCCTCGGGTGAGCCCGCGGTCGTGACAATGATCCACATTGGCGTCGCCCATTCGGAAGTCGTCGGGATCAGCCTCAGTGAAGACGGTCAGACACGTGGCACAGGCGTTGTCCTGCTCATGCAGCATCCGGGCGACGTCCTCGAACGTCAGGCCGTAGCCCTTCTTCAGATTGCCCTTCGCGCTCTTGATCCGGACGCACTCGTTGCAGACGCGCCCCTCGCCACGGTTCTTGAAACCGTAGACCGCGTACTCGTGACCTGCCCGGCAGTGAGTGCTGCCTTTGCGGTACGGCACGTAGGGCGCCGAATCCGGATCGATCCCGCGTGCGCGCAGCTTCGAGTCGCGCGTGCAGCGCCGGCAACTGCGCACGCCGGACGTCGGGTTCACATAGGGAATGTTGTTGTCGTCGAAGTCGTGCCCATTCGCGCACCTGCCAGCAGGGGCCACGCCGTCGACACCCCGGCCGTCACCACGGCTCATGAAGGCCCCGCTTCCCAAGTCTCGCCACAGAATGGCGTGGGCGTGATGGACACACAGCTTCTTGTTCTCGCAGTCGTGTGTGACCGTCTGCCCCGCCACGAGAGGCTTGCGGGAGTAGCGCTCGAACATCCATCGCTGAACGTAGACGAGCGGATTCTCGCCTGCCGCGTAGCGGTCACCGTCGTAGTACAGGGGGCGGCCGTCCTTGTCCGTCATCCCCTGCCAAACCAGGCATCCCGACTCGGTGGCCGACACGTTCTGGAGCACCATCTCGATACTGATCGGGGGCCGCGAGCCAGCCCTCACGAAGGTTCCGTGCTTGCGGTGGTACCGGTAGCAGGCCTGACATCTCGTGCCGCCCATCCGGGTCGCGGGTTTCCCGTCACCGGACTCACACAGCTTCGACATGCGGCGCATCAGACCACAGGATCACGGCCGACCGGGAGGGAAGGAAGAGGGCAACCGCGGTCGGCGCACAGCGGCCGGCCGCGAAACCTTCGGCCGTGCGGGCCACCGGGTCTCCTGCAACGCGCCGCCGCCGTAGGGGCATTGGGCACCGGCGCGATCAGGGAGCGGCCTGCTTGCGGCGACGGCGGTGTTCGCGCTGCGCCTGGGCGCGGGCGCATTCGCGGGTGCAGTACTTGATGCCGCTGGTGCGGTTCTGACCGTAGGCGGCGCGCCCCCGCTGGCGGACGAAGGTGCGCCGGCAGGTCTCGTTGGCGCAGGTGCGCAGTGTGGCGTCCTGGGCGAGGTGGTTGTACAGCTGCAGGAAGGCGACCGACAGGATGGTGGGATAGCGGTCGCTCAGGTCACCGATTCCGATGCTGAACGGCTTCAGGGCCGCATTGAGGGTGCTGTGGAGGTCGCTGATCCTTGCCTCCAGCGTCAGTTCGCGCAGATGCTCCAGGTCGCGAGGGAAGACCTCGTGGTGGTCGGCGTTGGCCTCCCGCCACAGAGCGAGTTCCTCCTCGGACACCGCCTTGTCCACGAGTGCGTCGAGGCCGCCCTCGCTGCGCAGTGCGACCCAGGTGGCGACCGCCTCCTGGGCCTCGGAGACGAACAGCGTGGCGAGCTCGCCGTGCAGCGCGAACCCGTCGCGCGTGGGGTGGAGTTGCTCCTCGAGCCCGGTGTAGTACTCCCAGTCCTCGACGTCCCAGCTACCCGCGCTGAGGTCGCCGCCCAGGTGCCCGTACGTGCACATGAGGCGGGCGATGGCGTCGAGGTCGTCTGGGTCGAGGTCCATGAGCTCGTGCAGGTAGAAGTCCTCCGGCAGCGCAACTGTGGCGCCTTCGGATCGGAGGTGGGGGGCCCAGACGATCCATCCGTCTTCCGCCCGCGCCTTGGGTGCGGGTCTCAACTCGGGTGTGGGGACGGGCGTTCCGGGCCAGAGCGTGGGACGAAAGCGTGGGTCTACGTATGACGCCATGCGGGGCATCATAGCCATGAGGCAGTAGCACGAAAAGAGGAGCATTCGTATCACGCAACGTGAACTCTGCGGAGGGGAAACCTTGGTGACGCACTGGCAGGACCGCAAAGCGATCGGCGACGCCCACGAACAACGCGTCACCCAGGAACTGCGCGCCCACGGATGGACGGTCCACGGCTGCGGCCAGGGCGTCTACCCGCCCGCCATCCGCCGGGCGCTGGCCCGCACCGAATCGGCGCTGCGCTACTTCCCCGACCTGATCGCCGCCCGCGGTGACGAAGTGGTCACCATCGACGCCAAAGACCGCATGCCCAGCACCCACTCCGACCGGTACGCCATCAGCGCCGCCACCCTGCGCGCGGGCCTGCTCTTCACCGGCGCGCACCTCCCGACGCCGCTGTACTACGTCTTCGGCGACCTCAAAGTCCTCACGCCGTCCGAAGTCCACGACTACGCCGTGCATGCCCGCCCGCACCGCAGCGGGGCCTGGGTCCTGGTCGCCACCCATCGGGCGCACCCCTTCGAAGAAGTCTTCGGCGCCTCGACCGCGCTGGCGGCGTGAGGTGGCGAGCCTGGCGTCGGGGTGCCGCCCGGGGCCGTGCCGGCGCCTCGTCGTGCCTGCTCACGAGCGACCGAATCTCGTTGTCGTGCGGAGCGTAATTTGAGGCAAGCGCTGTGGGGCCCGATCGTCGAGGTGCCGGAACGCGGCACTGATCGAACGCGAACCTGGCTGGTGGAGGAGCAGATGGATGCGGCTGTTGGCTGAGCAGTGCCTCGATGCCGAGGTCATGTTCTACGGCCTGTGGATGCAGGACGTCGGTGCGTCGTTCGACGACGAGCCCATGTCCGATGCACCGTTTGCCTCCTCGGCCGGCGCCCGGGTGGTGGTCCACAGCGCGGGCCACACGCACTCGGCCGACTTCCGGGCGGAAGTCTGGGACGAGGAACCCCCGCCAGCCCCCGGCTCGTGGGAAGAGACCGTGCAGACACGGATCGACGCTCCCGCCGGGCGGCTGCGGCTGTGGACCTACGCGGCGGCGTCCAGGGAGGACATCCTCCTCGGCCGGCCCGGCCTGACTTGGGGCGTGCGGGTGCAGGTGCGCGGCAGGAACGAGGTGCGCGCCCTCGCGCAACTCGGTGTTCCGGAGGGCGTCGAGCACTATCTGGCGCAGTTCTGGCCGTTGTGCAGGTAGAAGTAGAAGAGGGCTGGCACTCTCCTGCCTGGAGCACGTCACGGAAACCTCCCCCGAAGCGAGGCACTCAAGATGGTCCGCCCCCGACGACGACCTGGCTCAACAGCCCCGTCGCCGACCGAGTTGGCGGGCCCGTCAGCCATCTGCACCTGCATCAGAAACCTGACCCGGGAAGGAGCGGCATGAGTGCAGGGCCGGATGTCCTGGACCGCTTCGTCCGCGACGCCCTCTACCTGGATGTGACCTTCCAGGAGTCGGCAACGCTGCGGCACCCCACGGACCAGGGCAACGAGCGCGAACACGCGGTCCGCACGCTAGTCGGCAGGTACATCCAGGACCGGGCCACGATCTACAAGCGCGTCGGGATCGAGGACTCCAGCACGGGGGCGTGGTTCCGTTCGCAGGACGTGGTGCTGGCCGCCCCGGAAGTGGCACCCCACCGCACTCTCCAAGACGACGGCCGGGTCTACATCGATCCGTCTGCCGCCCACACCGTCATCGAAGTCAAGAGCACCATCGACGGCACGGTCCTGCATACTGCGCTGGAGTCGATCGCGCAGGTCCAGACGGCCCCACGCCGACGGCAGGCCGAGATCCACCACCTCCGGTTCCCCAGCAGTACCGGGCAGGTCGACTACGTGCCGACCACGGCAGGGGTGTTCGCCTACAGCTCTACCTCCAAGCAGGCCAGGACAGTTGCCCGGTGGATCGAGGGCTGGTGTCGGGGGCGTTCCCCGGAGGAGTGGCCCAAGTTCATCACCGTCGCCGACCTCGGCCACTTCATGTGGTGCGACCCCCGCTCGGGGAGCAGCGTTCCCTGGCCGACCACGGGCGCCGAAGCGCTGATGTGCTTCCGGGCGGTGCGCGCACACCATCCGCTGGTCGCGCTGGCCGCCCACCTCAACTATCTGTCCCAGCTCTGGTGGGTGCCGGGAACGGAGTTCCGTCTGGGAGGAGTTGCCGGTCTGCCGCACGGCTTGCGCGTCGGCGAGCCCGTCTACCCTCCCGGCGTCATGGCACCGAGGGACACCTGCGCGCACGCCTGCCTGGACTGCCAGCGATTCGGTTCCCGCTGACGCATGCCCAGCGTGGCACCCGTGGAGACGTGACGCACGTCGGCCGCCCCGGAGCGCCGCACGGATCCGGGCCACCTGGGCCCGGCGCCGCTCGCCCACGGAGACTCGCCGTCGGCATTGAGGTCCGGCCGGCCGTCGTCCGCGGCACCCGCGCGTCGGCGGGTGGGCGAACTGGGCGGCGCAGGCACTGGGTTCCTCTCTGTAGCCCGAACCGGGCACCTCTCAGGGGCACCCGCTCACCGCCGTGCGGCCGTCTCGCCACCATGCCCGGCGCTCCGGACGAGACGTCGCGTGCTGCGCCGCGACACCGCGTCGGCGCCACGAGCGCGCCTGCCGAAGTCTGGCCGGGACCCGCGGGACCTGGGCTGCGCAACTACTGCTTCCAGTGAGCCAGTCGTTGCCGCGCCGGATAGGCACAACTCGGGTGCGGGGCGGGTGGGATGACTGAGACTCTGTGTGATCCGAATCCGGATCAGACAGAGGTTCAGGTCGTGATCATTCTCGATGCGTGCACCATCAGAGCCCTCGGCCTCAAGGACAGCAGCGTGGACTTCCTGCGGGCTCTTCGAGCGGTCGGTGAACGCGTCGCCATCCCCTGGATGGTGGCGGAGGAACTCCTTGCGCAGCGGGTCAGCCTCCACGAGGACGCCCACGCTGCTGCGAGCGCAGCGTTGAAGGGCTTCGCGCGCCACACCCCTTGGAACCCACGCACGCATCTTGATGATGCTGACTCCGATCGTGTCCGCGAGTACTGGCGGGCGGTGTACGACACGGTGGTGGAGACCCTGCCGCCCAGCCCGACGGCCATGCGCGACGCCCTGTATCGCGAGGCGAACGCTCTCCCACCCTGCAGGCAGGGCAAGGCAAAGAAGGGCGCGAGGGACGCCCTGATCTGGCTCACGGCCGTCGAGTTCGCTCGTGAAAACCAGGGCGAGACGGTCTACTTCGTCAGTGACAACACGACCGACTTCGGAAACGGCAGCACGTATGACTCGCCGATGGACCGGGATGTCGTCGACCTCGGTGACCGGTTCGTTCACCTCACGACGCTCGACGAGGTGCTCGAGCGGTTTACGAAGCCGGCCAAGACCGACGAAAGTCTTGCCACCGAGATCCTCCGCTCACCAACGGTGTGCAATGAGATTGCGCACTTGGCGGAGCGCACCCTCGGCCGTGACGGGAGGACTTTCCCGTGCACCACACTGGGCCGTGAGGTCGGTCAGGAGACCGCGGTCATGCCTGGCGTGGGCTGGCTGACAGTCAGGACGTCGCTTCGATCTGCGGAGAAGATTCAGGCGTACCGGATCGGTGACAACGAGTGGTACACGGCCATCGCCCGATGGCGTATCTCCGGCATGGCCTACTTCGGTGAAGATGAGTTCAGCGCCGGCTCAGCGGGCGCGTCCTGGACCACATCAGTCCTCTTCACCCCGAACGCATCCCGCCCCCGCCTGACGATTCTCCGCCACGACTTGCCTCTGCCTCTCCCCACAAAGGAGTTCGCGTCCCTCGAACTCACCCACGCGGTCACGTCGCTCACGCCATTGGCCGAGGCCGTCATGAAGCTCGGGCCAGCGCTTGAGCGTCTTGCACGGCTCCCTCGGGGCTACGACGGCGCACTGGCTAAGCAGGCTCGGCGGGGCGAACTGGAGCAGCGGCTGGCAGCCGAGCTGGCGAAAGAGCGAGACAGCGAATAGGCGCTGGTTGAGGCTCGGGCCGGAAGGAAGTGTGTCTTCCGGCCTTCTTGCTGCGTGGCCCGGCTGGGCGCATCGCCTCAGCCTGACTGCGGGAAGCTGGAGCCCTCGCCCACGTCGGGCAAGTCCTCGCCAGCTGCGGCCGCGTTGTCGCGGAGCACGCGTTGCACGGCGAAGGCCCAGTTCTCGATGCCCTCCAAGGACACGCCCTCGAACCAGACGTCGTTCTTGGTGTACATGACCCGGCCGGGTTCGGCGTCAGGAACTTGTTGGAGGAGCCTGGTCGCAGACGGGCCGGTCGGGTCTTCCCAGTGCTCGTGGAAGTTGCGGAGCAGCCGGATCATCTCCTCATCGGGAACGTCGGGCAGTCCCTCGCTCGGGAGTTCCAGCGCACACTTGCGCAGCTGGGCCGCCGCCGACAGGAAGAAGTACGTGTCGGCGGCGGCCGTCCACGTGACCCGCCAGGACATGCCGTCGCCGACTTCCCGCTCGGTGTGGGCCTTCCACCCGTCGGGGAGGGTGCCTGCCTCGCGCCGGTTGATGAAGAACTGCTCCGCTTGTGCCGCATTGAGGTCGCCGACCGCTTCGCGCAGCCGATCGGCCTGCAGGAGTGTCGTGAAGGCCCACATCATTGCGGCCTGGCGCCAGGTTGCCTCGTCCGTCACCTTGCTCATGGCCCGCGCCCCTGTCACGTCGTCGAAGAATTCCATGGTCCTCCCCGGTGCGGCAGGTTGCTCGCCAAGGCCCCTCCGAGGGGGTGACGTTCCCCGGCGGGAGGAGGCCACCTCCGGTGAGCTCCGGCCGAGGAGCGGGTTCCGTATGGTGCACCGCGGGGCCTGGCTTCACGGGACGCCGATGGCCCCGCCTTTGACGGGAAGGGCGCCGGAACGGGTGCAGGAGACCACGGGCTTCAGTAGTCAGCTCTTGCTACGGCAGATGACGGGCGAGGCCACGGAGGGGTGACTCCTTTGATCTGTTGACGCGTTCGAGGTCCCCTCACGGGACCTCTCCTGCACGCTGCGCCCACCTGCTGACATCCTCGCGCGTCGGACGTGGCGAACTCACCCAAAAGCAATCGTCATCGACATAATGAGGGCGAACCGTCCACCGGCGGGCCTCCTTTGAGGGTGAGGACCTCCTTCTGTGCTTGCTACCGATGCCGTGCCTGCCGAGATGGAAGAGCTCGATCCCGACCAGCGCACCGCCCTGGACGCGTTGGTCATCGCAGCCATCGCGTGGTGCAGCCCGGAAGGACAGGCGCGCGCCCGTGCCCGGCTGCTGATGGAGTGTCACGGCCGCTTCGAGCGTGCGTGCGGCGCATCCGGCAAGGGGGCGTCCTTCCCTGACTTCCTGGACCGGCTGGCCAAGGCCCCGGTCGGCGAGCTGCTGCCCGGGCCGACTTCGCGGTCGAAACTCTGGAACGCGCGCCTGCTCGAGGACGACGGCTCGGCCGCACCAATCCTGACACGGCTGGCGATGGAAGCCTCGGAACAGGACCAGCAGGTGCCTGGGACGGGCGCGGACCTGCGACACCTGCACAGCGTGCTGCGTGCCCTGGGCAAGCTGCCGTCAGGAACCCGGCTGTCACGCATCACGGCCGAGGCGGTGCAGCACGCGGTGTTTCGGGCACTCCAGCAGGCCGGCTTCACCGCCTACACCGAGGGCCGTCACGCCCTGATCACCCAGCCCGTGCTGGCACGCCGCGCCCTCGCCCGGCACACACAGCTGGTCGATCTCGGGGTGTACACGGCCATCTCGCCGATGCGGCAGTTCGCCGGATGGTGGGCTCCGTGCCCGTTCTGCCGGTGGACCATGCGCGCCGTCCCCAGAGGCCGCCACGCCGCCGACCTGAGCTGCGAGGACATCCGGCACACGGAGCGCGGCGCCCGGTTTCGGATGGCGCTGCAGGAGGGGCAGTGGCGGCTCACCCCCGCGGGCGGAGAGATCCGCGAAGCACCGCAACTGCGGCCGGTGGAGGGGCAGGTCGCGCTGTCCTACGGGCTGTGGCAGTGGATCGTCCTGCCGGGCCTGCTGGAGGTCGAGCTGAAGCACCGTGCCGAGAAGGCCGGCGCGCACGTGCACCTGTGGCCGTACGGCGACAGCTACGACCTGCACATCACGAAGAACGGCGTCACCTGGCGCGTCGACGTCAAGACCTGGGCGGATCCGCAGGGCATCGCGGAGCGGATGCGCGAGGACCCGGAGGGCTGCGCGGGGCTGATCGTGGTCATCCCCGAACACCTGGGCGGCTATGTGGGGGTCCTCGCCCGCGTCCTGGGCCCGCACGGCGCCCGGGTGTTGACCGACGTGTCCCTGATCGCCGAGGTGAGCACAGCATGAGCCGCGCCCTGGGCGCAGCCCTGGCCCTGACCGAGCACTACTTCCCGGCGCAGGACGCCGAAGGCCGGACCGTGGTCCGCATCGAGGACGCCCACGTCCTGCTGTCCGGGCAGGCCGCACACGTGTGGCCGCAGTGGGAGCACCTGACCTACGCAGAACAGCAGCGCATCGGCAGGCTCGTCGCCCAGCGCTCGCGCAGAGACGCCGACCTGGCCTCCCTGCAACGCCGGGTCCGCAAGGGATTCGACCAGGGGTGGGACGACCCCGTCGTGCACCGGTACGCGCCCGGGGCGCGCGAGGACTGGCGCATGACGACGGTCTACCCGCGGCACGGACAGCGCCCGCTGGAATCGGCCGACCGGCTGCTGGTTCCCGAACAGCGCCCGGTGCGCATCGAGGTGGCCACCGGGGGACCCTGGTCGGCCGCGAGCCCCCGGGGACCGGTCCAACTCGGCTTCGAGGACGGCCCGGTGGACTACGCCCCGCCCCGGGTAACCACCGTAGACGCCACCGGGCCGATCCCCGTCGACCCCGATCTGCTGGGATGGCTGACCCGCGCGGCGGACGACGCCATGGAAGGCGCCGCCTTCCGCGAGCACCAGGTCGGCCTCCTGCTGAGCGGCACGATGGGATCGGGAAAGATGCCGCCACCGTCCGCGGTCCCGATGGCCCCGGGGCCGCTGCGGCACCTGAGCGCGCCGACTGGAGTGGGAAAGAACGTCTTCGCCCGCGCCCAGGCCAAGCAACTGGCCCGCGACGGACACACCGTGGCCCTGCTGGTCAGCGACAACGCCGACGTCTTCGGCGAGGTGGCAACCCTGCGCCGGGAACTGAAAGCACTGCAGCTGGACGTGACGGTCACGCCACTGATCGCACCGGGCGGCCGCCACGAGTTCGCCCTGCAGACCGCGCACAAGGCCGTGGACGAGCACACCCCGCTGTCACAGATGCCGGACGAGCTACGGCAGCGGCTGGCCGAGGCCGGCTACGGCTGCGCCGTCCAGGACCAACTGGACGGACACGACAGGTTCACCGACGGCCAGGAGCCGTGCACCAGCCTGCGCCACAGCGACCCCGCCGAGTTCCCGGGGACGGCGCTGTGCCCGTTCGTGAGCCGGTGCGACAAGTTCTCCCACATCCGCGCCGCATGCTCCGCCCAGATCGTCGTGACCACCCATGCCTGCTTCCAGCGCGGCATGGTCAAAATTCCGGTCCTGGTCGACGGCGAACTGCGCCGGCAGATGAGCGTGCGGGAACTGCTGCTGCGCCGCGCACACCTGGTGATCATCGACGAGGTCGACGCCTACCAGTCCAGGGGCTTCGAGGCCTCCCAGAGCCTGGTACTGGCATCGGTCAGCGACCCGAACACCGCCCTGCGCAAGGTCCGCGACAACCTGCACCGCGCCCCCGCACGCCTGCGGGTGGAATCGCGGGGATCGCTCACCAGGGCCGTGTGGCTGGCCGAGCAGCTGCTCGACCTGGTCAGCAGCGGCGAAATCTGTACCGAGATCCGGCAGGCGCAGAAGCTGGCCGCTGGACAGGACCCACGCCGGGTCCGGCAGATCCTGCAGGACCGGCGGCGCTGGTACCAGCTCCACCGCTGGGACCGTGAACTGCTGGACAACTTGATCGGCGTCCGCGCCGATGCCAGCGCCGGCGCGGAACAGATGGACCAACTGCAGGCCCTGCTGCCGCCGGTCGCCGCCCGGCCGGAAGACCGTGTGGCCCCCGATGTCCTGCCTCAGCGGCTTCGTGGCATCCCCGGCCTGCTGGAACGGATGCTGAGCCTCGACGAGAGCGGCCAATGGGAACTCGACGCGATCAAGGAGCAGCTGCGGACGACCGTCGAGCACGCCGTCACACGGCTCGCCCAGGAACGCGCACGTCTCCAACACGTCCGACAGGGCGAGTCGGCAGACGACGACGCAGACCGCGGCAACAGTGAGGAGACGGACCAGGCGCAGTCCGCCCCGGTTCTCGCCGGCGGCGTGTTCCACGCGGTGATGATGAAGGCCTGGCTGAGCGCGCTGAACCACACCGTGTTCGACCTCGCCGACCGGGCGGGCGAACTCGCCGCACACGCCATCGACGGCGCCTCGGTCCTCGCCGACACCGTCGGCCACCGCGACACCGGGAACATCGTGCCCTTCGGCCCGCTGGGACAGCAGATCAGCGGCTTCCGGTTCGAGGGACTCGACGACCCCACCGCCAAGCCGCGCCTGCTCATGGAAGTCCTGCGCGGAGACCCCCACACCGAGACCGCCTACCTGGGCGACATCGTGTCCCTGGCGCTGGCCGGCCACCGACGGGTGGTGCTGGGCATGTCGGCCACCGGATACCTGCCGCAGGCCGCACGCACCCATCTGCTGGCCGAACCCCAATGGGCCATGCCCGACCCCCAGCGCGGCGGGCTGAGCATCTTCCGCAGCACCCCCGTCGTCGACAACCGCACCCTGGCCGTGGGCAGTACCCCCTTCCACGAGCGCGCCGAGCGCGTCGCCGCGCTCGCCCGCGGATATGCGCCGACCCTGGTGAAGGACCTCCAGCGGCTGGCGACCGACACGGCCACGGCCCACCGGGCCCGCGCACTGATCGCCGTCAACTCCTACCGCCAGGCCCGCATCTTCGCCGCCGCCCTGTACGAGGCCGCTCTCGCGCTCGGCCGCAAACTGAAGATCTTCGTGGCCACCTCCGACGAGGAGGACCCCGATCTGCCGCCGGTGCCCGACGCCGTCACCCTGGTCACCCGCGACCAGTTCTCCCAGCTCGCCGACCGGGGCGGCGACGTGCTCATCTCCCCGCTGCCGCGCACCGAACGCGGCCTGAACGTCCTGACCACGGCACCCTCGGGGAAACGCGAATCGGCCATCTCCCTGATCGCCCTCGCTATCCGCCCGGTGATGCCGGTCGACGAACCCGCCGCCCTGTCCGCCAGCGTCGCCGCCTGCGCCTGGCGCTCCGCTTCGCGCCACGACAGCACCACCACCCCCGCCGCCCGTCTGGCCGCCGCCCGCACCACGGCCCGCACCCGCCTGTGGACCATCCTCGCCGCCCCCAAGCGCTTCACTGCGCTCCCCGCCGACCTGCGCCGCGAACTGATCGCGACGGTCCTCGGGCAGTGCATCCAGCTCGCCGGACGCGGCCGGCGCGGACAGACCCACGTCGAACTCCACCTCATCGACGGCGCCTTCCACGACACCACCTGGGGCACCGACCTGCCCACCCTGGTGCGCGAGCTCTACGACAGCTACACCGCCGAAGAACTCGCCGGCACCGGCCGCGCCTACGGCTACACCGCCGAGGAACTCCTGCAGTACGCCCACGCCCCCCACCTGCTCACCGGGCTGCGCAAGGGGTACCCCGACCACTTCGGAGTGGCCGCATGACCGCGTGTCCCCCCGGCGACGAGCACCGCAAGCGTGCCGGCCTGCTGCAGTACCGCACCCATCCCAACGTCCTGGGCGCTGTCTTCGCTCACCGGCCCGGCCCGGTCGCCCTCGACACCTGGCACGACCTGTGCCGCGCCTACAGGGAACGGGTGGGCGACACACGACAGGACGTCCAGCCGCCCTACCGGCCCCTGGAAGCCATCCTGCGCGCAGTGCTGGGCACCTGGGCCCGCTGGGACGTCAGCAACGGCCAGGCACAACTGCTCACCGGCGCCGAGATGCCCGGCGAAGACCGCCGCGACGTCTTCCTCTACTGGGGCGAGGCCATCCTGCCCGACGGCCCGGGGCGCGCGGCCGTCCAGCGGCTGGCCGACGCGATCGCCGAAGCCCCGGCCGTGCCCTACCCCGACCTGCCCCGCCCCGTGGCCGGACGGCGCTCCCTGGACTGGTGGCCCGGGGAACTGGCCCGCTGGCGCCTGGCCGAGGACCTGGCCGCCCTCGAGTGGCAGCTCGGCGGCGCGCACCCGGCTCGCTTCCAGCTGTGCACCGACGGCACCCTCGCCGCCGTCGGCCACGAAGTGCCCAGCAGCCCGGACGGGGAGGGGCGGCAGCGCCGGCTCCTTCCCCGCATCAAGATCGGAACCGCCGCAGCGGGGCACTCCGCGCGCCATGCCGTCACCGTCAACGCCGTCACCACCCTGCTGGCCGACCGCTGGTACGGGGTCCGCACGGTCCTGCTGTCCAACCCCGAGCAACCCCTCGCCGTGGTCGCCCGCACCGACGGCCCGCCCTGGAGGCGCCGCCTCAATGTGCCCGCCGTCGCCGCCAGCCGCCGCCTGGCCGGACTGCCACGCCTGACCCACCGGGTGCCGCCCTTCCCCGAGGCCCTCGAGGAGGACCTCATCGCGGCCACGGCCGAGCTGGGCGCGGTGCGCGCCGTGGCCCCCGAAAGCGTCACCACCCCCGGCCTGGGCCGCGGCCACGGCATGGAGATGTTCCGCCGGATCGAGGAGCACATCGACCAGCACTGCGAGGCCTACCGGGACACCTCTCCTGTCTACATCGAAGTCCCCGGCCTGTCGGTCCCCACCGCCAAGACCGGGGCCCGCACGAGCGGCCCGATCCTTCCCCAGCACTTGCCCGCCGCCATGGATGCCGCCGGCATCGATCGCCTGCTGCTGGTGGTGCTCCACCACACTGACGAGGTCCGCTCACGGGTCCAACGCGAGATCGCACGCCAGTGGCACCTGGGCGACGACTTCGTCGCCTTCGACACCGAGGTGAAGCACGACGTCATCCCCGGCCGCGTGGACGTGCTCTTCCTCCACGACAAGGCAGGCGCCCTTGCACACGGCCCCGCCACCGCAGAACACCGCCAGCAGCAACTCGCCGAACTCCTCGCCCCCTTCCCCACGGAAGGAAAGGTCGTCGCCACCCTCTGCGAGACGCAGTGGGACCCCAACCGCAAGTACCCCACGCCCGAGGAGAGGCAGAAGGCGGAGGCCGAGGACGGCAAGTGGCCCTCCAAGCAGGCCCAGGCCCGGCTCGGCATCAGCGCGCAGTACATCAAGCAGGCCCCTGCGCCCGTGCCCACCCTCAAGAAGAACGGTGAACCGTGCTCGCCGTACTTCATCAAGAAGGCGACCGAAGCACGGGAGAGCGGACTCGTCAGCTCCACGGAGAACGCCCTGCGCGACCTGGTCCGCGGCCTGGACATCGTCGATCACCGCCTCGGCACCGCGTTCGGGAAACTTCCGCTCCACCCCTGGTGGCACATCGGCATCCACGTCCGCCGGCACGCCCAGCGACGCCAGTACGGTCACCGCAACACCAAACCCGCCCCAGTGACGATCACACTCGCGGCCATCCGGCCCGTCGACGGACCCGACGAGCCGTGGACCGCCTGGGCCTACTCGCCCATCACCTCGCAGTGGGAGCCCTACCGGCGCACGCGGCTCGCCGCCCACGCGGCTGACCCCGGATACGACGTCTCCGGCTTCCCCACCATCGGTGACGAGAGCCACCAGGCGTCGGCGGCAGCACAGATCACCGAAGCTGCGCTCACCGCTGCGCGCACCCAACTGCCCCTGCCCGGCCCCATGGTCATCTACGTCGACGGCGACACCACGGAATACATCTGGGCCGGCCTGCGCGACGAGAACCTCGCACACCCACCTCCCGCAGGCCTGCCCCGCCCCGCCTCCTGGCTGCCCGGACACGGCCTGCCCCCGGCCCAACGGCCCCTCGCCGTCGTCCGCACCATCAACGACCTCGAACGCATCGGCCGGCCGACCGGCGCGTACGTCTGGGGCAACAACGAGCAGTGGCGCCGGACCAAGACCAGCGAGAGCCCGTACCAACTCGTCTCCGACGACGGAACGGGCTACCTTCCCGACTTCCTCCTCACCACCGTGCCGCGCCCCTGGGCCGCCGGACCTCCCGGCCGCTTCGGCTCGGACTTCTCGCGCTTCGCCCCGGAAGCCGCCAAACGGCAGGGGAAGAACGGCTACGCCCACACCGCCGTACGCCTCACCGCGATCCCCACCACCGACGATGCCGATGCCGACCTCATCGGGAAGGCGGGCGTCGTCCTCATCAACCAGGGCGTCAGCTGGGACGGCCGGCAAACCGAGCCCACCCCTCTCCGGCTGGCGAAGCAGATCGACACCAATCACCCCTACTACCGGCGCAGTTGTGAGGAGCCCGAAGACTCCCCGCCGCCCCCCGCGGCCATGGACAGCTAGCCCCGGCGTCTCACGGCACAGGTCCGGAACCGCACCGAGCCCCGCCCGGCACATCTGCTGGGCGGAAAAGCGTCGGCCGACGGACCGGTCACGGCAGCGCAGCCGACATCGGTGCGGTGCCCCTCGCACCAGCGGAGGAAGGCGCGCGGGTCGGACTATGGAGAGGACGGGCTTCGTGTGGCAAACGGACACGCCTTGCGTGCAGACGCACGGCCGGCTGCCGACTGCCTCTACGCAGTCAGGGCTCCGGTACGCCGGGCGAAGGCCTGCAGTCCGGGGATGTCGCCGGGCTGGTAGAGGAGCTCGGCGGTCAGCGCCCGCATCGAGGGGCGGCCAACCTCCTGCGGGGCTTCGCGTTCGGCCGCACGCAAGGCCCTGAACGCGCGCTCGGGCTTGTCGAGGCGCTGCCAGGCGCGTGCGACGTCGGTGTAGTAGCGGCCGCGGCGCTCCGCCGATGCCAGGCGACCGGCCGGCAGCCGGCGGGCGTGGGCGACGGCCTGGGTGTCCTGGCCGAGGGCGTGGTGGATGCTGATCCGGTACGCGGTGCAGTGATCGAGAGTGTGCTCGCCCGCGGTGTAGAGGTCAGGTTCGGGCCCCTTGAGGCGGTGGGCGGCACTCTCGGCCTCGGCGGCGAGGTCGGTGGCGGTGGCCGCGTTGCCGCTCTGGGCGGCGGTGTAGGCGGCGGTCAGAAGCAGCGAGCCGTACACGGCCAGCGCCCCGGCGTCAGCGGCCGCACGGTCCGCCTCGAGGCTCAGCGCGGTGTGCTGGAGGAGGTCGACGGCCGCACCGGGGCTTCCGCCGCGGCGCATGGTGATGGCCAGCACGCGGGCGGCCTCGCCGATCACCGTGGACCTGCCGGCGTCCTGGGCGGCGTTCAGGGCGCGGTCGGCGGTCGCCCAGGCGAGGTGCTTGTGCTGCTTGATGGCGAGGCGGCTGGCCAGGATGTAGGCGTGCGCGGTGGCTGCGGCGGCCCTCTCGCGCTGGGGGCCGGTGGCCGCGGTGCGGGTTGCCTCGGCCGCCTTGACGATGTCGGGCAGCTGCGCGGCGAGCGCGTCGTACTCGGCGGCGCGGAACGTCCGGCGGGCGGCGGCGAGCTGCTCCTCAAGGGCGGTCAGGGCCACGGGGCTGCCGGTGCGGGACTGGTACAGGAGCCGCTCCAGATGGTCGGCGGGCTCATGGGCGGCCGCGCTGCCGGGGACGGCGAGGGCCGCGCCGACACCCAGGGCTCCTGCCAGCAGTTCGCGCCGTCGCACGGGATCACTCTCCTGGTTCGGTTTCCGGGCCACCCTAGTGCGGCCGGCGCGGGCCGGGACGTTTTCACGGGGGCGTGCCGCGACACCGAGCTCCTCGACGCTGAGGTCGAGCACGTCGGCCAGCCGGGCGGCGGTCTCCAGATCGAGTCCGGCACGGCCGGACTCGATGCGGCTGATCTGGGAGGCCGAGTAGCCCACGGTGCGGCCGAGGTCGGCCTGGCGCATGCCGGCCAGGGTGCGCGCGGCCCTGATGACCAGGCCCGCGCCGGGTGCGGTCTCGGTGCCCATGTTGCCTCCCCTGGCCGCCGCTTCTCCCTGGAAGGGATGCCCGGATTCGGGCGACGGCGCACGCACGATGCGTGCCGGTTCCGCACACCGTGTGCGCGACGCCCGCGATCGGCCATGACGCCGCGCGGGGGAGGGGAGTTGGGGACCGAGCGGCCGATGGGCGGCCGCCCGACGGGAGGATCTGTCATGGCGACAGCGGTAGCACTCCGCGATCCGCGGGCGTTCGTGGACCCGCAGGTGTGGGAGCGGGAGATCACGCTGATGGTGCGGGACAACCCGTTCGACGAGGTGATGGCTGAGCGGCTGTTCGGCCAGGCGGTCGCGTACCTGATCACGGCGATCGAGAAGTGGGGGCAGGGCCTGGAGATGTGCTGCGGCCGCCTGGTCGACATGGCGGTGCACGCGTTCATCCTCGACACGCGGCACTACCGCGAGTTCTGCGAGAAGCACTTCGGCAGGTTCCTCGAGCACATCCCGGAGATCGAGTTCAAGTACGACGGGAGCGTGGAACGCACCGCGCACATCATCGAGGACAACGGGTTCGCGGTCGACTGGCCCTTGTGGAAGCGGGACTTCGGCAAGTGCGGGCCGTGCCGGCCCGGGGAGAACTGCCACTGACCCAGCATCCCGGCGGCCCGGCACCACCCTCCCTGAGCGGTGCCGGGCCGCACAGCTCCGCGCACTCGTGTGCGTGAATCTGCGCGAGGGCCCAGTGGCACCCTGAGCCGCGCCGCTAGATTCTCGTCGCATGCACCGCACCGCGCCGTCGCACCTGACCGACTACTGGGACCGGTACAAGCCGCAGCACCTGCACGAGGGCCCGCCGCCCGAGGTGGACGCCTTCGAATGGACGCAGTACCCCGGCCATGGCCCCGGCGCGGAACTCCTCGGCTCCCCGGCCACGGCGCTCGAACTCGGCTGCGCGGAGGGCCGCGAAGCCGTCGTCCTGGCCCGCAGCGGCGTGCACGTCACCGCCCTGGACTTCGCGCCGGCACAGGTCAGCCGCGCCCGCCGCTGGTGGAAGCAAGTGCCCGGGCTCGAGGTCCGCGAGGCCGAGGCCTGCTCCTACCTGGCGTACACCCGCACGCAGTTCGATGCGATCTACTCGGTGTGGGGCGCGGTCTGGTTCACCGATCCGGAACAGCTCCTGCCCCTTGTCGTCGGCCGGCTGCGCCCCGGGGGAGTGTTCGCCTTTTCCCAGGCCGAGCCGGTTGCGGAGTATGGCCCGCAGCCGATGCGGGGCAAGTGGCTCGAAGGAGGCGACAGCGAACTGACCGTACTGCGCTGGCAGTACACCCCCGAGTCCTGGGCCGACCTGCTCAAGCGGCACGGCTTCACCCACATCGACGCGAAGGTTCTCCCGGCGCCCGAACCCGACCGACTCGGCACCTTGATCGTGCGCGCGGAACGCCCTGCAGGGCTGCCGCACCCATGATCGTCACAGCCCTACGGTCTGCGTGTCGACCACGACCTCGACGAACAGCGGGGTGAATCAGGCCGGCCAGCCCTCTGTGCACGACGACCGATCATAGAATGCGCGCGTTGCCTGGCTTGGGGGAGGGGCGAGTGACGCACGGGGCGGAACCAGCGGAACACCACGCGTCAGAGCCGTCACGGCTGTTCTTCGATTCCGCGCGCCTGGCTGGAGTCGGCCTCGCCGGTAGTGCTCCTGCGGCCATCAGCGTGGACGGCTCCCACCCCGCGGCACACCTGATCAGCCAGGAACAGCCCGTCGAGACGGTTGGATGGGACGATGCAGCCGAGCTTGCCTCCGCGCGCCTCCGCGAGCAGCCGGTCGTGCTGGTGGCTGGAATCACTGACCTCATGGCCGACGGCACTGCCGGTACGGATACCCCGCTCAGGACGGTGCTCGAGCGGCTGGAGTCGCCGTCAGACGATGCACTGCTCGGCCTTCTGCTGCCTGCCTCATTGATCACCTCGCGACGGCACCAGGGCTTCCGGGCATCTATGGCGCGCCGCTGGCAGCCGGCCGGCGTCATCTATTCCACCGGAGCGCTTCCCGAGGCCCACCCCTCCGAGCAACTCGTCCTGCTCTACGTGCGGCCACGTTCCGCGCAGACACGGAAAGTGCACGTCTTCCGCGTCCCGCGGACCGGAAGGGGCGCCGACGTGGAGCAAGAGCTCACGCACCTGCTCGCACAGCCGTCCGGGTCGACGGAACACGGCTACGTGCTGGCCCAGCCGTGGACAGCGGAGGCCAACTGGCGGTTCGACCCGTCCGCAGCCGCGCCCCCTCCGGCCGACGCCGCAGAGCCGGACGCGAACATGGAGGCGGAACGCTCCGCCCGCACCTTCGGCGACCTGTTCGAACGCGTGAAGACCGCCCGCAAGGACGCCTTCCCTCATCTCGACCAGGGGGCACCAGGGGCAGTGCGGCTCCTCCGGTTCCGGGACTTCTCCGCCGGAACGCTCGTGCCTGCCGAGGAGAACGATGCTGTGTGGGCAGAGATTCCCCCGGACCGCCAGCTGCAGGCCGGTGACATCGTCATGCAGAGCGTGCTCCACGAGTCCACCACGCGCGGCCCCGCCGTAGCAGTGATCGCGCCGGAGGACCTGCCCGCTGCCCTCGAGGGCTCGATGAACTTTGCATTCCGCCTCAAGCAACCGGTCGAGGACCACCATCTGCGACTGCTCGTCGCCTACCTCAACTCAGCGGTTCTGCAGCGATACACCGCAGGTGGGACCATCCGCCGTGTCCAGTGGAAGGCCATTCAGGACCTGCCGCTGCCCGCGCCGGACGAAGCCCTTGTGGATGCACTGGACGAGCTCAACGAGGCGCGGCGACGCACTCTGGCATGGCACCGTGAAGCGACCGCGCTGCGGCAGTCCTCCTTCACCGACCGCGATCGCGAGGCAGCCAGACAGCGCATCATCACCGAAGGCCGCGTGCTGCGTCTGCGAGTGGAGGCGGCATCTCAACTCGACGACGACAGCTACATCTACCGCACGACACTGCCGTACCCCATTGCCCTGCGTTGGCGCGAGGTCGAAGCGAAGGTAAGCATCACCGACGACCCCGGACCGGCCTATCAGGCAGTACTCGCGACCGCTGAGATCCTCTTCTGTTACTGCGCCCTGGTCGCGGCCGCTCTTGCCTACTGGGAGGGCGTCACGATCCCGAGGATGTCCGACATCCGCAGCCGTCTCACCTCGGGTGGCAACCCTCCAGGGTTCGGCGACTGGGTTGCCGTCCTGCAGGAACTGCCCTCAGCCGTTCGACACCTGGGGCTGCAGCCCAATCACCCTCTGACCGAGTTCGCGTCCTTCGGGGCCGACCAGGACGTCCTGGCAGCACGAGTGCGCATCTACGGCCAGCGCAACGACGAAGCACACGAGCGGCGGGCTGATGAACTCGACCTGCCCGGTGCCCTCCAGACCGCACTGGCAGACCTGAAGTTTCTCCTCAAACGCGCCCTGTTCCTGGCAGACCTGCCGCTGGCCCACGTCACCTTGGTGCGCTGGGATGCCTTGCGGGAGAAAGCATCGGTCGACCATCACCGCCTCATGGGCGACCACCCCATTGTGCCGATCAGCATCCTGGAGCAGGACCACCCCGGGCTCGAAGTCGGCAGCCTGTACGTCATCGACAGCGAACGACGCCTCCACCTGCTACGCCCGTTTCTCACACGCCAGCTCTGCAAACGGTGCAGGGCCTGGTCCACCTTCCACCTCGAGCGAACCCACAACGGGAAGGTATTCCTCAAGAGCCTCGAACATGGTCACCCGCTGCCTGTGGAAGAGCCTTCAATGCAAGCAGCGCTGCAGCAGGTCGGGTTGCTGTGAAGTGTTGGCCAGCGCAAGCCTGCTCGCATCCCGAGCACACTCAAGTTCCCGTCCAGCGCGTGAAATCGCTGCGCCACGGCGAGGCCGAGGACTCACTTGCCGTCCTGAGCCCACCCCCGCCGGCTGTCCGTCTTCCCTGCCGGCATCCGAAGCACCTGCCGGGCCCTCGACTCAACTCCCGAGGCCAGCAATAAGATCCAGCCCCGCAGTGAAGAACAGGTGCCCTGACCCGTACGCGATGCACAAGCCCGTGACCGAGGTCATCCGTCCCCGGGCATGCACGAGCGCTGCTGCAGGGAACCGACGCGGGATGCGATCCGGTTGTGCCGTGCTGCCAGTACGAGACGCCGCGGCCCCGCGAACCCGGCCGGCGCGCCGTCGGCGGAACGGCTGTGCCGCTCCAGCCACTGCAACAAGGCATCCTTGCCCGCATCGAAGTCGATGTCCCACACATCGGCCCGATGCTGCACCTGGGCCAGCCACCGGGCCCGATCACCCCGGGACCGCTGCCCGGCCTGCTCGAACCGCAGCATCAGCCAGGCCAGTTCCGCCGCCTCCGGCAGCACAATCAGCGGTACCGCTCGCGCCGAGCGGGCATCCAGACCCGCCGTCCAGGCCCGCTGCACCCACACCAGAGAGTCAGGCGCATACCCCCACCACTCGTACATGACCTGGCAGGCATCGGCGAACAGCTCCGGCCCGGCCAGCTTGAACTTGCCCTCCAGACGACGGCGTTCGCGCTGCGCCGCCACGCACTCCGGCAGCGCCCTGAGATCGACGGTCTCCGGCTCGCTGCCACGAGAGTCGTCCGTCCACCGCAGATGCCGTCCGCACACCTGCCAGCTGTCCGCCGACAACAGCCACACCGGATCGCCGATGCCGCGACGGCAACGGCACAACGGGCACCAGGGAACCGGGCTCCCGCCCTCTGCTTTCCACGTCCAGCGCCATACCGGCGCCCCCGCCCCCGCCCGCGACAGCAGACGGTGGTCGGCCAGCGACGGCAGCGCCCACCGCAGCAGCTCCACGCTCCGCCCGGCCAGCACGGCCAGGTACTCCCGTCCCGCCGCGTTCACGTCCATCTCGGTGTACTGCGGATACTTCTCGACCTGAGCCGGATCCGACGACCCGTCGCCCTGCCCGACCCGGTCGAGGAACTCCGCCAGCCCCAGCCCGTTGGCCCGGGCCAGCCGTGCGACGAACGACCCGGTCGATTCACCGGCGACCGGCCGCACCCGCACCGGCAGCGGACGGTGCGGACCCAGCAAGTGCTCGAGCGACATGGGCAGCCCCCTCCGCCGAAGCACAACGCTTCTCATTACGAGGCTCCGGCGCCGCCACTCCACCGGTCAAGAGCCCCTTACACCTTCGGGTGAACTCCCTTATACGCGTGGCGCGTCGCCCTGCCGGCCTGCTCACTCTCAAGCTGAGGACCGCCACGACACCGGGGGAGGACCACACGTGGCAACCCTGAACAGAAACGGGCTGAAGACCCCGTTGTACGGTCACCAGGACATCGCCGTCGACCACATCGTCACCGAGTTCTCCGCAGGCGCCACCCGCGCCACCGCCATCATGGCCACCGGCACCGGCAAGACCCATGTCGCACTCAACGCCGTGCACGAGACCGCCCCCGACGGCCGCGCCCTCGTCCTGGTCCCCACCCTGGACCTGCTGGAACAGACCGCAGGAGTGTGGCGCAGCGAAGGACGCCAAGGCCGCTACGTCGGCATCTGCTCGCCCGACGAGGTCCGTGGCCGTTCCATGACCGCCCTGTTCACCCTGGTCGGCACCCCGGAAGAGCTGGCAGAGACTGCTGCCGACACCGACGGCCCGCTCAACGTGTTCTGCACCTACCAGTCCCTGGGCAAGGTCGTCGAGGCGCACGCCGAGCACTACCTGCCGGCCTGGGACATGATCGTCGCCGACGAGGCCCACCACACCGTCGGCTCCATCGAAAAATCCTGGGCCACCGTGCACGACAACCGGGCCGTCCCCGCCCGCCACCGCCTCTACCTGACCGCGACCTACCGCAAGTTCGACCGTGACGCCGCCCTCCTGCACGGCGTCCCGACAGTCGAAATCGCCTCCATGGACGACCAGAGCCTGTTCGGCCCCATCGTCTACCGACTGTCCATGGCCGAAGCCATCCAGCAAGGCCTGCTCGCCGACTACCGCGTCGCTGTCATCACCATCAGCGACCGCCAGCTACGCAAAGTCCTCAAGGGACGCCTGTCCAGCTACACCGCCGAAGCCCTGCGCGCCGCCGCCTCCCAAATCGCTCTCCTGACCGCCCAGATGCGCTACGACCTGCTGCGCACCCTCTCCTTCCACCCCTGCATCGCCGCCGCCGAATCCTGCGCCGAGGCCCTCCCCGAAACCGCAGCCCACATCCCCGGATACGACACCTCCCGCCTGCAGGTCAGCACCGTCAACTCCAGACAAGCCCCCTTCGTCCGCCACCAGAACTACCAGGCCTTCCGCTCCATCCCCCTGACCGCCCCGACCGACCAGCCGCCGCAGCGGGCCGTATTGACCAACTGCCGCTGCTGCGCCGAAGGCATCGACATCCCGGCGATCGACTCGCTGCTGTTCGCCCACCCCAAGACCAGCAGCATCGACATCGTCCAGTGCATCGGCCGCACCCTGCGCCAGACCCCGGGCGAAGGCAAGATCTCCACCATCATCCTGCCCGTCTACGCCGCACCAGGACAGAAGATCTCAGACGCCACCCGGCGCACCAAGTTCAACCTGATCTACCAGGTCCTCATCGAACTCAGCGTCTACGACGAACACCTCTTCCACCGCGTCGAGTTCTTCAACGCAGACTACGAAGCCGTCGAACCTCAGATCGCCGCCCGCCCCGAACGCGTCGACGAGATCCTCGCCGTCCTCGGCCTCAACCACGTCGAAGCCCCCAACGAGGTCTGGGAGCTCGGCTTCGAAGAGGCCCAGCGCTACTACGACGAACACGGCGACCTCAACGTCGCCAGCCGCTACCTGAGCAAGGGCCGTTTCCACACGGGCTGGTGGCTGGGCCAGCAACGCTCCCTCAACTGCAACCGCATGCTGCTGCCCGAACGCTTCAAACGCCTGAGCGCACTCGGCATGACCTGGGAGCACCCGCCCCACAGCATCGAGTACAAACTCGACATCGCCCGCGACTACACCACCCGACACGGACACCTCGCCCCACGCACCCACGAACACCACGCCGGCATCGCCCTGGGCCGCCACGTCGCCGACTGGCGCAGAGAAGTCCGCCACCGCACCCTCCCGGACTGCTACCGACGCGCCCTCAACGACATCTACCCCTGGTGGGACGCCCGCTGGAAACAGGACTGGAAACGCACCTACGCGGCCGCCCTCACCGCAGCCCGCCGAGGAGAACTCGCCTTTCCCGACCTCAGCCCCGACAGCGACGACACCCCGCTCACCAACTGGCTCGACCAGCAGATCGACAAGCTCGGCAGACTCACCAGCATCCAGCACAACCTCCTCGGCGCACTCCCCATCAGCCACCCCCTCGCCCTCCTGCTACGGCCCCCGCGCGGCAGAAACGAACTCGCCTTCGCCCGCGGACTGCGCGCAGCCCGCACCTTCTGGCGCCAGAACCAGCACCTCGACGTCCCCCGCGACCACATCAGCTACCAGGACAGCGGCCCGATCCGCCTCGGCAACTGGATCCACGAGCGACGCCACAACCCCGCCCAGCTCACCGACGAACAAATCGAGGCACTCCAAGCCCTCGACATGCGCTGGATCTGAACCGGCCAACAAAGGACCCGACGCGCGCCTCGGCCAGAGATGGTCTCGCCGCCGCCCGAGGGCCCGCGGTGCCCTTGTACGCTGGGCGTGGGGTGCCTGGCACGCCCAGCGGCCGAGGCGCCGCCGGATTCGCTGAAGTCGGTGGGGCTGCCTGGGGTCGCCACCAGCGAGGCAACCACACCAACGGCCACTCGCTCCGGATCACCGCCCCGCTTGAAGATCAGGCGGCGCCCGCGCCCTCGCACCTCAACGAACCACCTGCCTGCCCAGCATGGAGAGCAGCAGCATCACCCACGACTCCCAGCCTCACTGCCAGCGCATACCTGTCGCCTCCAGGTCAGAAACACGATCAGGGGCCAACTTCCCCCGTCGATCCCGGCAGTTGGCGATGAAGACCCCCAACGCGTACTCCGCCCCGTCCACCGTCTCGACATGAGACCGCGGCACCTCCAAGTGCCCCTCACGCCGCGCGTACTGCCGAGCTGCCTCAAGATTCGCCGCCCACTTCTGAGCACGACTGCGCCGCTGCACAGGGGCGGCCGCCCGCTGCACAGGCTCAGCTGACGGTCGCAGCCCGAGCACCTCACTCAACATCCACTGCTGCGCCACACTCAAGCCGTCCCAGCGCATCGTCTGCTCGCGCGCCCACCGCCCCAGATCGTCCCCGGCCACGACCACAGCCCCCACCTCCGCCATCAGCGACCCACCGCCGGCCACATGAAGTCGGGCCAGGTGAAAGCACCGCTGCCAGTCCACCGGCCACCGTGGACACCACGCCGGATCAATCTCCTCGAGCTCCTTGCGCCGCTCCACACTCAACCCTCCAGAGCCCTCACCGCGCCGAGCCGCCGCACGCTGGTTCTTCAACCACACCCCGACCGCGAAGCCCTGCCACACCGCATCCCGCGGCGCCAGCAGGTGCCCGTGCTCCGCCGCCCACCCCTTCGCCGCATCCAGCCCCTCATCGAAGGCCAGAGAGTGACGCGACCAGACCATCCCGACCTCATCCAACGCCCGCACCCGCTCCACCGGCATCTGCCCCTGCCGGTGCTCCTGCCTCTGCGTCGCGATCCACACCCCCAACGGAAACCCATCCGGCGCACAGTGCCCGTACGGAACCCGCAGGTGCCCCTCGTCCGCCCGAAATGCCAACGCCGAAGCCAACCCCCGCCGCCAGTAATCGCCCTCCGGCCGCAGCACCCGCGCCGAGATGAACGCCGCCAACTGCACCGGATCCCGCTCCTGCGAGAACGACAGCAACGCCCCAGCCCGCTTGCCCGCCCCCGTCGCTGAGCCCGGCGCCGCACCGTCACCAGAGACCTGGGCCACCGCGAGCTGCTCGACAGCCTCCGCATCATGAGCCCGCAACGCAGTCAGAACCTTGATCAGATCCCCATAGGCCCGCGAAGCCAGCATGTCGTCCGGCTCCTCACCTGCACCCAAGAACACCGGAACCACCAGCGACGCAACCTTGCCCTCACCAGGCCGCATCCGCAGCGCCCGCCCCACTGCCTGCACCACATCCGGAACCGACCCCCGCACATCCGCAAAGACCACCGCGTCACACTGCGCCGTATCCACACCCTCACCCAGCACCCGCGCCGACGACAGCAGACACCGCTCCATCACGGCGTCCTCCACCACCCCGCCGCCGAACACATCAAGCACCGCACGGCGATGCGCCACCTTGTGCTCCCCACACAGCCACTCCGCCCACACCAGACCCGGCTGCGGATACGCGGCGCCATCCGCCTCCCACAGCACCCGAGCAACCCGCGGCACCCCCCGAGCAAACGCCTCCGCCTCACTCGTCCGGTGATGAAAAGTCAGCACCTTGCGCAACCGATGCTCCGCCGACGTCTTCAGCACCGCCGTCTGCAACGCCGCCAGCCGCTTCCCACGTGCCACATCCCCAAGCCGCTCACTACCCACGAGCTCAGCCGCCTGGACCTGCGGGTCAGAAATGTCGACACACACCACCTGGTACCGAGCAATCAACCCCCGCTCGATCGCCTCTGCCATCGGCAGCCTGAACACCACCGGGCCAAACACCGACTCGTCATCCATCGACGCCACCTCAGCAGCCCCCTTCTCAGATGCCTCCCACAACCGCGGAGTAGCCGTCATATACAAACGCCGCAGAGCCGGCACCTGCGTATCGTCATGCACCGCCGCCCACGGCTTCCCCCACACACCAGCCGTACGGTGCGCCTCATCCACCACCATCAGATCCCACGCACCGAGCCCCGCCTCGTGCGCACGCTCCAGCACCCCAGCCCCTACCGAGGCATACGTAGCAAAGACCGTGCTCGTCTCCGCCCCGCCCACCCAACCGGCCAGCTCGGCAGCATCGGTAGAGCAAGGCATGCCCAGCGACCGCCCCTCACGCCGATCGCACACCCCGAACATCCGCCCCGCGCGACCACCTTCACGCCACGCGGCAAGCATCTGTCCCATCAGGTCCAACGTAGGTACCACGACGAGCACCCGGCGGGCACGCAGTCCCTGCGCGGCACGGACGCCCACCAGGCTCTTGCCGGTCCCAGTGGCGGCGATCACCTGTGCCCGAAGCCCACCGGCTGGCCACCCCGAGTCAGCCGGGGTCCCCAGAGCGCGCACAACCGCATCCACTGCTTCGACCTGATGCGGGCGTAGACGCTGATGATCAGTCACGAACGTGCTCCACTCTCGATCAGTGCGGGGGTAGTAGCCCCTCAGATTAGATTTTATCCGCGGACATTTTGATGCAGCTTCCTGGAGACAGGCCGGATCACACCAGCCAGACAACCCCTTGAACTGTGCCCTGCAGCCCCCGGCCATGCACGCCATACGGGCAACAATCACCCTCACAGGTTGGTGTGTGACAAAGCCTGATGCCTCGTCACACACCATGATGAGAACCGTCAGTCCCTTGCAGTGGCGAGCCACCGAGACGCCCCTACCTGTTGCCAGCCTGGCCCGCGCCAGCGGGCCAGGTTCGGAGGCGAAGCCGCAGAACTAAGCAGGGGAGCGAAGCGGACCTGCCACCGGAGCGCTTCGCGCTCCGGCCAGCCCGCAACGCGGGCTGTTTTTCAGGCTGTTGGAGCGAAGCGGAGACAGCCGCGCGAGCTTGCTCGCGCCCGATCCGCAACGCGGATCGGA
>NZ_JAOZYC010000165.1:0-57988 GCF_035798155.1 Streptomyces endophyticus | reverse complement strand
CCCCCCCCCACCACTTTTTTGCGTGTCAGCGGCGCCGTGGTTGCGGTCGCGGGGCTCTGCCCCGGACCCCGCTGCTCAATCGCCGCAGGGGCTTTAAAGAACCACCGGCAGGGGCTTGATCGTTAGGCGGCCTCCTGCAAAAAGCCTCCTGACTGGTGTTGCCACAGCTTCGCGTACGTGCCGTGGGCGGCCAGGAGGTCGGTGTGGCTGCCCTGCTCGACGATGCGGCCGTGGTCCAGGACGACCAGGTTGTCCATGCCCGCCACCGTGCTCAGGCGGTGGGCGACGACGAGCGCCGTGCGGCCCTCCATGAGCTGCCAGAGCGCCTCCTGCACCAGCAGCTCGCTCTCCGAGTCGAGCGCGCTGGTCGCCTCGTCCAGGAGCAGGATCGGGGCGTCCCGCAGGATCGCGCGGGCGAGCGCGACCCGCTGGCGCTGGCCGCCGGAGAGCTTGATGCCGCGCTCTCCGACCATCGTGTCGAACCCCTCGGGCAGCGCGTCGGCGAACTCGGTGACGTGTGCCGCCTCCGCCGCCCGCCTGACCTCGGCCGCGCTCGCCCCGGGCCGGGCGAAGGCGATGTTCTCGCGCAGGCTGCGGTGGAACATGGCCGGCTCCTGGGGGACGTACGCGATCAGGGACCGCAGGTCGGCCTGGCGCAGCCGGGAGATGTCCTGGCCGTCGATCAGGATCCGGCCGCCGTCGATGTCCATCATCCGCAGCAGCAGCCTGGTCAGCGTCGTCTTGCCGCCGCCCGAGCGGCCGACGAGGCCGAGCCGCGTGCCACCGGGCACGGTCAGGTCGAGCCCCGTGAACAGCGGCTCGGCGCCGGCGTGCGTGTACGCGACCCGCTCGAAGCGGACGGCGGCGGCCGAGGACCCCTGCGGCTCCTCGGGCTCGGCCGGGTCGAGCACCTTCGGCTTGTCCCGCAGCAGCTCCGTGAACTGGGCCGCCTCCGTCATGGCACGTTCCAGGCGGCGGTAGATCTGGTTGAACTCGAACATGATGCGCGTCGCGTTGGTGAAGTACGTGAACGCGACGACGATCGCCTCCACTCCCTGGCCGCTGCCCGCGAGGGCGACGGCCAGCAGCAGTCCGAGGGCGTTGGTCAGCACGGAGAGCGGGGCGACGAGGGTGTCCACGCGCAGATTGCCGTAGTCCCACGCGCGCAGGATGTGGCCGCGCGCGTCCGCGACCCGCTCCCGGTGCTCGGCGGACTCGCGCTCCTCTGCGGCGAAGGCGCGGACCGTCTCCATGTTCATCAGGCTGTCGGCGACGTGCCCCGACATGTGGGTGAACGCGGCCTCGCGCGCGTTGACCAGCTTCTGGCGGCGCCGGATCAAGGGCCGCACGCACAGGCCGGTGATCGCGATCATCGCGAGGAGCACGACGACGAGCCACGGCTCGTACCGCCACAGCACCACGGAGCCGAACACGATCGGTACGAAGCTGCCCATCACGTTGAAGATGAGTACGTCGGCGAACTCCTCGAAGCGCGAGGCGAAGCTCAGGACGCGCTTGGTGAGCGAGCCGGCGAAGTTGTCGTGGAAGAACGTGGCGTCCTTCGCGTACAGCTCGTCCATGCCGATCACGTACAGGCGGGAGATGGCGCCCGCCTCCAGCCGGTTGATGCAGTGGTACCCGATGCGCCACAGTGCCTCGGCGGCGAGGAGCACACCGGCGAAGGCGAGGACGTACGGCAGCAGCGCGTCGAGGGTGCGCTCACCGCCGTCGGCGAGGTGGCCGACGAGCTTGGCGACGATGAGCGGCGCGAGGTACAAGAGGCCGATGTTGCCGAGCGCGGGCAGCAGCATCGCGGGGGCCGCGAACCGGCGTGCCCGGGCCAGCTCCCGTCCGTAGTAGCGGAGTGCGAGCAGTACCGAGCCGCGACTCGGTGGCACTTCGCGTAATGAGGTCAATCCGATCCCGTCCCTTGGGTGTTGGGGGGTGAGGGTTTCCGGCCGTGCTGGGCCGAACATCGGAGTGTCCCGTGGCGGAGTGCGGGCGGTCCACGTGTTTTCAGGGCGGACGTATGCATATCGGCCGGGCAGGGGATCGTGGCTGCGCGTTCAGCGGCCGTGCAGTCCCGTGCCGGGGAGGTCGGGGCGGACCAGGACCTTCACGTGGTCGTCGGGGGCGTACAGGGTGGCGAGGGCCGTGGGGACGCCGGCGAGGCCGACCTCGCCCGTGATGAGCGCGGCGGCGTCCACCGTGCCGTCCGCGATCCGGTCCAGGGTGCGCGCGAACTCCTTCGGCGGGTACACCATGCACATCGTGACCGTGATGTCCTTGTAGAGGCCCACCACCGGCCGGAAGACGTCCTCCGTCATGCACGCGCCGATCAGCAGCACGTGTGTCTCGCGGGGCGCCCTGAGCAGGATCTCGCCCAGCATGCCGGCGCGGCCCGAGCACTCCAGGACCTTGAGCGGCTGTCCGCGCTCCGATGCCTCCCGCCAGGCGTCGAAGGGGTCCGTCACGGCGGGGTCGACCACCACGTGCGCCCCGAAACGGCGGGCCAACTCCCGTCTGCGGGGAGACGGTTCCGATACCACGACCGGTGCTGCGCCCCGCTCCACGAGTGCCGCCAGCGCGCCGAGTCCGATGGGCCCCGCCCCGATCACGACGGCCCCCGAGCCGGGCCGGGGATCGGCCCGCGCGACGTTGCCGTAGCCGACCGCGAGGGGTTCGGTGAGCGCCGCGACGTGCGGCGGCACATGGTCAGGTACGGGGATCAGCGCGGCCTGCGAGAGGACGACGCGCTCGCCGAATCCGCCGGGGAAGTCGGTGGCGTAGCCGATGGTGCGCATCGTGCCGCCGGCGTCGACCGCCCAGGGCAGGCCGACCACGGCCCGCCCCTCCCACTCCCCCGGACTCAGCACCCGTGCGCACAGCTCATGGCCGAGGACGAGGTCGGCGTCCGGGTCGAAGAGGAAGCTCGCCGTGCCCGAGTCGCGGGACGCCTTGAGGAAGTCGTCGGTGTGCCGGGCGGCGGACAGGTCGGACCCGCAGATCCCGGTGGCGATGGGCGCCGCGAGCACCTGTCCGGGGCCCGGTACGGGTTCGGGCACGTCGTCGGCGACGTGGAAGCTCCCGTCGCGCAGCACGGCGGCCCGCATCACGACGCTCCCTTCTCCACCGCCGCCCGCATCGCCCCCACGAACCGCTCGCTGTTGGTGTGCGCCCACGCCATCGACGCCGCGCGCCGCGTGTTCGCCCCGGTGCAGTGCGGCACCACGTGGTCCGCGAAGAGTTCGTACGAGCGCCGCTTCGCCTGCGGCGTCGCCAGCGGCAGGTCGAGCAACAGCAAGGTACCGAAGCCGCCGGATGCCTCGGCGAGCGCCTCGACGCGGGCGATCGCGTCGTCCGGCGTACCGATCGTGGCGACACCGAAGACCGGGAAGCCGTCCATGGTGAACTGCCCGACGGCGTCCGCGGGTTCGCGGCCCCACGGCAGCGTCGCGCCCGACAGGCCCTCGATGTAGTGGACGAGGTGACGTACCCCGTGCGCCGCCTCCGAGCGGGCCTGCTCCCGCGTATCGGCCAGGTGCATCGGGACGACCAGGCGCCAGTCGGCCCGGTCCGCGACGTGCCCGTGCCGCGCGCAGGACTTCTCGTACGCCTCCCAGTTCCCGCGCAGCGCCGCGAAGCCCGCCGGGTCGCCGGCCGCCAGGGAGAGCAGGCCGATGCCGTGCCGCCCGGCCTGGACCGAGCCCGAGGGCGAGACGGTCGACGCGACCGCCATCTCAAGCCCTTCGACGGGCCGGTAGGGGCCCAACTGGCAGTGTGCCTCGGCCAGTTCGTACCAGTCGGTCTTCTCCGTCACCGTCTCGCCGCGCACCAGGCGGACGATCGCGTCGAGCGCCTCGGCCATCATGGCGCGCTGCTTCATCGGGTCGATGCCCATCATGAAGGCGTCGGAGGCGAGCTGGCCGGGTCCCGCGCCGAGCATGACCCGCCCACGTGTCTGGTGGTCGAGCTGGAGCAGGCGGTCCGCGAGCATCAGCGGGTGGTGGTACGGAAGGGAGTTGACGCCCGTGCCGAGGCGGATCCGGTGCGTGAGTTCGGCCGCCGCGGCGATGAACACCTCGGGCGAGGCGATCGTCTCGTAGCCGGCGGAGTGGTGTTCACCGATCCACGCCTCGTCGTATCCGCAGGCGTCGAGGGCGCGGACCAGGTCGAGGTCCTGGCGGATCCGGAGGGACGGGCTGCCGTCGAGCCCGTGGTACGGGGCGAGGAACGCGCCGAACCGGGCGGGGAGTTGGGGTGGCTGCACTCGTACGCCTTTCGCCGTGCCGGACGTAGGACATAAAGTCGAGGCTTACGCTTCTTACGTCCTATATCGGGACGGTGGAGAGGTCAACACCACGGAGGGCGGCGGATGTTGGAAGCGCCTCGCACACGACGGCACGGCGACGGTTCGCCCAGCGCGCGCACCCTCGCGCTGACCGTCCTCGGCGAGTACGTGCGGTACGCGGGCGCTGATCGGGTGGCGGCCGGGGCCGTCGTGGGGGCGCTCGGCGCGTGCGGGATCGGGGACGCGGCGGCGCGGCGCGCGCTCGGACGGCTCGCGCAGGAGGGCTGGCTGCGCCCGGAGCGGGTGGGGCGCAGCACGCGACTCGTCCTCGAACCCCGGCTCGGGCGCCTGCTCACCGCGTGGACGCACCGCCTGGAGCGTGCCGTGGAGGCGACGCCGTGGAGCGGCGAATGGCAGCAGCTGGTCCTGCGTCCGCCGAGCGGGGTGTGGCGCGACCGGGCGCTCGTGGAGCAGCAGTTGGCGTTCGAGGGGTTCGGGCCGCTGGGGCCCGGCCTGTGGTGCGCCGCCGACCCCGGTGGCCTGCCGGCCCTGAAAGGGCTGTTCCGCGAGCAGGGACTCACGGCCCACGCCCTGTGGCTGACCTGCCGGGCCGAGGACGATGCCGAACTCGTGCTCAGGACGTGGGAGTTGAACGACGTACGGCGCGCTCACGAGGAGTTTCTGACGCGGTTCGAGGGCCGCACCGGGCAGGCGCGGGGACCGGAAGCCGCCTTCGTCGCGCGGACGCGTCTCGTACACGCCTGGCGGATCACTTTCGAGCGCGATCCACGGCTGCCCGACGCGCTGCTTCCGCGCGACTGGCCGGGCCGCGCCGCGACCCGGCTGTTCGTCGACGCGTGGCGGGCGCTGCGGGCGCCCGCCGACACGTTCTGGCGTCAACTCACCTTGGGCGTGAAGCCTTTGGCCTGCTCGGACTCGGACGGCTGACGGACGACCTTCATGCCGCCGACCGCCGACTTGTCGGGCTGCAGGATCACCGACTCGTGGGAGGACGGGGCCTTCGGGTCGCTGAAGTTCTGGGTGACGCCGAAGCCGTTCTCGAAGTCGCTCAGCGACAGCAGCGCCTTGTCGACACCCTCGCGGGTGAGGTCCTTGTCCTCGCAGGCCTTCTTCAGTGCCTCGCCGAACACGGCCGCGGCGGTCCAGCCCGCGACGACGCCGTTGTCGAGCGCGTCCTTCGGATACGCCTTCTTGTAGTCGGCGACGAGCTTCTTCGCCTCCGGGGTGTCCGCGCCGATGGGCAGCGAGGGCGAGGCGACCCAGTAGTTCTTGAGCAGGGCCGGGGCCGCCTGGGTGCCGAGCAGTTGGGGCGAGTACGCCGAGTTGTTGCCGATGATCGGCGCGTTCAGTTTCGCCGCCGCCGCGACGCCGACGAGGGAGGCCGCCTGGCGCGGGCCCGCGCTGATCACGACGCCCTTGACGCCGGCCTTCTTCAGGGCGGAGACCTGGGCGGTCATGTCGTTGTCGGTCGGCTTGATCTTCTGCTCGACGACGGTGAGCCCGGCGTCCTTCGCCATGTACGTCGAACCTTGCAGGGCGTTCTCGCCGTAGTCGCCCTCGAAGTAGACGTGGCCGAGCTTGTCGCCCTTCTTCAGGCCCTTCTCCTTCATCAGGAAGTCGATCGCGTTGATCGTCTCGATGTCGTACGTCGATCCGATGACGCGCACGTACTTACTGCCGAGCAGATGCGCCGACCAGGCCTGCGGCAGGACGAGGGCCTTGTCCTGGCCGTCGATGCGCGGCTTGACCGCGGCCACGAAGGGCGAGCCGAGGAACTGCGGGAAGCCGAGCACGTCGGGTGCCAGCTCGGTGTAGCCGGCGACGGCCTTCTGCGGGTCGTAGCCGTGGTCGCGCACGGTCAGCTTGGCCTTGTAGCCGCAGGCGCCGCCCGCGGCGTTGAACTGCTTCACGTACAGCTGCTGGGCCTGGGTGACGCTCTTGCCGAGCGTCGCGTAGACGCCGGTCATGTCGGTGAGGACGCCGAGGTTGATCGTCTTTCCGGTGATGCCCTTCCCGGTCTTGATGCCGCCCGCGCTCTGCTTGTCGCCGCCCCCGTCGTCCTTGGCCTTGGAACTGCACGCGGCGGTCAGCGCGAGCAGGGTCGCCACGGCGGTCACCGTGAGCATGCGGGTGCGGCCGTTCCTTGGGTTCATGCGTCCTCCGTAAGTTGTTTCCTGGCGCGCAGAGCGGTCAGTCGCACAAGGCCGCCGGGTAGGAAAAGGACGACCGCCACGACGGCGGCGCCGTACAGATAGCGGGATGCCTCGCCGGGGGCCACGCCGCCGGTGCCGGGGGCGGAGACGAGGGGCAGGGCGTCGCTGTAGCGGGTGAGCAGTTGCGGCAGGAGCGACACGAAGGCCGCGCCGACGACGGCGCCCGCGACGGATCCGAGGCCGCCGATGACGATCATGGCGAGGTATTCGAGGGAGAGCGTGATGCCGAAGTAGTCCGGCACGGTGCGCTGGAAGACCAGGGCCAGCAGGACGCCCGCGAGGCCCGCGTACATCGACGAGAGCACGAAGACGAAGCCGCGGTAGCGGGCGACCGGGACGCCGAGCACCCCGGCCGCGATCCGGTGGTCGCGGATCGCGTTGAGGGCGCGCCCCGGCCGCCCGCGCAGCACTCCGCGGGCGAAGAGGCCGCAGCCGAGCGTGAGCAGCAGACCCAGGTACCAGAGCTTCTCGGAGGCGCCGAACGGCACGCCGGCGACGGTGAGTTCGCTCTCGTCGAAGGTGAGGCCGAACAGGCTCATGGCGGGCACGTCGCGCCCGTTGGCGCCGCCGGTGAGGTCCTCGGCGTTGAACAGGACGTGCTGCCCGATGAAGATCAGCGCGAGGGTCGCGATGCCGAGGTACGCGCCCTTGAGGCGGCCCGCGATGGGGCTGAACAGGCCGCCCGCGACGCCCGCGACGAGCACCGCGAGCACGGCGGCGAGCCACGACGGCAGGCCGAGCCCGTTCAGCGCCTGGCCGCGCTCGCCCGCGAACACGCAGTACCCGTAGGCGCCGACGGCGAGGAAGAAGGCGTGCCCCATGGAGAGTTGCCCGGTCGCTCCGGTCAGCAGGTTGAGCCCGATGGCACCGATGGCGGCGGCCATGGCGAACAGGCCCGCCTGGAGCCAGAAGCGTTCCAGGTAGAACGGCAGGGCGAGCAGCAGGAGGGCGCAGGCCGCGATGACGTACGTACGGCGGCGCGAGAGGAGATCGCGCAGTGAACTGCCGTATGCGGTACGGGTCTTGGCCGGTGGGGCATCCGAGGCGAGTACGTCAGACACGGGCGAGCTCCTTCGTCCCGAAGAGCCCCGAGGGCCGCAGCAGCAGGATCACGGTCATCACGAGATAGGGCGCGAGATCGCCGAGGCCGCGGCCCATGAAGGCGAGTTCGCTCTGGTAGCCGGCGGCGAGGGACTCGGTGACGCCGACGATGAGGCCGCCGACGAGCGCGCCGGTGGTGGAGTCGAGGCCGCCGAGGATCGCGGCGGGGAAGGCCTTCAACGCGGCCAGTGACGTGGCCCGTTCGAGGCCCGGCGTCGGGAAGACGGTCAGGAACAGCGCGGCGACGGCGGCGAGGCCGCCCGCCACCGCCCACGCGCCGAGCGACACCCGTCCGAGCCGTACGCCCATCAGCGCGGCGGTCTCGCTGCTCTCGGCGGCGGCGCGCATCGCGACGCCCCACGAGGTGTAGCGGAACGTGAGCAGGAACGCGGTGATGAGCAGGGCCGCCGCCGCGAACGCGGCGATCCGGGTGTGCGCGACGGAGACCCCGCCGACGGTGAGCACGGCGTCGCCCCAGGGGTCACCCATGGCGAGCACGTCCGTGCCGAGGCGGCGGGTGAGTTCGGTGGTCAGGAGGATGTCGACGCCGATGGTGACGATGGCGAGGACGCTGTGGTCGCGCCCCCGGTAGCGCCGCATCACGAGGAACTCGACGGCGGCGCCGACGACGGCCGCGGCCGCGATGCCGACACCGACCGCGGGCCAGAACCCGATGTCGTCGTGGAGCGACGCGATGACGTATCCGCCGGCGAGCAGCAGCGACGCGTGGGCGAAGTTGACGACCTCGGTGGCCCGGAAGATGACGACGAAGCCGAGCGCGATGAGGGCGTAGACGGAGCCCATCGAGACGCCGTTGAGGAGGAGTTCGAGAAACGTCGAGAGATCGCTCATGCGGAGGCCTCCGGCTCGTCGGGGGTGCCCAGATACGCCTGGACCACCGCCGGATCGTTCTGCACCCGCTCCGGGGGGCCGGCCGCGATGCGGCGGCCGAAGTCGAGGACCGTCACCTCGTCGGCGAGCCGCATCACGACGCCCATGTCGTGTTCGACCAGGACGATCGAGATGCCGAGGCTGTCGCGGACGCCCGCGATGACGGCGGAGGTGCGGCGGCGTTCGTCGGCGGTCATGCCGGCGACGGGCTCGTCGAGGAGGAGGATCTTGGGCTCCATGCACAGGGCGCGGGCGAGTTCGGCGAGCTTCTGCGCGCCGTACGGCAACGAACCGGTGGGGGTGGTGAGTTGGTCGGCGATCCCGACGAACTCGGCGATCTCAGCGGCCCGTTCGCGGTGGGCGCGCTCCTCGCGGATCGCCGACGGCAGTCGCAGGCCCGCCGCGACGAAGCCCGCGCGGGTCAGCCGGTGGCGGCCGAGCAGCAGGCTGTCGGCGACGGTGGTGTGCGGGGGCAGCGCGAGGTTCTGGAAGGTGCGGGCGACGCCGAGTTCGGCGATGCGGTGCGGGGGCAGTCCCGTGAGTTCGCGCTCGCCGAGGTGGACGGTGCCCGAGGTGGCCCGGTAGACGCCGGAGAGGACGTTGAAGGTGGTGGACTTGCCCGCTCCGTTCGGGCCGATGACGGCGTGCACCGTGCCCGGTTCGACGGTCAGGCCGACGGCGTCGAGGGCGGTGAGACCCGCGAACCGCACGGTCAGGTCCCTTACCCGCAGGGGCGGTACGTCGGTCGTGCCGGGGGTGGTCATCGCGCGCCTCCCCAACGGCTCAGCGTCGGCGTGTGCGCCGCCGCGCCGGTGGCGGCCGCGGCGTCCGACGCGGCCGTCTCGTCGACCACACCCAGGTAGCGGCGGCGCACCTCGTCGGAGCCCGCGAGTTCGTCGGCGCGGCCGTGCAGGGTGATCTCGCCGACCTCCAGGACGTACGCGTACGAGGCGAGCCGCAGCGCGAGCGCCGCGTTCTGTTCGACGAGGAGTACGGAGACCGAGCGGTCGCCCTGGGCGTTGATCTCGCGGACCGTGTCGGCGATCCGGGCGGCCATCAACGGGGCGAGACCCAGCGAGGGTTCGTCCAGGAGCAGCAGTTTCGGCGCGGCCATCAGGGCGCGGCCCACGGCCAGCATCTGCTGCTCGCCGCCGGACAGCAGCCCGGCCCGCTGCTGCGCCCGGTCGGCGAGCACGGGGAACAGTTCGTGCACGCGCCGCAGCGCCGCCGCCTTGTCGGCCCGCGAACCGCGCGAGCCGAGCGCCCCGGCCCGCAGGTTGTCCGCGACGGTCATCCGCGCGAACACCCGGCGCCCCTCCGGGACTTGGCAGATCCCGGCGGCCACCACGCGGTCGGCGGACAGGCCGCCGATCTGCCGGCCGCGGAAGCCCACCGTGCCGGACGTCACCGCCCCGCCGTGGAAGCCGAGGGTGCGCGACACGGCGCGCAGCAGGGTCGTCTTGCCCGCTCCGTTGCCGCCGAGCACCGCGACGACGGAGCGCTCCGGTACCTCCAAGGTCACGCCGCGCAGGGCGCGTACGGGTCCGTAGCCGACGGATACGTCGTCGACGACGAGCCCTGGTTCGTTTGCCTTGCTCACATCGGTCACTGTGTGCGTCCCTCCCTGGACCGGTGGCGCTCACGACAGCACCGCGCGGACGGCCCGTCCACGGGCGACCCGTGAATCGCTGCGTGGGACCAGCCCCTGGCCGCCCCGGTTGTGCCCGCGCACAAGACCGCGTGTCAGGGGCCTGCCGGGGAGGGGCGGCGGGTGGCATCCTCCGCACAAGCGGGTGAGTTCTTTGCCGTCGCTTTAAGACTCTTCGGGGAGGGGCGATGGGCACGCGCAAGCACCGCACGGGCCAGGACTGGAAGCTGCTGAAGGAGGCCTGCGGCACGCTCCTCGAACGGGTGCCGGAACTCGTCGACGAGCATCTGCGGCAGCTCTTCGCGTACTCGGACGTCTACGTGCGCGTGCTGCCGTACGACGACCAGTGGCGGGAGGCCGAGCAGGCGATGCGCATCGGCATCGAGACGATCTCGGCGCCCCGTGACTCGCCGCGCAGGGACCTGGAGTACGCCGAGGACGCGGGCCGGCGCCGGGCGGGCCAGGGCCTGCCGCTCGATCTCCTGATCCACGCCTACCGCAACGCGGGCTATCTCGTCTGGGACGCCCTGATGGAGAGCGCGGGCGGCGAACCGGCCCGCCTGAAGGCGCTGATGCGGTCGGCGACGATGGTGTGGGCGGCGGTCGACGCGCAGGCCGAGGCGGCCTCCGAGGCGTATCGGGCAACGGAGTTGGAGCTGCGCCGCCGTACCGACGAGCAGACGCAGGCGCTGCTCGACGCGCTCCTGGACGGCCGTCCCGCCCCGGGTCTCGCGGCGCGCGCGGCGGCGGGCCTCGACCTGCCCGAGCACGGCCCGTACGCCGTCGTCGTGCTCCGGGTGGAGCGGCAGGGCGGGCGCGAGGCGTTCCACCGGCGGATCCAGGACCCGCGGTTCCGGTTCGTGTGGCGGATGCGGGCGGACTGCGAGGTGGGGGTGGCGGCGCTCGGGGCGGGCCGCACCCTGGACGACCTGGCGGCGCTGCTCGACGGCCGCTGCCCGGGGCCCGGCGGGGTCAGCCCCGTCGTCAAGGGGCTCGCCGAGCTCGGCCACGCCCGCCGCCTGGCCGAACTCGCGTTGCGCACCTGCCCGCCGGAGACCACGGGCGTGGTCCGCCTGGACGAGCGGATGCCGACGGCCCTGGTGGTGAGCCAGCCGGACCTGGCCCAGCGTCTGGTGTCAGGGGTCTTCGGCGGGCTCTTGACGCTCGAACCGGCCGACCGGGCGGTCCTGTTGGAGACGCTGGACGCGTGGCTGGCGTGCGAGGGATCGGCGGGCCGGGCGGCGGGCCGCCTGTACTGCCACCGCAACACGGTCTTCAACCGCCTGCGCCGACTGGAACAGTTGACGTCGCGTTCACTGTCGCGGCCACGGGACCTGATGGAGATGACGCTGGCCCTGGACGCGTACCGGTTGTCACCGGGGTGAGCCGTCCGTCGCGGGGCGGCGAGGGGGAAGGGCACGCCGTACGTCGCCGGGCCCTCGCCCCGCACGCCACGGGGCTCCGCCCCGGACCCCGCGCCATTTGCTCACCGTCCAGCAGGGCTTGGAATATCAAGCCCCTGCGGCGATTGAGCAGCGGGGTATGGGGCAGAGCCCCAAGCCCAGCCCTGGCCACCCGGCGAGCGCCCCGGGGCTCTGCCCCGGACCCCGCGCCTCAATCGCCGGCGGGGCTTGAGTGTGCTCAGCGCAAGAAGTCCTCCGCGATGCGAGCGGCCACGTCCTCCAGGATCGGCCCCGCCTCGGCGATGCAGCGCGCCACGTCCGGCTCCACCTCGGTGAGCGCGTACGCCCGGCGGATCCCGGCCCGGCCCAGCACCTCCGGTGCCAGCGCGAGACGTCCGCACACGGCGACGACCTCGATGCCCGCCGCCCGCGCCGCCGCGGCGACACCCGCGGGCGCCTTCCCGTGCAGCGTCTGCTCGTCCAGCGAACCCTCGCCGGTGATCACGAGCTCGGCCCGCTCCAGCGCGGGCGCGAAGCCGAGGACGTCGAGCATGATCTCGATGCCGGGCCGGAAGCTCGCGCCGAGCCCGACCAGCGCCCCGTACCCGATGCCGCCCGCGGCACCGGCCCCCGGCGACTCCGCGTACTCGAGCGCCTTCGGACCCACCGACTCGGAGAGCACCTTCGCGAAGTGGGCGAGCGCCGCGTCCAGCTCGGCGACGTCCTCCGGGGTGGCGCCCTTCTGCGGCCCGTAGATCGCGGGCGCGCCCTTCGGGCCCGTGAGCGGGTTGTCGACGTCGCTCGCCAGGACGAGTTCGACGTCAGCGAGCCGCGCGTCGAGCCCGGACAGATCGGCCGAGGCGAGGTCCGCGAGGGCGCCGCCGCCGGGGCCGACCGGCGCGCCCTGCGCGTCCAGGAGCCGCGCGCCGAGCGCGGACAGCATGCCCGCGCCGCCGTCCGTCGTGGCGCTGCCACCCACGCCGAACACGATCGAGCGCGCCCCGGCGTCGAGCGCGGCGGTGATCACCTCGCCGGACCCGTACGTCGTCGCCGTCAGCGGCGCGAACTCGCCCTCGGGCAGCAGCTGAAGGCCGGACGCCTCCGCCATCTCCACGACGGCCGTGCCCTCGCGCAGCGCGTACGCGGCGACGACAGGGTCGCCCAGCGGCCCCGTCACCCGGACCTCGCGGCGCTCGAACCCGGCCGCGACCGCCGCGGCCACCGTCCCGTCGCCGCCGTCCGCGACCGGCACGGACTCCACCGTGACCTCGGGCGCGACCCGGTGCAGACCCGCCGTCACACGCTGTGCGACCTGCACGGCGGTGAGCGAGCCCTTGAACTTGTCCGCCGCGATCAACACGTGCCGCGCGGCCTGTGCAGCGTCCGCCACCTTGCTCTCCCCTTGCTGTTGCGCCTTGCACGAGGCAAGGCAGTCGCGCCGCTGCGACCTTAACCGCAGGAGGGGTCCGCTGCCCATGGCCGTCCGGCCCGCGGACCCGCGATCGCCGCCCAAATATTCGTACAAAGAGCCGCAAACCAGCACGACCGTTGATCTTCAAAAGCGGGTACACCGATGTCATGACGCCTACGAGCCCCGGGCTCAGCGACCTCCCCGACCGCACCTTCGCCGACCGTGTGCTCGGCGGCTGGCTCGGCCGGATCGCCGGCAACATGCTCGGCAAACCGGTCGAGCAGGGCGAGGTGTGGACGCGCGAGCGCATCGACCGCTATCTGCGGCAGGCCGAGGCCCTGCCCCTGACCGACTATCTGCCCGAACCGCCTTCGGACGAGGTGGCGTCGGCGCTGCGTCCCGAGTGGCGCCAGTGCGTGCGCGGCCGCATCCACGGCAGCTGCCGGGACGACGACGTGGACTACGCGGTGCTCGGCCTGCACCTCCTGGAGACCCACGGCCTCGCGTTCACGACGGAGCAGGTGGGCGAGTTGTGGCTGCTGCGCCTGCCCTACCTCCAGACGTTCACGGCGGAGCGCGCGGCGTACCGGAACCTCGCGAACGGCCTCAAGCCCCCGCTCACGGCGACGTACGACAACCCCCACCAGGAGTGGATCGGCGCCCTGATCCGCGCGGACGTCTTCGGCTGGACCAACCCGGGCGCCCCGCGCCGCGCCGCCTCCCTGGCCCGCCGCGACGCGGTCCTCTCGCACACGGGCAACGGCGTCTACGGCGCGATGTGGGCCGCCGCCCTGATCTCCGCCGCCTTCACCGCGCCGACCCCGCGCGCCGCCCTCGACGCCGCGCTCTGCGTGATCCCCGCGAGCAGCCGCCTGGCCCGCGTCGTACGCCGCACGGCCTCCCTGCACGACTCGCGGCTCACCTGGGAGGAGACGCTTTCCACGGTCGCCGGGGAGACGGCGGGCCTCGGCTGGATCCACACGGTCCCGAACGCCGCGGTGCTCACCGCCGGGCTGCTGTACGGCGACGGGGACTTCACCCGCACCGTCGCCCTGACGGTGCGCGGCGGCCTCGACACGGACTCCAACGGCGCGACGGCCGGATCCTTCGCGGGGGTGCTGTGCGGCGCCGCCGCGATCCCCCCGCAGTGGACCGAGCCCCTGGAGGACCGGCTCCGCAGCGCCGTCTTCGGCTTCGACGGCGCCCGCATCAGTGAACTGGCGGCGCGGACCGTGGAGTTGGCCGAATACCAGGGCTCGCCGTAAGCCGCGCCCGGCTCCGCTGGGGCGACATTTTTACAAGACCGGGAGCGCGCGGCCCGTGCACCCTCGCCGTATGACTACGTACGACGTTGAACTCTCGCACGGGATGCACGTGGTCCACGACGGCCCGCCACAGGCGCCGCCCCTCCTGCTCATCCACGGATCGGGGGCCTCGGGCGGCTGCTGGATCCCGATGACCCCGGCGCTCGCCGGCCACCACCACGTCATCCGGGTCGACCTGCCCGGCTGCGGCCACTCCCCGCCCGCTCCGTCCTACGAAGTGCCCGCGCAGGCGGCCGCGCTGGCCGGACTGCTCGACGACCTCGGGCTGCGTGACGTCGCCGTGGCCGGGCACTCCAGCGGTGGCTACGTCGCCACCGCGCTCGCCGAGCGGCGCCCGGAGCTGGTGCGTTCGCTCACCCTGATCAGCACGGGCCCGCGCATGGACGCGCTCCTTCCGCAGCCGTTCGTCCTGCGCTTCCTGACGGGCCCGCCGTTCGGCCGGCTCATCTGGTCGATGCGCTCGGACGCCTGGATCCGCGGGGGCATCAGGTCGACGGCCGCCCGCCCCGTGGACGTCCCGGAGGAGCTGATCGCCGGGGTGCGGGGCATCACGTACGGCGCGTTCCGGGCGGTCCTGCGCGAGAACGGCGCGTACCTCACCGAGCGCACCGTGCCCGAGCGGCTCACCCCACTCGGCATCCCGGTACTGGTGATCTTCGGCGCCGCCGAACCCCGTTGGGACCCGGCGTCCGCCCAGAGCTACGCCACGGTGCCGCACGCGCGCGTGGAGATGCTGCCCGGCGTCGGGCACCTCCCCCTCCTCGAAGCCCCGGAGGCGACCGGCACACTGCTGCTGGACTTCGCCGCGACGGCCCGCCACCCGGGGCCGTAGGCCAGGACCTAGACTCGCCATATGCCGCCGATCGGGACAGCAATCGGGACACCGCCCGACTGGGATTCGGTGGACATCTCGGTCCCGCCCCCTGCGCTTCGGCTGCCGGGGATCAGCATGGCCGGGTTCAGCCAGCGCGTCCCCGCGCCCATGGACATCAGCATGGTCGCGCACCCGTCCGTCACCCTGCTCATCGACCTGAGCGAGGGTGACGGCATCGTCTACGACGCCCACGGCGGGACCGGGCTCGGCAGCGTCGTCATCGGGCTGCTCCCCGGCGAGCTCCGGGCCTCCGGCCGGGTGGGCACGTGTCTCCAGATCCGTCTCGAACCGGCCCTGGCGACCGCGGTGTTCGGCGCCTCGGCGGAGCTCAGCGGGTCCCTGGCGTCACTCGACGACGTGTGGGGGCGCCGCGCGGGGCGGGCCGAGGACAGGCTGCGCGCCGCCGGTTCGTGGCACGAGCGGTTCGCGATCGCGACGGAGCTCCTCGGCCGTCGCCTCGACGCCGCCCCACGGGTCGATCCGGAGGTCGCCCACATCTGGCGGCGCACGCTGGCCGGCCGGGGGCGGGTGCGGGTCGAAGGCCTTGCGGACGAGGTCGGCTGGAGCCGGGGGAGGCTGTGCGCCCGCTTCCGGTCCCAACTTGGCATCACGCCCAAGCGCGCCGCCCGCCTCGTGCGGTTCGATCACGCCGCCCATCTGCTGGCGGCGGGGCGCCCGGCCGCCGACGTCGCCGCCGCGAGCGGGTACGTCGACCAGTCCCATCTGCACCGCGACGTCAGGGAGTTCACCGGGCTCACCCCGACGGCCGTGGCCCGCGCGCCCTGGCTCGCCATCGACGACGTGGCATGGCCGGACACCCGGCCGGGCGGGAAGCCGGCCACGAAGTGAGCATCTACGCGCGTTGACATCTCCTGTGGCGGCGAGGGATGTTTCCGTGGACAGTTTTCGTAACCAGAGCAAAGGGGCTCGAACCGTTGGCCAGGAAGATCATCCTCGATTGCGACCCGGGTCATGACGACGCGGTCGCCATGCTGCTCGCGCACGGCAACCCCGACATCGAGCTGGTCGCCGTGACCACCGTCGTCGGCAACCAGACCCTGGAGAAGGTGACGCGCAACGCCCTCTCCGTGGCGGCGATCGCCGGAATCACCGGAGTGCCGTTCGCGGCGGGCTGCCCGCGGCCCCTGATCCGTACGATCGAGACCGCGCCCGAGATCCACGGCGACACGGGCCTCGACGGGCCCGCGCTCCAGGACGCCGCCTTCGAGCTCGACGAGCGGCACGCGGTGGACCTGATCATCGACACGGTCATGGCGCACGAGCCGGGCGAGATCACCATCGTGCCGACCGCGGGTCTCACGAACATCGCGCTCGCCGCCCGCAAGGAGCCGCGCATCGTCGAGCGCGTCCGCGAGGTCGTCCTCATGGGCGGCGGCTACCACGAGGGCAACTGGAGCCCGGTCGCCGAGTTCAACATCGTGATCGACCCCGAGGCCGCCCACATCGTCTTCAACGAGCCGTGGCCGGTCACCATGGTCGGGCTCGACCTCACCCACCAGGCGCTCGCGACCCCCGAGGTGGAGAAGAAGATCGCCGCCGTCGGTACGAAGCCCGCGCGGTTCGTGCTCGAACTGCTCGAATTCTTCCGCGAGGCCTACCGCGAGAACCAGGGCTTCGAGCACCCGCCCGTGCACGACCCCTGCGCCGTCGCGTACGTCATCGACCCGAGCGTCATGACCGTACGGAAGGCCCCCGTCGACATCGAGCTGCGCGGCGCGCTCACGCTCGGCATGACCGTCACCGACCTGCGCTCCCCCGCGCCCGATGACTGTCACACCCAGGTCGCCGTCGACCTGGACCACGAGCGGTTCTGGAACCTCGTCGTCGACGCGCTCCAGCGCATCGGCGAGCCCGGCGGGAACGGGGCGCCCGCAGCATGAACGTCGCCGCCTCCCCCCACTCCTCGGCCGGCGGCCCCGATGCGGGACGCCCGGTCCGGATCGGCGCCCTCATGGTCGCGCTGCTCGCGGCCAGCTTCGCCTTCCAGCTCAACGCCTCGATGCTCAGCCCTGCGCTCGCGACGATGGCGGACGAGCTCGACACCACCGCGTCCGCGATCGGTGTCACGCAGACGGCGTTCTTCACGGCCGCCGCGCTGTTCTCGCTCTTCCTGCCGCGCCTCGGCGATCTGATCGGCCGCCGCAAGGTGCTCACCGGGATGATGGTCCTGATGGCCGTCGGGTGCGTGATCTCCGCGCTCGCGACCTCCGTCGGGATGCTCGCCGTGGGACGTGTCATCCAGGGCGCCTCGGGCCCCACCATCCCGCTCGCCCTGATCATGCTGCGCGTGGAGATCCCCGACCCGAAGCGGTACGGCACGCTCATGGGCGTCGTCACCGCCGTCAACGGCGGCATCGCGGGCGTCGACTCGTTCGCGGGCGGCTCGCTCGCCGAGCACTACGGCTACGCCTCGATCTTCTGGGTCATGACCGCCTTCGCGGCCCTCTCGGCCGTGCTCGTGCGGTTCTTCGCCCCGGAGTCCCGCGCGGCCGAGCGGCCGCCGATGGACTGGCCGGGCGTGCTGCTCCTGGTGATCTCCGTCGGCGCGCTCCTCATCGCGTTCAACGAGGCGGGCAAGCTGGCCGCCGCGAACTGGCCGCTCGCGATCGGGCTGCTCGTCGTGGCCGGGCTCGCGTTCTGGGCGTTCTGGCGGTTCGAGAACCGTTCCGCGCACCCGCTGGTCACCACGCACCTGCTGAAGCGCCGCGCCACCTGGTCGCTGCTGCTGTCGACGATGCTCACCATGACCGGCGTCTTCGCGATCATGAACGGGCTGCTGCCCGGCTTCGCGCAGGACACCTCGGTGGGCCTCGGCCTCGGCGCCGAGGGCGCGACCTGGTGGACGCTGACCCCGTACGCGCTCGCGGGCCTGGCCATGGGCCCGATCTCGGGGCGGCTCGCGGCGACGTACGGCTACGGCCGCATCCTGCGCACCGGACTGATCGCCACGGCGGTCTCGACGGTCCTGGCGCTGCTGACCCTCCAGACGGACTCGTCGGGCCTGCTCCTCGCGGTGTCGATCCTGCTGGGTGTCACCTACGCGGGCATGGCCAACATCATGCTGAACGGCCTCGGCATCGTGCTCTCCCCGCCCGAGAACCCCGGCTTCCTGCCGGGCCTCAACGCGGGCTGCTTCAACCTCGGCGCGGGCCTCAGCTTCGTGATCCTGTACGCCGCGATGGACTCGGTCGCCCCCACCGGCGGCACCTCGGTCGGCGGCTACAGTGCCGGTGTCGTGGCGGGGCTCGTGCTCATCGTGGCGGCCCTGTTCACGTCGCTGCTGATCCCGAAGCCGGTGCACGCGGAGGCGAAGGACTGACGAGGGAGTGGTGCCCGATGAAGCTCGTGGTGCAGGAGTTCCTCACCCTGGACGGGGTGTCGCAGGGGCCGGGTTCCCCGGACGAGGACACCAGTGACGGGTTCACGCGCGGCGGCTGGTTCGTGCCGTACGTGGACGAGGAGTTCATGGAGATCGCCGAGGGCTGGCTCGGCCGGGCCGACGGGCTGCTCTTCGGGCGCCGCACGTACGAGAACTTCGCGCGTGACTGGCCGACGATGACCGACCACCCCTTCGCGGCGATCATGAACGGTCTGCCGAAGTACGTCGCCACGAAGAGCCTGACCGGGGCCGACTGGAACCCGACCACGATCCTGGCGGGCAACATCGCCGCCGAGGTCGACGCCCTGAAGCGGCAGCCCGGCCGTGAGCTGCAGATCCACGGCAGCTCACGGCTCGCCCAGTCGCTGCTCGCGGCGGGCCTCGTCGACCAGCTGCGCCTCGCGATCGCCCCGGTCGTGGTGGGCCGGGGCCGCCGCCTGTTCCCGGCCGACGGCACCCCCGCGGGCCTGCGCCCGGTCAGCCAGCGCTCCACGACGGGCGGCCTGTCCGTGCACGTCTTCGAGCCGGCGGGGCTGCCGTCGTACGGGGTGTACGAGGGTTAGAAGAGGGCGGCGGCCGTGGCGGTCGAGGTGGCGGAGCGCTCGAAGTCGAGCAGTCGGCGCTTGCGGTCGAGGCCGCCGCCGTAGCCGGTGAGGTCGCCGTTCGCGCCGATGACGCGGTGGCAGGGGACGATGACGCCGATGGGGTTCTTGCCGTTGGCGAGGCCCACCGCCCGGGAGGCGGCCGGCCTGCCGAGCGCCTCGGCCAGCTCCCCGTACGTGCGGGTCTCGCCGTACGGGATCCGCTGGAGCTGCGCCCAGACCGAGCGCTGGAACGGCGTCCCATGCAGGGCGAGCGGCAGGTCGAACTCCGTCAACTCGCCCTGGAAATAGGCGTTCAGCTGGTCGATGACCGCACCGAAGGGGCGCTCGTCGCGGGCGCCGAAGGTCTCCTGCGGCGGGCGGTGACGCTGATCCGTCATATAGAGGCCGCAGAGCGTGTCGCCCGTGGCGACGAGGGTGAGGGGACCGTAGGGGCTGTCGATGAGGGTGTGCTGCTTCTGCTGCATGGTCCGGACTCCTTACGCGGGAAGGAAGTTGATCGGGTGACTGTCGGTCGCCCACAGGTACTGGGTCGCGTACGCGCGCCAGGGCCGCCACGCCGCCGCACGGGCGGTCAGCGCCGCCGGAGTGTGGGGCAGGCCCAACTCCTGGGCCGCGCGGCGCATTCCGAGATCGGTGGGCAGGAACGCGTCCGGGTCCCCGAGGGCGCGCATGGCGATCGCCTCGATGGTCCAGGGGCCGAAGCCGGGCAGTTCGCCGAGCCGGGCGCGGGCCTCTTCCCAGTCGGACTCCGGCCCCAACCTCAGTTCCCCGTCGGCCAGTTGGCGTACGAGGGTGGTGAGGGTCGTGCGGCGGCTGCGGGGCAGGGCGAGCGATTCCGGGTCGAGGGAGGCGAGGGCCGTCGGGGACGGGAAGAGGTGGGTGAGGCCGCCCTCGGGGTCGTCGACGGGCTCGCCGTGGGCGAGGACCAGACGGGCCGCGTGGGTGCGGGCCGCCGCCGTCGAGACCTGCTGGCCGAGCACCGCGCGGACCGCGAACTCGGCCTCGTCGACGGTGCGCGGCACGCGGCGGCCCGGCGCCTTGTCGACGAGCGGGGCGAGGAGCGGATCGGTGCGCAGCTGCTCGTCCACGGCGACCGGGTCCGCGTCCAGGTCCAGCATGCGGCGGCAGCGGCTGATGGCCACGGTGAGGTCGCGCTGGTCGGTGAGGATCAGGCGGCAGGCGATGTGGTCGGCACCCGGTGTCAGGCCCACGATGCCGTGACCGTACGGGAGACGGAGGGTGCGCCGGTACGAACCGTCGCGCCACTCCTCCACGCCGGGTACGCCTGTCGCGGCGAGATGACCGAAGAGGTTGTCGGGGTTGAGGGGTTTGCGGAACGGCAGCCGCAGGGTGAGTACCCCTTGAGTACTCACCCGCCCCTGGGGCACGCGCGTACGCAGCTCTGTCGGCGACAGCGCGTACACCTCGCGGACCGTGTCGTTGAAGGTGCGGATCGAGGCGAAACCGGAGGCGAATGCCACCTCTGAGAGCGGGAGTTGGGTCGTCTCGATCAGGATGCGTGCCGTCTGGGCGCGCTGCGCGCGGGCCAGGGCGAGCGGGCCCGCGCCCAGCTCGGCGAGGAGCTGCCGCTCGATCTGGCGGGCGCTGTAGCCGAGGCGGCGGGCGAGCCCGGGAACGCCCTCGCGGTCCACCACGCCGTCGCCGATGAGGCGCATCGCGCGGGCCGTGAGGTCGGCGCGCTGATTCCACTCCGGGGAGCCGGGGCTGGTGTCGGGCCGGCACCGCTTGCAGGCCCGGAATCCGGCCTGCTGGCAGGCGGCGGCGCTCGGGTAGAACCGCATGTTGCGCGGCTTGGGCGGCACGACCGGGCAGCCGGGGCGGCAGTAGATGCGGGTGGTCACCACGGCGGTGAAGAAGACTCCGTCGAAGCGGGTGTCCTTGGCCTGCACGGCGCGTACGCAGCGATCGGTGTCGGTGTGCATGTCTTTAGCATCGGGCAAGGTGAGGCCGATGGCTGGCGGAAATTCGACATGGACGTCGGCCGGTCCGACGACTCGGGGCTCTGCCCCGGACCCCGCTGGCTCTCGTCCAAGAGCGGGGCTTGAAATGCTCAACCGCCGGCGGGGCTTAATCGGCCCGCAGTCTCCGCCATACCGCCTTCGCGGCGTTGTGGCCCGACATGCCGTGGACTCCCGGGCCCGGCGGGGACGCCGATGAGCAGATGTACACGGCGGGGTGCGGCGTGGTGTACGGGGAGAGGGAGAGCTTGGGGCGCAGCAGGAGCTGGAGGCCGCTGGCCGCGCCGGAGGCGATGTCGCCGCCCACGTAGTTCGCGTTGCGGACCGCGAGTTCGGGTGGGCCCGCCGTCGCGCGCGCGAGGATCAGGTCCCTGAACCCCGGTGCGAAGCGCTCCAGTTGGCGCTCGATGGCGTCGGTCAGGTCGCCGTCCCAGCCGTTCGGCACGTGTCCGTACGCCCAGAACGTGTGCTTGCCCGCGGGGGCGCGCGTGGGGTCGGCGACGGTCGGCTGCACCGTGATCAGGAACGGCGCCGCCGGGCCGCGGCCCTCGCGCGACGCGGCGTTCAGCGCCTTGGCGATGTCCGAGCGGTACGGGCCGACCTGCACCGTGCCCGCGACGCGTGCCTCCTTCGCGGTCCACGGCACCGGTCCGTCGAGCGCGTAGTCGACCTTGAAGACGCTCGCCCCGTAGCGGTAGCGGTCGTAATAGCGGCCGAGCCCGGCGATCCTGGCGACGGCCGTCGGCGACGTGTCGAAGATGTAGGCGCGGGCGGGCGGCAGGTCGTCGAGGCGCTTCACCTCGTAGTCGGTGTGGATGGCGCCGCCGAGATCCTTCAGATACGCGGCGAGCGCGTCCGAGATCGCCTGGGAGCCGCCGCGCGCGACGGGCCATCCGCGCGCGTGGGCGGCCAGCGCGAAGACCAGGCCGATCGCGGAGGTCGCGAAGCCGGACAGCGGCGCGATGACGTGGGCGACGAGGCCCGAGAGCAGGGCGGGGGCCTTCTCGTCGCGGAAGCGGCGCATCAGCCACGTCGACGGCGGCAGGCCGACGAGGCCGAACCGGGCGAGGGTGACCGGGTCGCGGGGCAGCGCGCTCAGCGGCAGCGACATGAAGTCCTTGACCAGCGTGTCCCAGTGCGGGAGGAGCGGCTCGATCAGGCGGCGGTAGGCGCCCGCGTCGCGTGGGCCGAAGGAGGCGGCGGTCTCGGCGACGGACCGGGACAGCGTCGCCGCCGAGCCGTCGGGGAAGGGGTGCGCCATCGGCAGTTCGTGCTGCACCCAGTCCAGGCCGTACCGGTCCAGGGGCAGGTCCCTGAACGCCGGGGAATTGATGCCCAGGGGGTGTGCGGCCGAGCACGGGTCGTGCCGGAAGCCGGGGAGCGTCAGCTCCTCGGTGCGGGCGCCGCCGCCCACGGTGCCCTCGGCCTCGAACACGGCAACGGAGAAGCCGCGCCTGGCCAGTTCAACGGCTGCGGTCAGCCCGTTGGGCCCCGCTCCCACCACGACGGCATCGAGCATCGACGGCACCTTCGGACTCCTTTGTCAGCCGATGGTCACTGCCCGGACAGGATATGCCGGGCCACCGACAGCGCAGGAGCGCGGGTCAGCCCGCCAGCAATCCCGCGACGCGCCGGGCGGTGTCCGCGTCGCGCGCGGCCGTGAACGGCAGCGCGTTTCCACCGCGGATCGAGAACGGGACGCCGTCACGCGTGAGGTGTGCCCCGCCGGCCTCCTCGACCAGGAGGATCCCGGCCGCGTGGTCCCAGGCCAGCTCCCAGCCGAACGCGATCGCGTCGACGGTGCCGCGGGCGATGCCCAGGTACTCCAGGCCGGCCGAGCCGCACGGGCGCGGCGCGACGCCGTCCGTGCGCAGGCCGAGCAGGGAGCGCTTCTGCTCATCGTTCGTGAAGTCGGGGTGCGAGTGCGCGACCCGCAGGTCGGTGCCGGGCGCCGGGGGTCCGGAGTGCAGCACCTCTCCGTTGAGCCGCGCGCCCCGGCCGCGGACCGCGACGGCCATTTCGTCGAGCGCGGGCGCGTACGTCCAGGAGGCGAGCACCACGCCGTCGAGCGCGAGGGCGACGAGGGTGCAGAAGCCGGGGTCGCCGTGCACGAACTGGCGGGTGCCGTCGACCGGATCGACTATCCAGACGGGCGCGCCGCCCTGTATCGCCTCGTACGAGGCCGGGTCGGCCGCGACCGCTTCCTCTCCGACGACCACGGAGCCGGGCAGGAGGGCGGCGAGCTCGCGGGTGAGGTACTCCTCGGCGCGCTTGTCGGCGACCGTCACGAGGTCGTGCGGCGCGCTCTTCTCCTCGATCTCCGCGGCGTCGAGCCTGCGGAAGCGGGGGGTGATCTCGGCGGCCGCGGCGGCGCGGACGATGTCCTCGACGCCGGTCATGAGCTTGTGGTTGATGTGCGTGTTCAGAAAGTCTTCGATGCTTTCCGTCTTCGTTTCGATCATGTCTCCATGAGAACACAGCCCACTGACAACGCCCCCATGGCAGGTGAACGGCGGGCGACACCTCGAAGACATCCGGGTGCCGCCCGCCCACTCATGAAGCACTCTCCGTGACGGGTCAGCGACCGACCGCGTAGCCCTGCATGCCGCGCGGGTTCGCCGCCGCGGACAGGACGCCGGTGCGCGGGTCGCGGGCGACGGCGCACAGGCGGCCCTCGGACCAGGCGTCGCCGACGGTCACGTCGTGACCGCGGCGGCGCAGCTCGGCGACGACCTCCTCGCCGACGCGCGACTCGACCGTGACGGAGCCGGGCCGCATGCCGCGCGGGAAGAAGGAGCCGGGGAACGAGTCGTTGTGCCAGTTCGGGGCGTCGATGGCGCCCTGCAGGTCGAGCCCGCCGCGCACCGCCCCGCGCAGCGCCACCGCCAGGAAGAAGTGCACCTGCCACTGGTCCTGCTGGTCGCCGCCGGGCGTGCCGAAGGCCAGCACCGGGACGCCGTCCTTCAGGGCGAGGGACGGGGTGAGCGTGGTGCGGGGGCGCTTGCCGGGCGTGAGCGAGTTCGGCAGGCCCTCTTCCAGCCAGGTCATCTGGAGGCGGGTGCCGAGCGGGAAGCCCAGCTCGGGGACGACCGGGTTGGCCTGGAGCCAGCCGCCGGAGGGCGTGGCGGCGACCATGTTGCCCCAGCGGTCGACGATGTCGATGTGGCAGGTGTCACCGCGGGTGGCGCCGTTCGCGGACACCTCCTCGTCCGAGGACGACTTCTGCACGGTGGGCTCGCCCGCGCCCGCGACGCCCATGGCGTCGAAGCCCTCCTCACCGGCGGCGACCGCGTGGGCGTGGGCGCTGAGCTTCGGCTCGGCGCCGAGCGGGCTGCCCGGACGCAGCTCGTGGGAGGCCTTCTCCGGGTCGATCAGCGCGCGGCGCGCGGCGTTGTACTCGCCGGAGAGCAGCGCGTCCACGGGGACACCCGAAGGATCGGCGTCGCCGTACCAGGCCTCGCGGTCCGCCATCGCGAGCTTGCAGCCCTCGACGAGCAGGTGGACGTAGTCGGCCGACCCGTAGGCGGGCAGCTCGGGCGGGAGCAGGGCGAGCTGCTGGAGGAAGGCGGGGCCCTGGCTCCAGCCGCCAACCTTGCACAGCGTCCAGCCGTTCCACTCGTACGTCGCCGGGGCCTCGTAGGACGCCGACCAGCCGGCGAGGTCCTCGGCGGTCAGCGTGCCGGTGTGCCGTTCGCCGCTGGTGTCCTTCGTGGGCCGCTGCGACTGGCGGACCAGCGCCTCGGCGATGAAGCCCGTGCGCCACACGGCGCGGGCGGCCTCGATCTGGGCGACGCGGTTGGCACTGCCGGCGCCGCCGGCCTCCTCGGACTCGGCTATGAGGCGCTTCCACGTGGCGGCGAGCTGCCGGTTGCGCAGCAGTTCACCGGGCTTGGGGGACTTGCCGTCGACGAGGTAGACCTCGGCGGACGAGGGCCACTCGGTCTCGAAGAGCTCGCGCACGGTCTCGACGGTCTCGCCGACGCGCTCCACGGGCGCGTGCCCGTCCTCGGCGTATCCGATGGCGTACTTGAGGACCTCGGCGAGGGTCTTGGTGCCGTGGTCCTTCAGGAGGAGCATCCAGGCGTCGAACGCGCCGGGCACGGCGGCCGCGAGCGGTCCGGTGCCGGGGACGAGGTCGAGGCCCAGGGACTTGTAGTGCGCGACGGTGGCGCCCGCCGGGGCTCCGCCCTGCCCGCACAGCACCTGCACCTCTCCCCCGGTGGGCGCGAGGATGATCGGCACCTCGCCTGCGGGCCCGTTCAGGTGCGGCTCCACGACGTGCAGCACGAAGCCCGCGGCGACGGCGGCGTCGTAGGCGTTGCCGCCGTCCTCCAGGACGGCCATCGCGGACTGGGAGGCGAGGTAGTGCGTGGAGGACACCATGCCGAAGGTGCCCTGGAGAGTCGGGCGGGTGGTGAACAAGGAGGCTCCTAGCTGGTGGCGGTGCGGGTGCTGGGGATCGTACGAGACGCTGCCGACAGGGCGGCCGGTGGTTCCGCCGCGTCCGGCGCGGTGCCGTCCTCGGCGACGAGGTGGCAGGAGACCTCCCGGCCGCCTTCCAGCGTGCGCAGCGCCGGGACTTCGGTGCGGCAGCGGTCGACGGCGAGCGGGCAGCGCGTGTGGAAGCGGCAGCCGGCGGGCGGGGCCAGCGGGCTGGGCAACTCGCCGCTGAGGACGATGCGTTCGCGGCTGCGCTGGGTGGTCGGGTCCGGGACGGGCGCGGCCGAGAGCAGCGCCTGCGTGTAGGGGTGCTTCGGGTCCGCGAACAGCTCGCGCGTGGGCGCCTGTTCGACGATCTGGCCGAGGTACATGACGGCGATCCGGTCGGCGAGGTACTCGACGGCCGCGAGGTCGTGCGTGATGAACAGGCAGCCGAAGCCGCGGTCGCGCTGGAGGTCGGCGAGGAGGTTGAGGACCGAGGCCTGCACCGACACGTCGAGCGCGGAGGTCGGCTCGTCGGCGATCAGCAGCTCCGGCTCGACGGACAGCGCGCGGGCGATGGAGATGCGCTGGCGCTGGCCGCCGGAGAGCTCGTGCGGGTGCCGGTCGGCGTGCTCGGGGCGCAGCCCCACCTGGTCGAGGAGTTCGGCCACGCGCGCGCGTGCCGCCTCGCCCTTCGCGATGCCGTGCAGCTTGAGCGGCTCGGCGATGATCTGGCCGACCGTCATCCGCGGGTCGAGCGAGGACGAGGGATCCTGGAAGACCAGGTGGAAGTCCTTGCGCAGCGGCCGCAGGGCGCGCCGCGACATGGTGGTCACATCGGTGCCGTTGATGCGCACGGTGCCGCCGGTGGGGTCGTCGAGACGGACGGCGCAGCGCCCGACAGTCGACTTTCCGCTGCCGGACTCGCCGACGAGGCCAACGACTTCACCGCGTCCGACGGTCAGGGTGACACCGTCGGCGGCGCGCACGGTGCCGCCGGAACCCGCGAAGTGACGTTCCAGGTCGACGAGTTCAAGGACCGGTGCGCTCTTACCGGGCTTGTCGGGGCTCATGAAACGGTCTCCTGGAGGGTGTGCGGGTGCCAGCAGGCTGCGCGGTGCGGGGCGTCGGCCCCGGCGTCCGCGGCGACGGCCTTGAGGCCGGGACGGCTCGACGTGCAGGTGTCGTCGGCGCGGGCGCAGCGCGGCGCGAACGTGCAGGCGTCGGGCTGGGAGTCGAGGCTCGGCACGAGCCCGGGGATCTCGGGGAGCCGCCGCTTGCCCTCGCCTCCGGGGCGCAGGACGGCGGAGAGCAGTCCGCGCGTGTACGGGTGCTTGGGGTCGGCGAACAGCTCGTGCACCGGCGCCTGTTCGACCGGCCGGCCCGCGTACATGACGAGCACCCGGTCGGCGGTGTCGGCCACCACGCCGAGGTCGTGCGTGATGAGGACGATGGCGGTGCCGAGCCGCTCGCGCAGCGACTGCAGCACCTCCAGGATGCCCGCCTGCACGGTCACGTCGAGCGCGGTCGTCGGCTCGTCGGCGATGAGCACGGCCGGGTCGCAGGCGACCGCGATGGCGATCATGACGCGCTGGCGCATGCCGCCGGAGAGCTGGTGCGGGTACTCGTCGACGCGCTCGGCGGGTGCCGGGATGCCGACGAGGTCGAGGAGTTCGACGGCACGCGCGCGTGCCTGCTTCTTGTTCAGCCCCTGGTGGCGGCGGAGCACTTCGCCGATCTGCCGCCCGATGGTGAGCACCGGGTTCAGGGAGGTCATGGGCTCCTGGAAGATCATCGCGATGTCGTTGCCGCGGATCTTCCCGTACGCCTTGTCGTCCGCGCCCGCGAGCTCCTTCTCCCCGATCCGGACGGATCCTGTGATGTGCGCGGTGGGCGGGAGGAGCCCCATGACGGCCATGGAGGTGACGGACTTGCCGCAGCCCGACTCCCCCACCACGGCGAGCACTTCACCGGCGCGCAGGTCGAAGGAGACCTGGTCGACGGCGTGCACGGTGCGGGTGTCGGAGCGGAACGAGACCGACAGGTCCCGGACGCTGAGGACGGGTTCAGTGGACACAGGGGCGCTCATCGGGTCGCTCCACGGGGGTCGAGGACGTCGCGCAGGCCGTCGCCGAGCAGGTTGAACGCCAGCGTCGCGGCGACCACCGCGAGGCCGGGGAACACCGCCATCCAGGGCGCGGGCGCGAGGAAGGACTGGGCGGACGACAGCATCACGCCGAGGGACGGCTCGGGCGGCTGCACGCCGAGACCGAGGAAGCTGAGCAGGGCCTCGCCGATGATGGCGGTGGGGATGCCCACGGTGGCCTGCACGATCAGCGCCGAGGTGGCGTTGGGCAGGATGTGCCGGAACAGGACGGTGCCGTCACCGCCTCCGTTGGCGATGGCCGCGGCCACGTAGTCCACGTGCTTGAGGCGGAGCGTCTCGGCGCGGGAGATGCGGATGACGGCCGGGATCTGCGAGATGCCGATCGCGATGGTCGCGTTGGTGAGCGAGGGGCCAAGGACGGCGGCGAGGCCGACGGCCAGGACCAGGAACGGGAAGGCGAGCATCGTGTCGGTGACGCGGGACACGACGCTGTCGGCGACCTTGCCGTAGTACCCGGCGAGCAGCCCGAGCGGGACGCCGACGACGAAGGCGAGCACGACCGCGAGCACACCGACCTGCATCGAGGCGCGGGCCCCGAACACGACGCGGGACAGCTGGTCGCGCCCGAGGTCGTCGGTGCCCAGCCAGTGCGCCCAGCTCGGCGCGGCGAGCACGTCGTCGAAGTTGGCGCGCGCGGGGTCGTACGGGGCGACGAGCGGCGCGAACAGCGCGGCGAGCACGAAGATCACGGCGATGACGGCGCCGGTCATGGCGAGCTTGTTCTTGCGCAGGGCGCGCAGCTTGGCGTTCCCGGCGGCCCGGGCGCGTATTCCTGTGAGAGCCAGCGTGGTCACCGGGCACCTCCGAGCCGGATGCGCGGGTCGATGACCGAGTACGCCACGTCGACCAGCAGGTTGATGAAGATGTACGCGAACGACGTGCACAGCACCACGCCTTGCAGCGTCGCGTAGTCACGCGTGAAGACGGCGTCGATGGTGAGCTTGCCGAAGCCGGGGAGCACGAAGATCTGCTCGGTGACGACCGCGCCGGAGATCAGGTGGCCGAGTTGCAGGCCGAGCACGGTGACGACGGTGACGAGCGAGTTGCGCAGCGCGTGCCCGCCGACCACCTCGCGGCGCGAGAGGCCCTTGGCGCGGGCCGTGCGCACGTAGTCCGCGGAGAGCGAGTCGAGCATCGCGGCGCGGGTCTGGCGCATGACGACGGCGGCGAGTCCAGAGCCGAGGACGATCGCGGGCAGCACCATGCGGCGCAGGTTGTCGAGCGGGTCGGCGCCGAACGGGACGAAGCCGGAGGCCGCGAAGACCGGGAGGGCGATCGCGAAGGCCAGCACGAGGATGATGCCGAGCCAGAAGGTCGGTACCGAAAGCCCAAGGAGCGCAAGGGCGTTGGCGATCCACTCGGCGGTCTTGCCACGCCGCACGGCCGCGACGACACCGGCGCCGACGCCCAGCACGATCGCCAGCAGCAGGGACAGCGCGGCGAGTTCGAGGGTGACGGGCAGCGCCTGCGCGATGGCGTCGGAGACCGGGAGCCCGGTGCGCGAGGAGTTGCCCAGGTCGCCCTGGAGCGCGTGCCCGATGAACCGGGCGTACTGGACGACGATGTTGTCGTCGAGCCCGTAACTGGCGCGGATCGCGGCCAGCGCCTTCGGGCTGCGCTCCTCACCGGCGAGCGCGAGCGCCGGGTCGCCGGGCAGCGCGCGGATGCCGGCGAACACGACGATCGACACGAGGAACATCGTGATGACGGACTGCCGGATGCGGGTGAGGACGTACGTGGCCATCGGGTGCCCGGCGAACAGCCCGGACTTCTTCACTGTGGCCTTTTGGATGGCTGCTTCAGCGGTCGTCACTTGACGTACCCCGCATCCTTGACTCGGACGAGGCCGTCGCCGTAGACGTGCAGGCCCGCGACGTCCTTCCCGGTGACGACGTAGTTCTTCTGGCGGTAGAGGTAGATCAGGGTGTGCTCGGCGTTCACCTTGTGGATCAGCTCGGCGTAGATCTTGTCGCGCTCGGCGGGGTCGGACTCGGTGCGGCCGCGCTTGATCAGCTCGTCGATCTTGGGGTTGCCCAGGCCGTAGGCGTTCATCGCGCCCTTGGTCTGCAGGAAGCTGGCGATGTTGCCGTCCGGGTCGAGCCGTCCCGACCAGCCGCTCTGGAAGGCCTGGTAGTGGCCGTCGTCGGTCTCTTCGAGCATGGTGGCGTACTCGGTGGGGCGCAGCGTCAGGGCGAATCCGGCGTCCTTGACCATCGCCTGGACGACCTGGCCGATGCGGCTCCACTCGGGCGTCGTGGGGATCTTCAGCTCCACGTGCACGGCGCCCTTGACGCCCGCCTCCTTCAGCAGCCGCTTGGCCTTGGGGAGATCGCGCTTCGGGCACTGGGAGGCCTTGACGCCGGGCGCGATCGCGGACGCCGGGGACATCGGGCCGCAGGCGGGCTCGTACATGCCCTGGAACGCGACCTTGTTGATGAGGTCGCGGTCGATGGCCAGCTCGAAGGCCTCGCGGACGCGGACGTCCTTCGCCATCGGGGTGTCGACCTTGCCGGGCGCCTGGCCGAGGCCCTTGACGTTGCCGACGTTGATGCCGATGCCCTGGTAGCCCAGCGAGGGCGAGTTGAAGAGCCGCAGCTTGTTGTCGGTGAGCGCGCTCTTCACGTCGACGGGGACCATCTGGTCGCCGATCTGGACGTCGCCGGAGCGCAGGTTGGCGAGGCGGACGCTGCCGTCGGGGATCGGCTTGTAGATCACCTTGTCCAGGTGGACGTTCTTGGCGTCGTAGTAGTTCGGGTCCTTGGCGACCACGATGCGGTCGCCTCCGACGCGCTCGACGAACCGGTAGGGGCCCACACAGGACGGGTGGTTGGTGAAGTTCTTGCCGTACTTCTTCAGCGCGGTCGGCGACATCACCATGCCGGAGCGGTCGGCGAGCACCGCGGTCAGCGGCACGTACGGCTGCTTCAGGGTGAGTTTGACGCTGTACGGGCCCGTGGCCTTCGCCGACTTGAGCGGGGTGAGCTCGGTGGCGCGGGCGGAGCCGGCCAGGTCGCGGTGGCGCAGCAGGGAGGTGACGACGGCGTCGGCGTTCAGCTTGGTGCCGTCGCTGAACCGGCCGTCCTCGCGTACGTCGAAGTCGACGGTGCGGCCGTCCTTGGAGACCTCGGGCAGGTGGGTCGCGAGCTGCGGCACGACCTTGCCCTGCTCGTTGACGTCGTAGAGCTTCTCGCACATGCCCGCGAAGACGGTGCGGCCCACGAGGGTCTGGGCGAGGGTCGGGTCGAGCTTGTCGGGGTCGGCGTTGAGGGCCACGGTCAGCGTTCCGCCGTCACGGACCGGGCGGTTGTCGGACATCCGCTCCCCGCCCACCTCCGTGGCCGAGGACTGCAAAGAGCCACATGCCGACAAAGTGGACATCGCCAGGACAACTGCCGTCAGGGCAACCGCTGTTCGGCGCACGAGGGCATACCTCCGCCAGGAATGAGGGGTGGGCGATCGGTGTGCGATCAAGGAATACGGCAGAACGTATTTCGCATACAGTCCGCACACAAGAGGGTTGTCCGGGATCCGGACAACCCTTGGTGAAGATTGGATAACCCCAAGCGGCAAAAGGGGGCTCATGCCCACAAATTGCCCGCGCAACTCAGCTCAGCTCAGCTCAGCTCAGCTCAGCGCGGAAGTGCCACCCCTGACGCGACGCGCCTCAGCTGTCCACCCAGCCGTGCTTACGGCCGCTCTGTACCAACTCCCGGCGGATCGCCAGGATCTGCTCACCCGTCAACGAGGGAGCCGAGCGCAGCAGCAGCTCCGTGACCTCGTTCGTGAACTCGTCGACGCGCAGCACATCGCAGAGCACGTCGTCGCCCTCGGCCGCGTGCCGGCCGGGCGTGGGGGCCGAGGCACCCTCGGCGAGCTGCACCGACGAGGCCTTGGGCCCGCGGTCGCCCTCCTCGATGTCGAAGGACACCTTGAGGCCCGTACGGATGTACGACTCGGGGATCAGGAGATCGTTCACATGCAGGAAGACGTCCTCGCCGCCGTCGTCCGGGGCGATGAATCCATAACCGCGCGCTCCGTCGAAGCGCACCACACGACCAGCTACCACGCCGACCCCCAACCACCTCGGCGAGCCCAGCGCCCGCGGCCTCCAACAACGTTTGCGGATCCTACCGGTCCGCCCCGGCAAACCCACGGACCCTCCAGACCGACGCCCCAGCGTGATGCCGCAGTGACGGAAGTGGCGGTATCCGCACACAGCAACTCATGTGAGACTGGCGTCCCCCGCCCGCCCTGACGTAAGGGACGTACGCCGTGGGTTCTCTCCCGCTCCCGGTCACCCTGACCGCACGCCTGCTGCCCGTCGCCGTGCTCGCCTGCGCGGGCTGGGCCTATTCGGGTCCCATGGCGGAGCAGTCCGCGGGCAAGGAAGGCTCCGAGTCGGCGCCGCAGTCGTCCTCGGCGCCCGACGAGCCCGGTGAGTCCGTGGCCTCGAAGACGTATCCGAAGCCGCCTGCCCCCTGTAGCGCGCTGCCCAAGTCGACGGTCACGTCCCTCGTGCCGGACGCCAAGACGGCGGGCAAGGAGCTGTCGGCCACCGACGAGTCGGTCCGCCGCGGCTGCTCGTGGAGCGCCCTGAAGGGGTACGACTACCGCTGGCTCGATGTCTCCTTCGAGGTGAAGGACTCCGACGACCTGGCGAAGAAGGCGTTCGCGGCCGGGGACGGCGAGAAGCGGACCAGCCCGCTCAAGGGCCTCGGGGACGAGGCGCGTGTGACGAGCTCGCTCAAGACGAAGGACAAGCAGGACACCCGCGAGTCCGTCGTGACGGTCCGCACGGGGAACCTGCTGCTGACCGTCACCTACAACGGCAGCGACTTCGAGTCGAAGGGCGCGCCGTCGAACGACACCGTGATCAGAGGCGCCCGCAAGGCCGCCGGGGACGCGGCGGCCTCGCTCGGCTCGGACAAGGGCTCCTGACTCAGCCCTTGTTCGGCGGCCAGTTCTTGAACTGCTTGGGGCGCGGCGGCGCGTACGTGCGCACCTTCGACGTGCTCAGGCCCATCCGGACGAGTGACTCGGCCACGGTCACGGCCGCGGCGACACCGTCGACGACGGGCACGCCCGTGCGCGCCTCGACCTCGTCCGCGAGGCCCGCCATGCCGCCGCAGCCCAGGCAGATGACCTCGGCCCGGTCGTCCTCCACAGCCCGCGCGGACTGCTCGACGATGGCCTTGACGGCGGCGTCCGGGTCGCGTTCGAGGTCGAGCACGGCGAGGCCACTGGCGCGTACGGAGGCGAGGCGGTCGGTGAGCCCGGCCAGCTTGAGGCGGTCCTCGATGAGCGGCACGGCCCGGTCGAGCGTGGTGACCACGGAGTACTTGTGGCCGAGGTACATCGCCGTGCTCGCGGCGGCCTCCGTGATGTCGACGACCGGGACGTCGAGCAGCTCCTGGAGCCCCTCGCGGCCGTGCTCGCCGTAGCCCGCCTGCACGACGGCGTCGAAGGGCTCCGGGTAGGCGCGGACCGTCTCCATGACGGCGATCGCGGCCAGGTAGCTCTCGTAGTTGCCCTCACAGGAGTCGGGGCCGAACGCCGGGGTGAGCGGCACGATCTCGGTGCCGGGCGAGGCCACGGCCCTGGCCTGCGCACCGATGCTCTCGGTCATGTCCTCGGTGGTGTTGACGTTGCAGACGAGAATGCGCATGGCGGGCTACAGCTTTCTTGTTGTTTTCGGTGAGGCGGGTCAGGCGGCGGGGACGGCGATCTCCTCGCCGTCCACGTCGTTCGCGGTGCGGCTGCGGTCCGCGAGCACAACGTAGAGCAGCGCGGCGAGGCCGGCGCCGATGAACCAGGAGAACCCGGAGAGCGACTTGAACGCGGGGACGAGGGCGATCACGACCCCGACGGCGGCGGACGGGGCGAACGCGCCGACGGCCCGCAGGTGGAAGCCGGAGCGGTAGTGGTAGTCGCCGTCGGCGGCGTCGGTGTAGAGGTCGGGGACGTTGACCCGCGTCTTGCGGACGAGCCAGTAGTCGGCCATGACGACACCGAAGGCGGGGCCGAGCAGGGCGCCGAGTCCGCCGAGGAAGTAGTTCACGACGGTCGGGCTGTTGTAGAGGTTCCAGGGCAGGATGACGAGCCCGATGACGGCGCTGACGATGCCGGCCTTGCGGAAGTTGAGCGTGCGCGGGAACAGGTTGACCAGCGTGTAGACGGGCGCTACGAAGTTCGCGAGCAGGTTCACCGCGATGGTCAGGACGATGAAGGCCAGGGAGGCGAGGACCATCAGCGGGGTGCTCGGGATGGTCGCGACGATGTCCTCGGGGCCCGCGATGACCTTCCCGTTGATGGCGAATTGGCCGCCGGAGAGCACGACGACGATGCCGGCGAAGAAGAGCATGTTGAGCGGGATGCCGACGAGGTTGCCCGCGACGATGGCGCGGCGGCTCTTCGCGGAGCGGGTGAAGTCGCAGAAGTTGAGGACGAAGGTGCCGTAGATGACGACCCACAGCGCGGCGGACTCCAGGATCTGCCGCCAGGCGTCGAGCCCGGTGGGCGCGGAGCCGGTGGAGACCGCGATGGACATGTCCGCCTTGACGAAGATCCATGCGGCGAGCGCGCACATCGTGATGAGGATGGTGGGCGCGGCGAACGCCATGTACTTGCGGATCAGTTCCATGCCGTAGCTGACGATCACGACCTGGATGACCCAGAGGGCCAGGAAGGTGATCCAGCCGAGGGTGGACAGGCCCAGGATCGAGTTGTGGTCGAGCGAGGCGGCGCCGGGCGCCAGCTTCTTGACCACGGCGCCGAGCACGACGGCGGCGAGATACGTCTGGATGCCGAACCAGGCGATGGCGACGGCCCCGCGCACGGCGGCGGGGATCTGCGCCCCGCGGATGCCGAAGGCGATCCGGCTCATCACCGGGAAGGGCACGCCGGTCTTCTGGCCCATGTAGCCGGAGAGCGTCAGCAGCCCGAAGAGCAGTACGGAGGCGACCACGAAGGCGATCAGGATCTGCCAGACGCTGAGCCCGAGCGCGAACAGGCCCACGGCGAAGGCGTAGTTGCCCAGGCTGTGCACGTCGTTGCCCCACAGCGTGAAGACGTTGTACGCGCCCCAGCGGCGCCCTTCCTTCTTCGTGGGGGCCAGATCGGGACTGTAGAGACCCGGACTGGTGCGGGCGGGCCCGTCGACAGCGGCGGTGGGGGTCTGTTCGTGCACGGCAGCCATGACGCGCTCCTGGATGTCCACATTTTCCGCGATGAGGAACTTCGTTTCCTCTTGGCGGGAAGACGCTACGGGCCAGTTTTGCGGTAATCAAGAGGTGTACGCGAAGAAAACACCGATTCCTCACGGGTGAACTGACCGCCCAATTCGGGCATTTGGCAAGCCACATGCAGACGGACCCGCACTCCCGGTTTGGTATACCAAACCTGATGAAGTGCGGGTCCGTCAATGAGGCACGTCACAGAAGTTGGGGTCGGTCGGTCAGTCCCGCCGCTGCCCCGCCATCAACACCGTGTACAGCACGAGCGACGCCCCGAGTCCCACGGCCCAGCCGTAGTCGGCCAGCGGTTTGAGGAAGGGGATCAGACCGTCCAGGGGGAACGGTCCCGCCTTCTCGCCCTTCGCGTTCAACGTCGAGTACGAGCCGCCGACGGCCAGCACGCCGCCGACCACGAAGGCGAGGACGGCGCGCCAGTTCCAGCCGCCCCGGTACCAGTAACGCCCGCCGCGCACATACAGATCGGCGAGGTGCAGCACCGTCCGCCGCACGATCCAGTAGTCGGCGATCAGGATGCCCGCGACCGTGCCGAGCAGCCCGCCGACCACACCGAGCCAGGTGAAGATGTACAGCTCGGGCGTCGACGTCAGCTTCCACGGCATGACGAGGACACCCACCACGCCGGTGATGATCGCGCCCGTGCGGAAGCTGATCAGCTTCGGGGCCAGGTTCGCCAGGTCGTACGCGGGTGAGACCACGTTGGCCGCGACATTCACCGAGATCGTCGCCACGAACACCGTGACCAGCGCGAACAGCAGCCCGAACACGTTGTCCGTCTTGCCCGCCAGCGCCACCGGGTCCCAGATGGGCGCCCCGTAGACCTTCTCCGAACCCGCCGTCACCAGGACCGACATCAGCGCGAACAGGGTCATGGTCGTCGGCAGGCCCAATGTCTGCCCCCAGACCTGCGCGCGCTGTCCCTTCCCGAAGCGCGTGAAGTCCGGGATGTTCAGCGACAGCGTGGACCAGAAGCCGATCATGCCCATCAGGCCGGGGAAGAAGACCTTCCAGAAGTCCGGGCCCCAGCCGACCTTCGACGGCTCGTGCAGCAGCGGGCCGAAGCCGCCCGCCTTGTTCGCGATCCACACCAGCAGCACCACCGCGCCGACGAGCACGAACGGCGCCGCCCAGTTCTCGAAGCGGCGCAGCGTCTCCATGCCCCGGTAGATGATGGCGAGTTCGAGGATCCAGAAGAGGAAGAAGCAGAGCCAGAGGGTCCACGGATAGCCGCCGACCTCGGCCGCTCCCGTCCACCCTCCGAAGATCTTCCCGAGGAGGACGAAGATGCCCTGGCCGCCGATCCACGTCTGGATGCCGAACCAGCAGCAGGCCACCGCGGCCCGCACCAGCGCGGGCAGGTTGGCGCCGCGGACGCCGAAGCCGGCCCGTGCCAGGACCGGGAAGGGTATGCCGTACTTGGGCCCGGCATGCCCGGTCAGCAGCATGGGGAGCAGCACGATGACGTTCGCGAGGGCGATGGTGAGGACCGCCTGCTTCCAGTCCATGCCCAGGGCGACGAGCCCGGACGCGAGCGTCCACGACGGGATGCAGTGCGCCATCCCGATCCACAGGGCCACGAAGTTGTACGTGGTCCAGCGACGGTCGGCGAGCGGGACGGGGCGCAGGTCCTCATTGGCGTAGCGGCTGCCGGCGGGGTAGGCGTCGGCGGCGAGCTCCACCGCGGGCCGGGGTGTTCTCGGGGCGGTGTCGGTCATGGGCAGTCCGTTCTGCTCAGGGAGACGGGAACAGCGGCCGTGCGGGTGCGGATGCCGTCAACTGCCTTGCCTGGTACGGATATTGCTCAACGCTCGATCGCCGGTCGCGTCATGCGTGCAGCGCGGGGATCACATCCCTGCCGTACGCCTCGATCACCGACTCCTTCGCGTCGTGCATGGCGTACACGGCGAACTGGTCGACGCCCAACTCCCGGAGCGCCGACAGCTTTTCGAGGTGGGCGGCGGGCGGGCCGAGCAGACAGAAGCGGTCCACGATCTCGTCGGGCACGAACGCCGTGTCCGGGTTCCCGGAGCGGCCATGGTGCGCGTAGTCGTACCCCTCGCGCGCCTTGATGTACTCCGTCAGGGCGTCCGGGACCATGCCGGAGTGCGCGCCGTACTTGGCCACCAGGTCGGCCACGTGGTTGCCGACCATGCCGCCGAACCAGCGGCACTGCTCGCGCGCGTGCGCCAGCGCCTGCGGTGAGTCGTCGGCCGTGACGTAGGCGGGCGCGGCGACGCAGATCTTCACCGCGGCAGGGTCGCGGCCCGCCGCCATTGCCGCGTCCCGCACCGCCTTCACCATCCACTCGGTGAGGAACGGGTCGGCGAGCTGGAGGATGAACCCGTCGGCCTCCTCGCCGGCCATCTTGAGTGCCTTGGGCCCGTACGCCGCCATCCAGACGGGGAGTTCGGCGCCGTCACGCACCCAGGGGAAGCGGACGACGGAGCCGCCGCCGAGGTCGGCCTCCTCGCCCCGGGCCAGCGCGCGGATCACCTTCATCGCGTCGCTGATCCGGGCCAGCGTGTTCGGCTTGCGCCCGGCGACCCGCATCGCGGAGTCGCCGCGCCCGATGCCGCACACGGTGCGGTTGCCGTACATGTCGTTGAGCGTCGCGAAGGTCGAGGCGGTGACCTCCCACGTGCGCGTGCCCGGGTTGGTGACCATCGGACCCACCGTCAGCCGCTCGGTCTCCGCGAGGATCCGGCTGTAGATGACGAAGGGCTCCTGCCACAGCACGCACGAGTCGAACGTCCACCCGTACGTGAAGCCGGAGCGCTCCGCGCGTTTCATGAGGTCCACGACCGCGGACGCGGGCGGGTCGGTCTGCAGGACGAGTCCGAAGTCCATGGGGAGCCCCTCGTGTCGAGTATCGAATGCCGAGTACCGAGTGCCGAGCCGCCGCTGAAAGGCACAATCGTGGACTTCTTAGTGAGGCTTGGCAAGAGGCCCCCGCGCGCGTTCTACGCGCGTCCTGCATCTGCCACCCGTGCGGGTGAGGGGCGCGGGCTCCCACGCCCGCCCCCTCACCCGCGCGCTCAGACCGCGCTCGTCCGCCGGGCCGGGCGCCAGCCGGGCCCCGGCACCGCCGCCCGCAGCTGCCGGGTGTACTCCTCTCGCGGATTCGCCAACAGGCCTTCCGTCGGGCCCTGTTCGACGACGCGGCCCGCGCGCATCACCAGCGCCCGGTCGCTGATCTGCCGGACCACGGCCAGATCGTGCGAGATGAACACGTAGGCGATCTCGCGGCGTTCGCGGATGTCGGCGAGCAGGTTGAGGATCTGCGCCTGGATCGACACGTCGAGCGCGGCCACCGCCTCGTCGAGGACGAGGACGCGCGGCTCCACGGCGAGCGCGCGGGCGATGGCCACGCGCTGGCGCTGGCCGCCGGAGAGCTGGGCGGGGCGCAGCTCCGCGTGGCGGCTCGCGAGGCCGACCGATTCCAGCAACTCCGTTGCCCGCGACCGCCGTTCGGCGGCCGACGACGGGAAGTGCAGGGCGAGCGCGGTCTCGACGACGTCGCCGACGCGCTGCAACCGGTCCAGGGACGCGTACGGGTCCTGGAACACGATCTGGATCTCGCGGGCCCGGCGCCGCCGCTCGGCCGACGGCACGCGGCGCCGCGCGGCGCGCTCCCTCCCGCACACGGTGAGGCGCCCCGCGTCGGGCGCCTCCAGGCCGAGCAGCATCCGCGCGACCGTGCTCTTGCCGGAGCCGGACTCCCCGACGATCGCCAGGCACTCCCCTGCGCCGACCGTGAACGACACGTCGTCCACGGCCACGGCCTCACCGAACACCTTGCGCAGACCGACCGCGTCGAGCACGGTCCCGCCGCTGTCGCTCACCATGTCGCAACCTCCTCCGCCCGCAGGCACGCCACTCGCACTCCGTCGGCCAACTCCCGTTCCTCCGGCTCCTGTTGATGACAGGCCTCGACGGCGTGCGCACAGCGCGGGGCGAACGCGCAGCCGGCGCTCTCCTCCTTCGCCTCGAAGGCCGCGACCGGGCGGCCGGGGATCACCGGGAGGCGGTGCGCCCGCTCGGTGAGGCTCGGGCGGGAGCGGAGCAGGCCCGCCGAGTAGGGGTGGCGGGGGCGCGAGGTGAGCGCCTCGGCCTGCTGGGTCTCCACCGTGCGGCCCGCGTACATGACGGCGAGCCGGTCACAGGTCGCGGCGGCCAGCTCCAGGTCGTGCGTGATCAGCAGCAGCGCCAGGCCACGGGCCCGCCGCGCCTCGTCGAGGATCGCCATGACCTCGGACTGGGCGGTGACGTCGAGCGCGGTGGTCGGCTCGTCGGCCAGGACGAGATCGGGTTCGGCCGCGAGCACGGAGGCGATCATGACGCGTTGCAGCAGGCCGCCGGAGAGTTCGTGCGGATACTGGCGAAGCCGCCGCGCCCCGTCGGGGATGCCCACGTCGGCGAGGATCGCGACGACGCGGCGCTCGGCCTCCCTGCGCGCCACGCGACGCTCGGCGACCAGCGCCTCCGTGAGGAAGTCGCCCACGCTGCGCACCGGGTTGATGTGGGCGCGCGGGTCCTGGAAGACCATGGCGACGCTGCGGGCCCGCAGGGCGCGCAGGGCACGGCCGCCGAGGGCGCCCACGTCCGTACCGTCGAACTCGATGTGCCCGTGCGTGCGCGCGCCCTGCGGGGTGAGGCCGATGACGGCGCGCGCGGTCATCGACTTCCCTGATCCCGACTCGCCCACGAGGCCGACCGCCTCGCCACGGCCGAGTACGAGATCCACCCGGTCGACGAGCGTCCTGCGCACCCCCTTGGCGCCCGCGACCGGGATGTCGAGCCCGAACCCGCGCAGGGCGAGCAGCGGTGTCGCTTCCCGCTCCATGGATGTGCTGGTCATCGGTCCCTCCCCAGCCGGTCGCCGAGCACGTTCACCGCGCACACCGCGAGGGCGATCGCCACACCCGCGGCCACGGCCTCGATCGGATTGCCTCGCATGGCGCTGTCGAGGCCCGACTTCACCATCAACCCCCAGTCGGGCGTGGGTGGTTGGACGCCGAGGCCGAGGAAGGAGATCGCCGCGAGGTCGATGACGGCGTAGCCGAGCGCGGACACGGCCTGCGCCACGATGATCGGTCGCAGGTTCGGCAGCAGATGCCGTACGCAGATGGTGACCGCGGGCCGGCCCTGCACCCAGGCGGCCGCGACGTACGGCAGGTTCCGCTCCCGCAGCGCGGCGCCGCGCACCACGCGGGCGACGTACGGGGTGTAGGCGACGGTGAGGCCGAGCGCCACCGGCATCAGACCGGGGCCGAGAACGGCCACCGAGAGCAGTGCGAACACGATGCCGGGCACCGCGAACAGCACGTCGAGAACCCGGGAGACGACCATGTCCACCCAGCCGCCGCACCACGCCGCGGTGATCGCGAGGGTGGTGCCGACGACGGCCGAGACGGCGATCACGAGGACCGGGCCGAGCAGGGTGGGCCGGGCGCCCCAGATCAGCCGGGACAGCACGTCGCGGCCGAGGGCGTCGCCGCCGAGCCAGTGTCCTGGCGTGGCGTAGCCGAGCGTGTTGAACAGGTCGGGGAGGTCGGGGTCGTAGGGCGCCACGAGGGGCGCCGCGAGGGTGCCAAGGACGATCAGGGCGAGGACGGCGGCCGCGGCGCGGGCGAGCGGGTCGCGCGGCACCGCTCTGCGGGCGGCGGTCAGCGAGGTGGTGAGGGCGGTGGTCATCGAGCCATCCGGGGGTCGAGGACGGAGTAGAAGAGGTCGACGACGAGGTTGACGACGACGAAGGACGCCACGAGGACGAGCACCACGGCCTGCACCACGGCGAAGTCCCGCTGCATGATGGCGCGGACGAACAGCGAGCCGATGCCGTCGAGGGCGAACACGTTCTCCACGACGACGGCCCCGGCGAGCAGCCCCGCGACGGTGAGGCCGATGACGGTGGTGACGGGCACGGCCGCGTTGCGCAGCACGTGCCGCCGCACGATCCGGGTCTCGGCGAGCCCCCGGCTGCGGGCGGTCTCCACGTGTTCGCGGCCCATCTCCTCGCGTACGGAGGCGCGGGTGATCCGGGCCAGATACGCGGCGGAGCCGACGGCCAGCGTGAGGGCGGGCAGGGTGAGGTGGTGCACGCGGTCCCACAGCCCCTCGCCCGCGCCGAACACCGGGAACCAGCCGAGCCCGCGCGCGAACACGATCACGAGGACGACGCCGATGACGAACACCGGGGTGGCGAGCAGGACGGAGGAGACCCCGGTGACTGCGGCGTCGGTGCGGCCTCCGCGCAGCGCGGCGAGGGTGCCGGCGGCGAGCCCGCCGACGACGATGAGCACCGACGAGTACACGACGAGCCACAGGGTGGTGGCGGCGCGCGTGGCGAGCAGCGTGGTGACGTCCTGCCGGTAGACGAGCGAGCGGCCGAGGTCACCACCGAGCGCGTCGCCGAGCCAGCTGAAGTAGCGCACCAGGAACGGGTCGTCGAGGTGGTACTGGGCGCGGATCGCGGCGATCTGCTCGGGCGTTCCGGTGCGGTTGCCCAGCAGGAACGCCATGGGTCCGCCCGGCACCAGATACAGCAGCCCGTACACGAGGAAGGAGGCGACGAGCAGCACTGCGGCGAGCCCGACGAGCCTCAACAGCACGAATCTCGCGGTGGGGTTCAGAAGGGATTTCGTCTGGGGTTTCGTCTGGGATTTCATCTGCGTCACCGACCTCCCAGGCCCGTGGCCCACGGGTAGTACAGATACGGGAACGACGGGACGGCGCCGGTGACGCGGTCGCTCTGGTAGAGGATCACCGGCAGGTTGTTCAGCGGCATCCATGTCACGTCGTGCGCCACCCTGCTCTGGATGCGGGTGACGATGCGGGCGCGTTCCGCCTGGTCGGCGGTGGCGCGGGCCTTCTTGATGTCGGCGTCGACACCGTCGTACCCGCTGAAGTTGTTGTTCCCGCCGGACAGGAAGACGGTGTACGCGTCGAGCGGGTCCGGCACGTTGCCGTACCAGGTGGACAGGAACGCGTCGATGCCCTTGCGCGCCTTGGGGTCCTGGTAGAGGTTGCCGTACTGCTCGACGGGCACGACGCGGATGTCGATGTCGAGGCCGAGCTTCTTTCCGGTGGCCTTGACGAGGTTGCCGGTGAGTTCGTGCACGGAGGAACTGCCCTGCACCGCGATGGTGATCCGCTTGCGGGCGGCGGGCCCCGCCTCCTTCAGCAGGGCCTCGGCCTTCTTCAAGTCGGCCTTGCCGCTGGGCAGTTCGTCGTACGCCTTGCGGAAGTGGTCCTTCTCGTAGCCCCAGGTCGCGGGACCGGCGAGGGCACGCTGGGCGGGCGCGGTCCCCTGGAAGACGGCGGCGCCGAGCGCGTCGCGGTCGAGGGCGTACGAGAGGGCCTGGCGGACCTTCCGCATCGCGTACGGGCCCTTCTTCGTGGCGTCGAGCAGCGCCCAGTAGGTGAGCGAGCGGCCGAGGGTGACGGTGCCGGTGGGCGAGGACTGCAACTGGCCGATCGCGGCGGGCGGCAGGTAGAAGTACTGGCCGTCGACCTCGCCGGAGCGCAGCGCGTTGACCGCGGTGGTCTCGTCGGCGATGAACCGGAAGGTCAGCGACTTGGAGACGGCACGGTGGGGCCGGCCCCAATAGTCGTTGTTCCGGGTGATGGTGAGCGATTCACCGGAGCGCCAGCGCGCGAACTCGAACGGCCCCGTGCACATCACGCCCTGCTTGGGCGTCCCGTAGTCCTTGTCCGCGCGCCGCATGGCCGACTTCTCGGAGACGGCGCCTGCCGCGGTGGCCATGGCCTGGTTGAACAGGGCGTCGGGCCGCTTGAGCGTGACCGTGACCTCCATCCGGCCGGTGGCCCGCACGGAGTCGACGTTCTGGAAGTAGTCGCCCCACCACGTGCCGAGCTTCGGGTCGAGGTGGCGGCTCAGGCTGGCGGCCGCGTCGTCGGCGGTCAGCGGCTTGCCGTTCCAGAAGCGGACGCCTTCGCGGAGCGTGTAGACCCACTTCTTCGGGGTCGGGTTGGCGGCCTTCGTGGCGAGTCCCGGCTTGATCCTGAAGTCGGGGGTGAGTCGCAGCAGGCTCTCGCAGAGGTTCGAAAGGACCGTGTTCTCGGCGTAGTTGAAGGACTTGATCGGGTCGATGCCCTGGGGCTCGTAGGGCAGGTTCCAGGTGATCGAGTCGAGGGACTTCGTCGCCTTCGGGGTCGAGGTCTTCAGGTCGAGCGCGACGGCGGGGCGCAGCCCGCCGGGCCCGCCGCCGCAGCCGCCGAGGGTCGCGGCGAGGAGCAGGGCGGCGAGGGCGGATCCCGCGGAAGTGAGAGCGCGGCGGTTCACGGCGCGCCACCGCCTTCGACCAGTTCACCGTCGCGCGCGATGACCCGGCCGCCGCGCACGACCATCCGCGGCACGGGCCTGCGCACCACGGCCTGGGCCACGCTCGGCGCGTCCACGAGGATGAAGTCCGCCGGGTCGCCGGGCCGGAACGCGACCCGGTCGAGGCCCAGCAGGTCGGCGCCGCCGTCGGCCACGAGCGCGTAGCAGGCGGCGAGTTCGGCGTCGGTGCGTGCGTCGCTGCGGTAGGCGAGCAGGTGGGCGCGGTCGAGCAGCTGGGCGTTGCCGAACGGGGTCCACGGATCACAGACCCCGTCGGAGCCGATGGCGACGGCGGCGCCCGCGCGGGTGAGCGCGGCGAAGGGGACGAGCGGGTCGGCGCCCAGGGCGCAGGTGGTGACGGTGACCCCGGCCTCCACCAACTGAGCGGCGACGAGGGCGAGTTGTGCGGGTTCGAGGCCGTCGAGCGCGAAGGCGTGACTGACCGTCACCCGGCCTTCGAGGCCCGCGGCCACCGTGCGGCGCGCGATCTCCGTGATCTGGTCGACCCCGACGGGGCCCCGGTCGTGGAGGTGGATGTCGAGCCCCACGTCGCGCCGCTCGGCGAGCGCGAAGAGCAGGTCGAGCTGCCCGTCGCGGTCGCCGTCGAAGCCGACCGGATCCAGGCCGCCGACCAGGTCGGCGCCGTCGTCCAGGGCCTTCTCCAGGAGTACGTCGGTGCCGGGCGCGGCACGGACGCCGAGCTGCGGGAAGGCCACGACCTGCACGTCGAGGAGGTGCGCGCGGGCGTCGGCCGCCGCGCGCACGCCGCGTACGTTGTCGACCCCGAACTGCGGCGCCACGTCGGCGTGCGCGCGCAGGGCGCGGGTGCCGTGGGCGATCGCGTGGTCGAACAGCGCCCCGGCGCGCTCGGCGACCGGGGCCATGCCGGTGCGCACCGAGGCGTCGTACGCGATGAGTTCGGCGAGGGTCTCGGCGGGCTCGCGGTCGAGCCAGGGGCCGCCCCAGGTGGTCTTGTCCGGGTGGATGTGGGCGTCGACGGGCGCGGGCAGCGCGAGCAGTCCGCCGCCCCCGCACTCCTCCTCGACACCGGCGTGCCCGCCGGTGTCGACGAACCGTCCGCCCTCGATCACCAGGTCACGGGCCGCGCCGCCGAGCGGGCGCACCCCCGTGAAACGCCTCCGGTCGCACTGCTCCATCAAGCCATCTCCCGTGTCTGGTTCCGGAGTTGCCGAGTTGCCGAGTTGCCGCATAGAGTTATCAGACATCTGATGTTTGGAGAAGAGGGTGCGCGGAGGAGTGCCGAAGAAGGCAGGGCGCATAATCGCGAAGGGGCGCCCAGCGCGCCCACCTTTCACGACAGGCGGGGAGACATGAAGAGCGTCGGGCGGAAGTCCCTGGTGGACGCGGCGATCATCGAACTGCGCGGGGAGATCGCGAGCGGCAGGTGGCAGGTCGGCGACAAGATCCCCTCGGAGAGCACCCTCGCCGAGACCCTCGGGGTGAGCCGCCTCTCGGTGCGCGAGGCGGTCCGCGCCCTGGTGCACACCGGGCTGCTCACCACCCGTCAGGGCGACGGCACCTACGTGACGGCGACGGACGAGGCCGCCGTCGCCTTCGGCCGGATGCTCGCGGACGTGGCCGACCAAGACGTGGAGGAGGTCCGCAGGGGCCTCGATCTGGTGGCGGCCCGGCTCGCCGCGAGCCGCCGCACGGAGGCCGACCTGACGGAGCTCCGGGACATCACACTCCGCCGCCAACAGCACTTCGAGGCACGGGAGTTGAAGGAGTTCGTCGAGGCCGACATCGAGTTCCACCTGTGCGTCGCGCGGGCCGGGCAGAACCCGCTGCTGCTCGACCTCTACACGACGCTCAGCACGGCGCTGCGCGACACCGTCCTCGCGGACGACATGCGGCACTCCACGACGGACGCCCACCAGGCGCTGGTGGAGGCCATCGCGGCGGGCGACCCGGCGGCCGCGGACACCGCCGCGCTCACCATCATCGAGGCGTGAACGGCCCCTGGGGTCGGGCGTCCTCGGCACGCGCCCGGCCGGGGAACGTACCGAGGTCGGCGACCCGGTACCCGTTCGGATAGCCGCGCACAGTGCTGCTGTCCCGGCCGTGCTGCGGCGTGCTCCGCGCCGGGAGCAGCCGGACGAACCGGCCACGCATCCTGAGCCCGCCCCGCACCACCCGCTCGACGGCCGCCCTCGGGTCCTTGTAGCCGAACGCGGCGCGCAGCGGAGGGTCCATCAGACAGACGGAGGCCCGGCGCACGGCGGCGCCGAGCGGGCCCGGATACCAGGACGCCATCAGGCCGAGCGTCGCCTCGGACACCGCGTGCCCGCCCGGGTCGTAGGCGAAGTGTTCGCGCTCGTAGTCGTCCATGAGGCGCTCGAACTCCTCGAACGTCTCCGGGATGTCCTTGATGTTCATGCGCCGGCCGAGGTCCCGGTAGTAATTGGTCGCCGCGCGCACCTCGCGCGGCGAGTACGGCCGCCACGCGTAGGCGTCCATCCAGCGCTTGGGCACGACGACGAAGGTCGACAGGACGTAGCGGTAGTCGTCGTTGGAGATGTCGTACGCGCCGTGCATCCGGTTCATCCGGCGCACCGCCTCGCGCCCCTCCCCCGCGTCGGGGCCGTGCTCGCCGACCGCGTCGAGGATGAGCACCGTGTCGTCGTACCGCTTCTGCGCCCGCTCGGTGAACTCGCCGGTACGGCCGAGGAGTTGACCGATGCTCGGCACCGCGTACGTCCGGTAGAGGGCGAACCCCAGGGCCTGCATGGTGTCCCAGGGGAACTCGTACGACGAGCTGATGCCGTAGATCTCGTGGTAGTCGGTGTCGGGATCGAGCCTGCGGATCTGTCGGATCCAGTGGTCGCGCCGCACGCTGGTCCTCCCTGGGCCTTGGCGCACGACGGGGCCGTGTCCCCGACGTGCCCGCGGCCCCACCTTCGTACGGCTGCCTTCAAGGATCAAGAGCGTCGGCGGACGGATGCGGAGCGCGGGGTGACCGAGGTCACGCGGGCATGCGGGCCGATCGCGGAATGCGCGGGTCCGTCCCGCTGCTGCACGGTTGTCGGCCGATCTCTGTCCCAGGGGTCGGCCTCCCCGTTCTTCGAAAGGCTTCCTGCACCATGCCGCTGGCCCTCCTGGCCCTGGCTGTTGTCGCGTTCGGCATCGGCACCACCGAGTTCGCCACGATGGGGCTGCTGCCCCAGATCGCCGACGGCATCGACGTGTCGGTGCCGCACGCCGGCAATCTCGTCTCCGCGTACGCGCTCGGTGTCGTCGTCGGCGCCCCCGTCCTGACCGGCATCGGCGCGCGCATCCCCTACAAGCGGCTGCTGCTGCTCCTGTCCGGCCTGTTCGTGGTCGGCAACATCGCGTCCGCGCTCGCCCCGAACTTCGGCCTGCTCTTCGCCGCGCGCTTCCTGGCCGGTCTGCCGCACGGCGCGCTGTTCGGCGTGGGCGCCGTCGTCGCGTCCCGGCTCGTCACCCCCGACCGGGCCGCCCGCGCCGTCTCGAAGATGTTCCTCGGCCTCACCGTCGCGAACATCATCGGCGTCCCGGCGAGCACGGCCCTCGGCCAGCACCTGGGATGGCGCTCCGCCTACTGGGCGGTCGCCGTCATCGGCGGTGTCGCCCTCGCGGCGCTCGCCCTCTTCGTGCCGCACCAGCCGCGGGGCGGGCAGACCGGGATCCGGCACGAGCTGCGGGCGATGGGCAACCGGCAGGTGGTGATCGGCCTGGCCACGGCCGTGGTCGGATTCGGCGGATTCTTCGCCGTCTACAGCTACTTGGTGCCCATGCTGACGAACGTCACGGGCATCTCCGACTCCTCGACCACCCTGGTCCTCGCGCTCTACGGCGTCGGCATGACGCTGGGCACGCTGATCGCGGGCCCGCTCACCGACCGCGCCCTGCGCCCCACGCTGTACGCGGGGCTCGCGCTGCTCGCCGTGGCCCTGGTGACGTTCTACTTCGCGGTCCACGCCACGGTGCCCGCACTGATCACGATCGTCGCCATCGGGGCCCTCGGCTCCCTCATCACCACACCCGTACAGATGCTGCTGATGACCAAGGCGGACCAGGCCCCGACGATGGCGGCGGCCTCCAACCACTCCGCCTTCAACCTCGCCAACGCGGGCGGCGCCTGGCTCGGCGGCCTGTCCATCTCGGCGGGCTGGGGCTGGACCTCCCCCACCCTGGTGGGCGCGGCCCTCGCCCTCGCCGGCCTCGCGCTCGCCTTCGCGGGAGGCCTCATGGACCGCGGCGGCCGCTCCGACGTGGTCGCGTCGTCCGACGCCGAGCCGTCGCCGCGGTCCGACCAGGTCACGATGACGAAGCCGTAGGTCCTCGGTACGCGGGGCACCCCGTCAGGCAAGGGGCATCGCTGCCGCGGCAAAGGCCCCGTACGGAGTAGCCGACCGGGCGTCACCCCGTGCCCTGTGGTGGCCTGGCAGCAAGGCAGTCGGCGGCGTTCTCCCAGAGGGTGGCCTCGGACCCATCCGAAGAAGCTGCTCGCCCGTCCCGATGAAGTGGGACATCGGGCGGTGGGCGCCACCCCTCGTACGACGCACAGGACAGGACACGGTGAACAGCAGCAACGGAGAGCCTGACGACGTCCGGGCCGACGACACCCAGGTCACCGTGCACGCCGAGCGCCCTGTCGAGGAGAAGGCCGACAGCAGCGCCAAGGCCACCGCGGTGGCCCTCCTCCAGAGCCTCTGGTTCCCCGCGCTCTTCTTCGCCGGATTCCTCTGCTGCTACCTGCTGGCCTTCCACAACCCCACCCCGCACCACCTCAAGATCGCCGTCCCGTCGGCCGCCGCGAGCCAACTGCAGGCGGGCTTCGACAAGTCGGCGCCCGGCGGCTTCACGATGGTCCCCATCGACGGCGGTGCCGACCTGCTCAAGGAAGTGGTTCTCCACCAGGACGCGGTCGCCGCATACATGCCGGCCACCACCCAGGGCGGCACCGCGCACCTGTACGTCGCCGGGGCCTCGGGGGCCGAGCTCACCCTCGTCCCACAGCAGGCGTTCGAGCCGGTCGCCGCCGCGTCCGGGTCCGAGCTGAAGGTGACGGACCTCGCGCCGACCGTCGCCAAGGACGGCATGGGCACCAGCATCTTCTACCTGAGCCTGGCCCTCACCATTCCCTCGTACATCATGGTCATGATGATGCTGCGGGCCACCACGCTCACCAGGCTGAAGAAGGTCGCCACCTTCCTGGTGAGCGGCGCGGTCTTCGCGGTGGTCGGCTTCTACGCGACGCTCGCGATGGGTGCGATCCCCGACCGGCCCGTCTCGATCGTCTTCATGTTCATGCTCACCACGGCGGTCTCCCTCGTCTGCTACGGACTCGCCCCGTTCGTGCGGCAGTTCTTCCCCGGCGTCGCCGTCACGATCTTCGTGTTGCTCGCCATGCCGTCGAGCGGCGGCGCGGTGCCCGTGCAGATGGTGCCCGGATTCTTCCGCGCGCTCCATCCGATCCTGCCGCTCGGCAACCTCGTCTCCGCGCTGCGCTCGCACTTCTACTTCGACGACAACGACCTCGCGCAGCCGGTCCTCGTACTGAGCATCTGGATCGTGGCGGGCATCGCGCTGATCCTGCTCGGCGCCCTGCTCGAGCAGTACCGGGTGCGCGCCGCGGCCGCCAGCGGGGGTGTGGTCTCCGTCGGCGACCAGGAGCGCCAGGCCGCCTCGCCCGCCGTCGGGACGCCTCGCCCCCAGGCCTACAACCCGGCCCTGGGGCGCAACGACGCGGCGCAGCCCGACCTCGTGGGCCGGGTGCTCGGCGACCGGGGCGACCCCTTCGCCAACGTGCTCGTGGCCGTCCTGAGCACCAGCGGCAAGACACTGGTGCACACCCGCACCGACGCCGAGGGCTGGTACCGCTTCACCACCCTGCCCGAGGGCACTCTCATCGTCCTGGCAGGCCTGCACCGCCACGCCCCGGCCGTCTCCCGCGTACAGATCGCCCCTGGGTACGTCGCCCGCCAGGACTTCGTGATGCACCCGCTCTCGTCCGATCAGCAGGAGCAGCCACCCACCACGGCGCAATAGCCGCCTTCCGCTGCCCGTGTAGGCGACGTCGATGACAACCGCCCCGGGGCTCGGCGGGACCGCTTCGGCTCCGGGCCCGCTTCCCTTCCGTCCATCTTGAATCGGACGTGCTGTTCGTGGATGACGGTGACATCCTCACCGCCGCAGGGCCGCCTGGTCCAGTGGGAGGCCTTCGGGCAGTGCCACGAGCGGTTCGGCCGGGACGGTCCACCGGCGTTGCATCGCTCCGGTCGAGTCGATTCCGACGAAGTCGAGACGGTGACAGATGTGGGAGTTGCCTGCCCGGCAGGCGGGGCTCCGATGTGACGCGGCCTCAGATCGTCTTCGGTAGTTGCTCGGGGTGCGTGGCGAGGTTGGTCAGCCCGGCGAGCACCATTTGCTGCTGGGCGTACGCCTGGGCGGGGTGGGTGAGGTTGTACGGGTCCAGCGGATTGAACGTGCGGGCCAGTTTGGCCACGTCGGTGAGGCTCTTGACGACGCCCCCCGCTGCATGGGTCCCGCTGAGCAGGCCGGTCGTGATCAGGTCCTCGCCGCCCGCCTGCAAGCGGTCGGTGAAGGCCGGCTTCTTCGGCGCCGTATCCAGGGCGGCGGCCACCAGCCGCTGGGCGTCCCGGCCCGCGTCGCCCCGCTGCCGGCGCGCCTCGACGAGCAGGTGCTCCGCTGCCGCCCTGCCCTCCTTGCCCGGGTCGGTGAACGGGCCGGGCTTATCCGGGACAGCACCCGGCGCACCACCCCGCTCAACGCTGCTGTTGTACGCGCCGACGTCGCTGTTGTACGCGTCGATACGGGCGTTGTAGCTGTCGACCGCCTGCTTCAAGGCCTGCTCGGCGGCCCGCCACTTCTCGATGGCCTCACGGGCCTGGTTCTGTGCCCAGCGGACCGTGTCCGCGTACGTCTCCAGGGCCTTGGCCGCCGACTCGCAGGCGTCCGCCGCGGTGAGCCACGCCTTGGGCTGGACATCGAACTTCTCCCGGAAGGCGTCTCCGGCCCTGCCCTGCCAGTCGCCGGAGTCCAGGCCACGTAGCCCCTGGCCTACGTTCTCGAACGCGGAGAAGAAGTCCCGCAGATGGCGCGCGATCGACTCGATCTTGTCGGGGCTGCCGTGGAGCAGTTCCTTGGGATCGTCGCTCTCGCCGAGGTCGCGTTCATCGACCTCCGCACCCAGTCGGTTGGCGAGTGACTCGCCGCCGTCACCCAGGTTCTCGGCCGTACCGTCCAGCCCCACGTGGTCCAGGCCGTCGGCGGCCCTGTCGATGTACCCCCCGATGCCCATGGATCAGTTCCGCCCCGCGGTGCCGTCCCCGGTGCCGGGTGCGCCGTCCCACTGCCAGTCGACGTCCGTGTCCCGACCGGACAGGGCCTCCGCCGCGCCCAGCAGAGGCGAGGACTTGGCGTTCTCGCCCGCCTGGTCCCAGGCCGCTTCCGCCTGCTGCAGCGCGCCCGGGGCGGATTCCGCCGCGTACTCCGGATTCAGCGATTGGGTCACCGGGCTCTTCAACGTGTCGCTCCAGCTCTGCCGCGCCACCTCCTCCTCCGAGAGGTACGGATTGCCGCCCGCCGCTGTGTAGGCGGACTTCAACGTGGTCGAGACGTACTGCTCCTGCTCGTGGTAGAGCCCGGCCGACAGCCCGAGACCGTGCGCCAGTTCGTTCGCGTCCCGCATCAGCGAACGCACACCCCAGCCCCACTGGTCGCAGAACTCGGCGAACGTCTCCGTCAGTCCCGCATGTCCCGACTCCAGACCGGTCAGCTCCAGATCATCGAAGCCGCGCCCGAGGTTCGCCTCGATGCGGGAACAGGACGCCGTCCGGCGACCCCGGGTCCAGGGCGACGCCGCACGGAACGCCCGCTGTGCCCGCCGTGCCGGCCGCCTCATCGAGCAGACGCGCGCCCAGCACCTTCAGATAGGGCCAGTCGCGTGCGGCCTCCGACGCGCCGCGCGCCTGTACGAAGTGGGCCAGCGCCTCCTCAACAGGTGTGCCCCGGTCTCCGCCAGAATCCGGATTCGGACCCGGTCTGTGACGTCAATCTACGAAATAGTTGGGGGTAGGCGTCACAGACGACGGCGGATCCACCTCGGGCCCGCGCGCCTACCGCAGCCAATTCGCTTGCGCACGGGGTCGTTCAGCGCTCATAACGCGGACGAGTCCTCCAGGTTGCAGCCGACCGCTCCCGGCAGATCAGCCGACACCTGTGTCAAGCGCGCCGCACGCGACACGTCCGTCACTCCATCCCCAACAGGCCTGCCCTGTCCCCCCGTTGGTCTTTTGTCGCGCCGGATCGTAGCCACCATGATCAACACATATAGCTGCCGGCTCGCAGCGGAGCATTCTCAATACCCGTAACAACATGACCCGTAACAACATGGTGGATGCCGTGACGTTCAGCCCGGACGGCCAGACGCTCGCCGGCGGCTTGGTGGATGGAACGGTGAGCCTGTGGAACGCGGTGCTCCCTGACACGGACGACTCCATCAGGCAAATCTGTCGCTCCCTTCACCGGGACTTCAGCCAAGAAGAACGCGACCAGTACGTGCGCCGATGCTCCTGTATCGGCTGGTGCCTGGTTCGGTCACAGCGCCCCTCCGTGCGGGCCGGGGTGTGGGCCAGCTACCCCAGGTACTGACACGTCCCCCGCGGCATGTACACCCCGTGCCCGGCCCGCCCCGTGAACTCCCGCTCCGTGACGACGAGTTCGCCCCGCGACAGCACCGTCTCGACCTGCCCCGTGAGGCGCTTGCCCTCGTACGCCGAGTAGTCGACGTTCATGTGGTGGGTCGAGGCGCTGATCGTCTGCTCGGCGTGCGGGTCGTAGATCACGATGTCCGCGTCCGTGCCCGGCGCGATCGTGCCCTTCTTCGGGTACAGGCCGAACATCCGGGCCGGGGTCGCGCAGGCGATCTCGATCCAGCGGCGGCGCGTGATGTGGCCGTCGACGACCGCCTGGTGGAGGAGGTCCATGCGGTTCTCGACGCCCGGCATGCCGTTCGGGATCTTCGAGAAGTCGCCGCGGCCCAGCTCCTTCTGCCCGCTGAAACAGAACGGGCAGTGGTCGGTGGAGACGACCTGGAGGTCGTTCGTGCGCAGGCCCCGCCAGAGCGCCGCCTGGTGCTCCTTCGGCCGCAGCGGGGTGCTGCACACGTACTTCGCGCCCTCGAACTCCGGCTCCGCCAGGTTGTCCGTCGACAGGAACAGGTACTGCGGGCAGGTCTCGCCGAAGACCGGCAGGCCCTCGTCGCGGGCCCGCGCCAGCTCCGCGAGCGCCTCCTGCGCGGAGACGTGCACGACGTACAGCGGCGCGCCCGCCACCTGCGCCAGCTTGATCGCGCGGTGCGTCGCCTCCGCCTCCAGAAGGGACTTGCGGACCTCACCGTGGTAGCGCGGGTCGGTCTCGCCGCGGGCCAGCGCCTGCTGGACCAGGACGTCGATCGCGATGCCGTTCTCCGCGTGCATCATGATCAGGCCGCCGTTCTCACCGGCCCGCTGCATCGCCCGCAGGATCTGTCCGTCGTCGGAGTAGAAGACGCCCGGGTACGCCATGAACTGCTTGAAGGACGTCACCCCCTCCCCCACCAGCAGATCCATCTCCTTCAGCGTGTCCTCGTGCACATCGGAGACGATCATGTGGAAGCCGTAGTCGATGGCGCACTGGCCGTCCGCCTTCGCGTACCAGGCGTCGAGGCCCTCGCGGAGCGAGTGGCCCACCGTCTGGATGGCGAAGTCCACGATGGTCGTGGTGCCGCCCCAGGCCGCGGCGCGCGTGCCGGTCTCGAAGGTGTCGGCGGCGTAGGTGCCGCCGAACGGCATCTCCATGTGGGTGTGCCCGTCGACGCCGCCGGGGATGACGTACTTCCGCGACGCGTCGATCGTGCGCGCGTCCGTCCAGGACGCGGCGGTGTCGCTTCCGGTGGCCGCGAGGGCCACGACGCGGCCGTCCTCGATGAGGACGTCGGCGTGCATCTCGTCGGCGGCGGTGACGACGAGTCCGCCGCGGATGACCGTACGGACGGCGCTCATGTGCTCCTCCAGAGGTACGGGGACTTACGGGCGGGTCAGGGGCTCGTACGCCTGCGGGTTGCGGTCGCGGTAGAACTGCCAGCGGTCGCGGACCTCGCGCAGCTTCGCCATGTCGAGCTCGCGGACGACGAGTTCGGGCGCCTTGTCGTCGGCGACCTCGCCCACGAACCGGCCCTCGGGGTCGACGAAGTACGACGTGCCGTAGAAGTCGTTGTCGCCGTATTCCTCGACGCCGACGCGGTTGATGGCGCCGACGAAGTACTCGTTCGCCACGGCGGCCGCCGGCTGCTCCAGCTGCCAGAGGTAGCGGGACAGGCCGCGGGACGTCGCCGACGGGTTGAAGACGATCTGGGCGCCTTCGAGGCCGAGCGCGCGCCAGCCCTCCGGGAAGTGCCGGTCGTAGCAGATGTAGACGCCGATCTTGCCGACCGCCGTGTCGAAGACCGGCCAGCCGCTGTTGCCGGGGCGGAAGTAGAACTTCTCCCAGAAGCCCTTGACCTGCGGGATGTGCGTCTTGCGGTACTTGCCGAGATAGCTGCCGTCGGCGTCGATCACGGCGGCCGTGTTGTAGAGGACGCCCGGCTGCTCCTCCTCGTAGACGGGGAGGACGAGGACGATGCCGTGTTCGCGGGCGAGGGCCTGGAAGCGCTGGACGACCGGTCCGTCCGGCACCGACTCCGCGTACTCGTAGAACTTCGCGTCCTGCACCTGGCAGAAGTACGGGCCGTAGAACAGCTCCTGGAAGCAGAGGACTTGGGCGCCCTGGGCGGCGGCGTCGCGGACCGCCTGCTCATGCACCTTGATCATGGACTCTTTGTCGCCGGTCCATGCGGTCTGGAAGATGGCGGCGCGGATCACGGGGCTCATCGGGACCTCCCAAAGCTTGCTTTCGATGGCTCGGACGGTGATGGCTCGGACGGTGAAGGCTCGGACGGTGATGGCTCGGACGGTGGCGGCTCAGTCGGTGCCGGCTCAGGCTGTGCTGGCTCCGACGGTAGGGGCCGCGGGGGCCGCGGCCGAGTCGCAGCGTGTCACGCGCGGGGGCGCGGGCGTTGCACGGTGTCACGGCCCCGTCTGCGCGTCGTGCGCCAGCAGGGCCAGATGGACGGACGCGGCCTGCTCGAAGTCGTCGAGGTCGACTCCGAGCAGCGCCTCTATGGACTCCAGGCGGCGGTAGACGGCGGGGCGGCTCATGTGGGTGAGGAGGGCGGTGCGGGACTTGTTGCGGCCGGTGGTGAGGTAGCCGCGCAGGACCGGGAGGAGCTCCGCCGCGTCCTCGGAGGCCAGGATGGCGTCCAACTCCCGTTCGGAGAAGGCTTGTACGCGGGGGTCGTCGCGCAACTGCCGTACGAGACCGCGCAGTCGTACGTCACCGATGCGGACCACCGGCGGGAGGCCGGGCGGCGCGCCGGCGGCCGCTTCGGCGACGTGCAGCGCCTCGCGCAGCGCCTCCGGCACGTCCTCCCAGTCGGAGTGCGCGGGGCCCGCCGCGACGACGGCCCGCGCGTCGCCGCTCTCGGCGCGCAGCCGGTCGGCGAAGTGCGCGGCGAGCGCCTCCGGCGCCTGGTCGCGGGCGAGGCTGAGGAGGACGGCGGTGGAGCGCTCGGCCAGTTCCGCCACGAGGCCCTTCAGCCCCAACAGGCGTAGAAGGCGGTCGAGTTGGGACGGCGAGGTGTCGCGTACGACGAGGGGGACGAAGGTGCGGCGGTTCACCGGGAGGCCCGCCGCGCGGGCGCGGGGCAGCAGGCTGCGGGCGGGCGCGCCGCCCGCGAGCAGGTCGGAGAGCAGACAGCGGGCCGACTGCTCCTCCCAGCTCGGCCCGGAGCCCGACAGCAGGTGGTGCAGGACCAGGGCCTCCGCCGCACGGTCCGCGAGCAGCCGCCCGGACGCGCCGTCGCCGCGGTGCCCGCACAGCACGACGGAGCCCCAGCGTTCGCCACGGCCGCCGAGGTCCGCGCGGATCCAGCCCTCCCCGTCGACCCCGCCGGGCTGCCGGGCGATCCGGTCCCAGTCGCGCAACACGTCGTCGACGGCGGGGTGTTCACCGGCGGTGGCGAGGACGCGGTGGGCGAGGTTGGTGAGGACGACCGGGCAACCGCTGTGCGCGGCGATCTCGTCGAGCAGTCCCTGCAACGGAGCGCCCGCCGTGATGAGGCCGGTGAGCGCGGTACGGATCCCCTCGGAGAGGCTGACGGCGGCGAACTTCCTTCGTACGAGCCGGGATTGCACCTCCTCCGTCAACTCGGCGAAGGGGAACGGGCGGTGCAGCACCACCATGGGCAGCCCGTGCCGTTCGGCGGCGCGCCGCATCCCCTCCGGGGAGGACGGGAAGGCGCGGCCGAGGCCCAGGACGAGGGCGGCGGCCTCCGCGCGGTGCAGGGAGTCGATGTACTCGGCCTGCAGCCGCTCGTCGTCCGCGAGCAGGACTCCCGTGGTCAGGATCATCTCGCCGCCGCTCAGCATCACACCCACGTCCGCGGCCTCGGCCACGTGCACCCAGCGGACGGGGCGGTCGAGGTGGTCCGCCGCGGCGACCACCTCCGGTTGGCCGGCGGCGATGCGGTCCAGGGCGAGTATCTGGCGGACGGAGAGGGTGTGCGCGGACATGTACGGAGGCCTCCGTTCAGATCTGACCCAACCGGCGAGCGGTCGCGGGGCTCCGCCCCGGACCCCGCTCCTCAAACGCCGGAGGGGCTGGATTTGAGCGCCCGATCCAAAATCCCCGCCCCCTCCTCCGCCTCCGCCACGGTCAAGGTCATCGGCGGAGCGATCCGTAGGACGCTCGAATCGTGCCCGCCCCCCTTGCCGATCAACAGCCCCTGCTCCCGGCAGGACTCGATGACCTGCGCCGCGTCGGGGCCGGGGCCGGGGCTCTCCAGCTCGATGCCGATCATCAGCCCGCGCCCCCGCACCTCCCGCACGCCGGGCGCGCTCGCGGCGATCGCGCGCAGGCGCTCGATGAGGAGTCCGCCGACCCGCCGGGCGTTGCCCTGGAGGTCGTGTTCCAGGAGGTACGAGAGGTTGGCGAGGCCCGCCGCCATGGTGATCGGGGAGCCGCCGAACGTCGAAATGGAGTTGGCGTCAAGGCAGTTCATGACATCACCACGGGCGACGACGCCGCCGATCGACATGCCGTTGCCGATGCCCTTGGCGAAGGTCAGGATGTCCGGCGGTCCTGACTGCGCGTGCGCCTGCCAGCCCCAGAAGTGCTCGCCGGTACGGCCCCAGCCGGTCTGCACCTCGTCCGAGATCCACAGGATGCCGTGCTCGCGCAGGACGTCGCGGAAGGCGGCGTACAGGCCGTCGGGCGGGGAGGTGAAGCCGCCGACGCCCTGGATGGGTTCGGCGATGAGCGCCGCCACGTTGCCCCGGGTCTGGCCGAGCATGTCGCGCAGGTCCGCGACGCAGGCGTCGATGAACTCGGCGTCGGACAGCTGGGCGTAGGGGCCGCGGCCGCGCACGCCCCCGTGCACGTACAGCGTCTGCAGCGGGGACAGGCTCGTCGGCGACCAGCCCTGGTTGCCGGTGATGCCGACCGCGGAGAACGAGCGGCCGTGGTAGCTGTTGCGCATCGCCAGGATCTGGTTCGAGCGGCGGTACGCGGTGGCGAGCAGCAGCGCCGTGTCGTTGGCCTCGGTGCCGGACGTGGTGAAGAAGACGCGGGCGTCCGGGATGCCCGACAACTGGGCGACACGCTCGGCGAGTTCGACCATCGGGCGGTTCAGATAGAGCGTCGACGAGTGGACGATGCGGGAGGCCTGTTCGCTCACCGCCTTGGTGACCTCGGGCAGCGCGTGCGCGGTCATCGTCGTGAGGATGCCGCCGAAGAAGTCCAGGTACTTATTGCCCTCGGCGTCCCAGACGTGCCGGCCCTCGCCGTGCGTGAGCTCGATCGGCTCGTCGTAGTACAGGGCCAGCCAGTCCGGCAGGACATCGCGGTGGCGGTCGTGCAGAGAGGCTCGGGAGGGGGTGGTCATCGGCAGCACTCCTTCTTCCTTACGTCCCTACGCAGGTACGTCCCTGCCTAGCGCCTCTACGCACGTAGAACGGCGGTAGAGGGACGAACGTAAGCCTCATCGGGGGGCTTGCCAAGGGCATCGTCGGCAACCCGCTGGATCGTGGCGGCACGGGCCACCCGTGCGGGTGACGGTTCAGTGCGCGATGCCGGCGATGCGCAGCGCGTGCACCACGTCCCAGTACCGCTCGTCGGAGACCCGCCGCGCCGCGTCGAGGAGCAGCGGGACGAGCCGGTCGGGGGCGCCGCGCGCGCTGTCGGCGGCCTCTTCGGGGGTGCGGCCGCGGATGTACGCGTCCAGGAGTGTGCGGACCTCGCGGTGCCGGCCTTCCTGGTCGAGCCGGTGCACGGCGTCGCCGAACTCGGCGGGCGGGCGGCCCGTGCCCTGTCGCAGCAGTTGGCGGCCGTCGGCGGAACGGCCCGCCACGGCCAGCGCGTCGGCGGCGGCGACCAGGCGGTCCGGCGGCAGCGACCCGGCCTCCCACAGCAGGGTGGCCCAGTCGGCGCCGAGCCCGGCCCGCGTCAACTCGACGGCGAGCAGCGGGAGATGGGCGGCGGGGCCGACGGCCGCGTCCACGA
>NZ_JAOZYC010000164.1:0-233337 GCF_035798155.1 Streptomyces endophyticus | reverse complement strand
ACTACATCTTCAACGGCACCCTGGCCGTCGCGGCAGTCGTCATCTGGCTCCGCGACACCGTCCAAGAGCCATCAGAAGCGCCCTAGTCCTGGAGGAGTTCGGCACGGTGGTCGCGGAGGGCGGCGCGGGCGTGGTGATCGCGTCCATGGCCGGGCACATGGCTCCGCTGCCGCCCGACGTCGAGACCGCACTGCGCTCCGCTGCGGCCGACGAGCTCCTCGGCCTGCCGTTCCTGCGGCCGGACGCCCTGTCGGACCCCGGCGCCGCCTACGCCCTCGCCAAGCGCGCCAACCACCTGCGCGTCCAGGCCGCTTCGCTCGCGTGGGGCGAGCGCGGCGCCCGGGTCAACTCCGTCAGCCCTGGCGTCATCTCCACCCGGATGGGCCGCGCCGAGCTGGCCGGTGAGTCCGGCTCCCAGATGCGCGCGATGATCGAGCGCTCGGGCACTGGCCGCGCCGGCACCCCGAACGACATCGCGGAGGCGACGGCCTTCCTGCTCTCCCCGGCAGCCTCCTTCATCACCGGCACCGACCTCCTGGTGGACGGCGGGGTGGTGGCGGCGACGCGCTCGGCGGCTCCCCGCCGGGACGCTTCTTGATCCGCTGCGCATGGCCGAGAACACACCCTGGACGCGGCGGCACCCCGGCGGGAGGCTCGGGGGCGAACCCTCCCCCACGTAAGGAGCCCCCCATGGCCGACGACCCGGTGCTCGTCCTCGACCCCACCGCATCCGACCACCACGCCGAACACCGCGCCCTGCGCGCCCGCGGCCCCGCCACCCGCGTCGACATCCTCGGGGTGACCGCCTGGTCCGTATCCGATCCCGGCCTCCTCAAGCAGCTCCTGACCAGCCCGCACATCTCCAAGAACGCACGCGCCCACTGGCCGGGATTCGACGACGCGCTCGCCACCTGGCCACTGGCGCTGTGGGTGGCCGTGGACAACATGTTCACCGCCTACGGCAGCGATCACCGCCGGCTGCGCCGCATGATCGCCCCCGCCTTCTCGGCCCGCCGCGTCACGGCGTTACAGGCCGACATCGAAGCGCTCGTCACCGGCATCCTCGACCCGCTGGACGCCCTCCCCGCCGGTGCGGTGGTCGACCTGCGCGAGCGCCTGGCGTACCCGCTGCCGATCGCCGTGGTCAGCCGTCTGATGGGCGTGCCCGAGGAGCAGCACGCCCAGTTCCGCACGCTGGTGGACCGGATCTTCGCCACCACGCTCTCCGCCGACGAGGCCGCCAAGAACACGGCCGCCGTCTACGACCTCCTGAGCGAACTGATCGAGTCCAAGCGGGCCCGGCCGGAGGACGACATGACGTCGCTGCTCATCGCCACCCGCGACGAGGAGGGCGACGGCGACGCCCTGTCCGACAGCGAACTGCGCGACACGCTGCTGCTGATGATCAGCGCCGGCTACGAGACGACCGTCAACGTCATCGACCAGGCCGTCACCTCGCTGCTCGCTGACCCGGCGCAGCTCGCCCATGTCCGGACCGGCCGCTGCACCTGGCACGACATCGTCGAGGAGACCCTGCGCCACGAGCCCGCGGTCAAGCACCTCCCGCTGCGCTACGCCCTCCAGGACATCCCGCTCCCGGACGGCCCGGTGATCCGGACCGGTGACGCGATCCTCGCCTCGTACGCCGCCGCCAACCGCCACCCCTCCCTGCACGGCGACACCGCCGACGAATTCGACGCCACCCGCCCCTCCAAGGAGCACCTCGCGTTCGGCCACGGGGTGCACTTCTGCCTCGGCGCCCCGCTCGCCCGCCTGGAGGTCGAGACCGCCCTGCGCCTGCTGTTCGAGCGCTTCCCCGACATGGAGCTCGCCGTGCCCGTGGCGGAGCTGGCGCCGTACCCGACGCTGATCAGCAACGGGCACACGTTCCTCCCCGTACGCCTGAAGCCGGACGGGGACGTTCCGCGCTGACGGTGTGAGGCGCCGCGATCAGTGCGGACCGGGTGGGCCCCGCCCGGCGCGCCCCACCCGGGACGCGCCTTTTCACCCGATATGTATCGTGTATGACCGCACTGGTCCTCGCACACTTCGTCGTCGCGCTCTGCGCTGCCCCACTGATCCGCCGGGTGGGGCCACGCGGGTTCGTGCTGCTCGCGCTCCCGCCCGCCGCCGCCCTCGGCTTGGCACTGTCCCGCTGGGGTGAGGTGAGCGACGGCGGGGCGAGCGAAGAGGCCTGGTGGTGGATCAGGGACTACGACGTCGAGATCGCGTTCCGGCTCGACGCGCTGTCCCTCGTCATGGTGCTGCTCGCCGCCGGCATCGGGGCGCTGGTGCTGCTGTACTGCGTGCGCTACTTCGACGGCGGCTCCCGGCAGTTGGGCTCGTTCGGCGGCAACCTCCTCGCGTTCGCGGGCGCGATGCTCGGGCTCGTCCTGGCCGACGACCTCATGACGCTCTACCTGTTCTGGGAACTCACCACCGTCCTGTCCTTCCTGCTCATCGGCTACGACAGCGAGAAGCGCGCCAGCCGCCGCTGCGCGCTCCAGGCGCTGACGGTGACCTCGGTCGGCGGGCTCGCGATGTTCGTCGGCTTCCTGATGCTCGGTCACCTGGCGGGCACGTACCGGATCTCGCACATCCTGGCGTCGCCGCCCGCCGCGAGCGGCACGCTGTCGGCCGCGCTCGTCCTGATCCTGTGCGGGGCGCTCGCCAAGTCGGCGATCTGGCCGCTGAGCATGTGGCTGCCGAACGCGATGGCGGCGCCCACCCCGGTCAGCGCCTATCTGCACGCCGCCGCGATGGTGAAGGCGGGCGTCTACCTGGTGGCGCGGTTCGCCCCCGCCTTCTCCGATGTCGCACCGTGGCGTGCCGTGCTGCTGACCCTGGGCGCGGTGACGATGCTGCTCGGCGGGTGGCGCGCGCTGCGGCTCAACGACCTCAAGCTGGTGCTCGCCTACGGGACCGTCAGCCAGCTCGGCTTTCTGATCGTGCTCGCGGGCGCCGGTTCGTACGACGCCGCCCTCGCCGCCATCGCGATGCTCCTCGGGCACGCGCTGTTCAAGGCGCCGCTGTTCCTGGTGACGGGGATCGTCGACCACGCGAGCGGCACCCGCGATCTGCGGCGCCTGTCGGGGGTGGGGCGGCGGCTCCCCTGGGTGGCCGGCACCGCCGTCCTCGCGGGCGCGTCGATGGCCGCGCTGCCGCCGCTGCTCGGGTTCGCGGCGAAGGAGGCGGCGTTCGACGCGCTGCTGCACGGGAGCGCGGGTGAACGCTGGGTGCTGGCGTTCGTCGTCGTCGGCTCCGCGCTCACCACCGCGTACACCCTGCGCTTCCTGTGGGGCGCGTTCGCGCGCAAGCCCGGAGTCCCCGACACGCCCGTGCACCGCGTCGGCGCCGCCTTCCTCGCGCAGCCCGCGCTGCTTGCCCTCGCCGGTCTGCTGCTCGGACCGGGCATCGACTGGACGGCGCACCTCTTCGAGCAGTACGCGCTGCAGTACCCGGTCCCCGCGCACCCCTACCACCTGGCGCTGTGGCACGGATTCGGGGCGGCGCTCGGCCTGTCGGTGCTCGCGTGGGCGGGCGGCGCGGCGCTGTTCCTGGCGCGGGAGCCGGTGGTGCGGCTCGGGCGGCGGTTCGCCTGGCCGAAGGCGGACGAGGTGTTCGGCCGGACCGTGCTCGGCCTCGAACGGTCCGCGCTCCAGATCACGGGCGCCGTGCAGAAGGGCTCGCTGCCCTCGTACGTGGCGACGGTCCTGGGTGTCATGTTCGTCGGGCTGCTCGCGGTCCTCGCCACCGACCGGCCCTGGCACGGCACGCCCGCGCCGCGCCTGTGGGACCACCCGATGCAGGCGGGCGTGGGTGCGCTGACCTGTGCGTGCGCGCTGATGTGCCTGGTGGTGCAGCGCCGCATGAAGGCGGCGGTGCTCGCGGGCCTGACCGGGTACGGCACCGCGCTGCTGTACGTCGTGCAGGGCGCGCCCGACCTGGCGCTCACCCAGTTCGGCGTGGAGACGGTGTCGACCGTGGTGCTCGTCCTCGTCCTGCGGCGCCTTCCGGTGTTCTTCGGTGACACGCAGCGGACCTGGCGCTGGGGTGTGAGCATGCTGCTCGCGCTCGGCAGCAGCGTGGCGGTGGCGTGCGCGGTGTGGCTGGCGACGGGCGCGCGCACGGCGGAGCCGGCGGGCGCCGCGCTCATCAAGGAGACCGCGCACCACGGCCTCAAGGACGTCGTCGCGACGATCCTCGTGGACTTCCGGGCCTGGGACACCATGGGCGAGTCGGCCGTCCTCGCCGTCGCCGTCCTCGGTGTGACGAGCCTGCTGTACGTACACCGCCGCCAGGGGCGGGCGACCGCGCCGCCGCCCCGGCTTCCGGGCGGGGTGACCGCGTGGTCACTGGCGACGTCGCGGCTGAAGGTGCCCGACAAGTACCAGCAGGGCGCGCCCGAACGCAGCTGGCTGGTGGCCGGTGACACGCTCGCGCCCGAGCACCGCTCGGTCGTCTTCGAGGTGGTGGCCCGGCTCGTCTTCCATCCGATCCTGATGCTGTCGGTGTATCTGCTGCTGTGCGCGGAGAACCTGCCGGGCGGCGGCTTCGTCGGCGGTCTCGTCGCCGGGGTCGCGCTGACGATCCGTTATCTGGCGGGCGGGCGGCACGAGTTGGCGGTGGCGGCGCCGGTCCACCCGGGCTTCTTCACGGGGCTCGGCCTGACCCTGTCGACGACGGTCGCGCTCGTCGGGCTCGCCGACGGCACGGTGCTGCACGGCTGGACCTGGCACGGACACCTGCCGCTGATCGGCGACTGGCACGCGAGCACCGCCGTCCTCTTCGACCTCGGGGTGTATCTGCTGGTCCTCGGGGTGGTCCTGGACGTCGTACGGGCGCTCGGCTCGAAGATCGACCAGCAGACCGAGTACAGGGCGAGTCTCGCGCTCGCTGGGGAGGCGCAGAACTCGTGACCGTCAGTCTCACCCTGCTGGTCTGCGCGGTCGTGCTGACCAGCGCGGGCGGAATCCTCATCCACACCCGCAGCCTCACCCGGGTCCTCGTCGGCATCATCGTGTGCGGCAACGGCGTCAATCTCTTCGTCCTCGCCTCGACGGGGGCGGCCGGATTCCCGCCGCTGTTGTACCCGGGCGTCGAGGCGGCCAAGGTCACCGATCCGCTGCCGCAGGCCATCATCCTCACCGCCGTCGTCATCACCCTCGCCACCACGGCGTTCGTGCTCGCGATGGCGTACCGCAGCAGCCAGTTGACCGGTTCGGACTTCGTGCCGGACGACGTCGCGGACCGGCGGGTGGTGCTGCGCGCGGAGATCTCCGCCGAGCGGGCCGAGCTGCGCGAGATCCATCGCGGCGAGGGGCCGAGCGCCTGGCGCGACGAGCGGCGCGAGCAGCGCCGCAGGCTGCGCGCCAACCGTGCCTACCAGGCCCGTGCCCGGGACGCGGACGGCGACCTGTGGGACGACGTCCTCGGCGCGGACCCGCCCGACGCATCAGCCGCCGACCCGGCCGAGCCCACCGAGACCCGCCCGGAGGAGACCCGGTGAACTCCCTCGTCCCGCTGCCCGTCGTGCTGCCCCTCGTAGTGTGCGGACTGACCCTGTTCATCGGACCGAGGCTGCGCTGGCTGCACCGGCTGATCACCGTCGGGGTGCTCGCGGCGGTCGTCGCGGTCGATGTCATCCTGCTCGTCGAGGCCGACCGCACGGGCCCGCTCGTGGTGCACCTCGGCGACTTCGGGCCGCCGCTCGGCGTGACGCTGGTCGCCGACCGGCTCGCCGCGCTGATGCTCCTGGTGTCCGGCGCCGTCACCTTCATCGTCCTGATCTACGCGATGAGCCAGGGCATGGCCGACCGCGAGGAGCGGGCGCCGATCGCCGTGTTCCACCCGGCGTACCTGGTGCTGGTCGCCGGGGTGTCACTCACGTTCCTCGCGGGCGACCTCGTGAACCTCTACGTCGGCTTCGAGATCATGCTGATGGCCAGCTTCGTGCTGCTCACGGTGGGCGCCACGGAGCCGCGGGTGCGGGCCGGATCGACGTATGTCGTCGTCTCCCTCGTCTCGTCCCTGGTGTTCCTGTGCGGGATCGCCGTGACCTACGCGGCGACGGGCACCGTGAACTTCGCGCAGCTCGCCCAGCGCATGCCCGAACTCCCGCAAGGGGTGAGCACGTTGGCGGAGGTGCTGCTGCTCACGGTGTTCGGGGTGAAGGCGGCGGCGTTCCCCGTCGCGGCCTGGCTGCCCGACTCGTACCCGACGGCCCCCGCGCCGGTGACGGCCGTGTTCGCCGGGCTGCTCACCAAGGTCGGCGTGTACTCGATGATCCGCGCGGACACGCTGTTCTTCCCGGGCAACCGGCTCTCCGGCGTACTGATGGCGGTGGCGTTCGCCTCGATGATCATCGGCATCCTCGGCGCGGTGGCCCAGACGGACCTCAAACGCCTGCTGTCCTTCACCCTCGTCAGCCACATCGGCTTCATGCTGTACGGGCTCGCGCTCGGCACCCGGGGCGGCATCGGCGGCGCCATCGTCTACACGGCACACCACATCACCGTGCAGACGACGCTGTTCCTGGCGGCTGGCCTGCTCGAAAAACGCTACGGCACAACGGAGTTGACGCGCCTGGGCGGCACGTTGCGCTCGGCCCCGCTGCTCGCCGCCCTCTGGTTCGTGCCCGCCATGAACCTCGCCGGGATCCCGCCGCTGTCCGGGTTCCTCGGAAAGCTGGGCCTGATGCGGGCGGGCGCGGCGGCCGGTGGTGTGTGGTCCTACACACTGCTCGCCGCGGCCGCCGTGACCAGCCTGCTGACGCTGTACGTGATGGCGAAGGTGTGGAACCTGGTGTTCTGGCGGGCCGCCCCCGCCCAACCTCCGTCCGAGGACGATGTGTTGGAGGAGACCGACGATCCGGACTCCGCCCCGGACGAGAGCGGTGGCGGCGTCTCGGTGGCGACCGCCGTGTGCGTACGCACCACGATGCGCGTCCCCCGCGCCATGACCGCGGCGACGGCCGCCGCGGTCGTCCTCGGCCTCTCCTACACCCTGCTGGCCACCCCCCTCACCGGCCTGGCCGACCGCTCGGCCGCCGAACTCCTCTCCCGCACGCCCTACGTGGAGGCGGTGCTCAACCAGTGAACTCCTCAAGCCCCCGGGCCCGTTGGCGCCGGATGGACCTGCCGCTGATCGCCTGGCTCACGGTGATCTGGACGCTGCTGTGGACCGGCCTGAGCTGGGGCAACGTCATCAGCGGCGTGGTGGTCGCGGTCGTGCTGTGTCTGGTCTTCCCGCTGCCCGCCGTCGAACTCGACCTGCGTCTGCGCCCGATCGGCATCGTCCGGCTCGCCGGCTATCTCCTGTACGACATGACGTCGTCCACGGCCACCGTGACCTGGCAGACGCTGCGCGGCAATCCGGGCCCCGCGGCCGTGATCGCGGTCCCGCTGCGCTGCCGCACCGATCTGATGATCGCGGCGACCTCCGTCGCCGTGTCCAGCGTCCCCGGCGGCGCGCTCGTCGAGGTCAACGGCTCCACCGCCACCCTGTACCTGCACGTCTCGCACGCCGACGACCCACGGGCGGTGGACCGGGCCCGCGCCGATGTGCGGCGACTGGAGACCCTCGTCGTACGGGCCTTCGGCACGCGCGCGGAGATCGCCCGGCTCACGGAGCCCACCCGGCCGGACGGAAGGACGCCCGACGCATGAAGCTGGCCAACGACATCCTGCTCAACGGCGCGCTGGTGCTGATCGTCCTGGCCGGCGCGCTGCTCCTGGTGCGGATCTGGCGCGGGCCCTCGATGCTGGACCGGGCCGTGTCCGTCGACATCGCGGCGGTGCTCATCATCGCCGGGATCGGGGTCAACGCCGCCATCACGCGCACCAGTTACTACCTGTCGATCATGCTGGTGATCGCCTTCCTCGGCTTCACGAGTTCGGTGGCCATCGCCCGCTTCATCGCGGCGCGCGACCGGCCGGGGATCCGGCCGAGGTCCGGCGTCATCTCCCTCAAGAAGGACTTCAAGAAGGACCTCATGAAGGACCAAGGCTCCAAGGAGCGCCCGTGAACTGGCACGACGTCACCGACCTCGCCGGATCCATCCTGCTGTTCGCCGGGGCGGCGGTCTGCCTGACCGGTGTCATCGGCATGCTCCGGCTGCCCGATGTGCTGACCCGCAGCCACGCCGCGACCAATCCGCAGACCCTCGGCATGCTGCTGATCGTGGCGGGCGTCGCCCTGCGCCTGCGCTCGGGCGTCGACCTGGGCACGCTCGCCCTGGTCGCCTTCTTCCAGCTCCTGACCAGCGCGGTCGCGGCCCACCTGGTGGCGCGGGCCGCGTATCGCACGGGTCAGGTCGGCGAGGTCGCGCTGCTGCGGGACGAGCTGGCGTCGGCGCGGGACCGGTCCTGATCCGGGTGGCTGCCCGGCGTGTGCCCGAACGCGCGCCGGAACACATCGATGAACGCACTCGTCGACGACCAGCCGCACAGGTTCGCCACGGTCGTCACCGGTGTGCGGTCGGCGAGCAGGATCAGCGCGTGGTGCAGGCGCAGTTGGGTGCGCCACTGCGGGAACGTCATGCCGAGGTCGCCGCGGAAGAGCCGGGACAGCGTGCGGTCGCTCGCCCCGACCTCCCGGCCGAGCCCGGCCAGGGTGCGGGGGTCGGCCGGATCCGCGTGCAGGATGTCGCACACGGCGCGCAGCAGCGGTGCGGTCGGTGTCGGCAGGTGCAGCGGCTGCTGAGGTGACAGCTTCAGCTGGTCGAGCAACACCGCCCGCAGGCGCGCCCGTTCGGGGCTTCCGGCGTCGGTGGTGTCGGAGGATCCGGTGCGCGCGTACTCGATGATCAGCTCGCGCAGCAGCGGGCCGACGGCGAGCACGGCCGGGGTGTCAAGGCCGAGCGGATTCTCGGTCGCGGGCAGCCCCACGAAGTGCAGTTCGACGTCGCCGTGGGCCTGGTGGGCGTGCACGGTGTCGGCGGGCACCCACAGGGCGCGGGTGCCCGGTGCGACCCAGGACCCGGCGTCGGTGGTGACGGCGACGACGCCCCGGCCCGCGTAGGCGATCTGGTGGTCGTCGTGCCGGTGGGCGTCGATCTCGGCGCCGTGCGCCAGGTACCTGGTGCGGGTGGGGGCCACCGGGGTGTGCCGGACGGTGTGACGGTTGGTGTGATGGTTGGTGTGTCGCGCGGCGTGGCGGTTCTTCGGCATTGTCTGGCAGGTTATCGGAAGCGGGACAGCGGGCCCGGTCGCGACGATGACCGGGTGCGAAAGAACACCTCCATTCCTCTGCTCTCCGTCGGGCACGCGTGCGTGGACGTCTACCAGGGCGCCGTCGCCTCGCTCGTGCCGTACTTCGTCGCCGAACGCGCCTACAGCTACGCCGCCGTGTCCGGCATCGTGCTCGCGGCCTCGCTGCTGTCGTCGGTGGCGCAGCCGGTCTTCGGCCTGCTCACCGACCGCCGGGCGATGCCGTGGCTGCTGCCGCTCAGCACGCTGCTCGCGGGCGTGGGCATCGCACTGAGCGGGGTGAGCGATTCGTACGCGGTGACCCTCGCCGTCGTCGCGGTGTCCGGGATCGGTGTGGCCGCCTACCACCCGGAGTCGGCGCGGGTGGCCCGGCTCGCGAGCGGCGGCAGTCACAGCGCGATGGCCTGGTTCTCGCTCGGCGGCAATGTCGGTTTCGCGCTGGCCCCGCTCCTGGTCGCCGCCGCGGTCGCCACCGGCGGACTGCGGTTCACTCCCCTGCTGGCGCTGCCCGCGGCGGCCGGCGCCGCGATCTGCCTGCCGGTGCTGCGCGCGCTGGGGCGCCGCGGGAACGCGTCGTCCGCCACCGTGGCGGCGCCCGCCAGGGACGACGTGCCGGCGTTCGTCCGCCTGTCGTTCGCGGTGGTGTGCCGCTCCATCGTGTTCACGGGCCTGAGCACCTTCGTCTCCCTGTACGCGACGCAGCGCATGGGCGGCAGCAAGGTGGCGGGCACCGTGGCCCTGTTCGTGCTCTACGTGGGCGGCGCGGTCGGCAGCGTCCTGGGCGGCGCGTTGGCGGGCCGCTGGGACCGGGTCGCCGTCTCGCGCTGGTCGTACCTGCTGACGGCGGCGTCGGTGGCGGGCGTGGTGTGGGTGCCAGGACCGGCGCTCTACGGCTTCCTCGCGCTCACCTCGGCCGGGCTGTACGTACCGTTCTCGCTGCAAGTCACGCTCGGGCAGGACTACTTGCCCTCGCGTGTGGGCACGGCGAGCGGCATCACCCTCGGCCTCACGGTGAGCATCGGCGGCCTGGCGAGCCCCCTCATCGGCACCGTCGCCGACCAGACGTCGCTGCGTACCGCCCTGACTCCGCTCGTCCTCATGCCGCTGCTGAGCTGGCTGCTGTTCCGGACACTGCCGGAGCCGACGGGGCCGGTGCCCGTCAGCCGCCCACGGTCACACTCCTCATCGAGTCCTGCGCGTTGACCACGGTGTCGCGCCGCGGCTCCGACGGTGTCACCTCGCGGACCGCCACCGCCAGGCTGTTGTTCGCGGTGAAGTAGGGGCCGATCCGCACCTGTTGTCCCGCGGGCCCCTCGTGGAAGGCCGGGGGCACCGGGTCGGTTCCCTTGCGCTGGGCCACGTCGCCGCCGATGCGGCCGACCGGGATCCGGGCGCCGCGGTCGACCAGGTACAGGTCCCAGAGCTCGCGGTCCTCGCCTGCGGCCCGGCACCGCTCGGCGAAGCCGGCGTGCGGCAGGGAGAGCCACACCTGGTCGCCGGAGACCACGACCTCCGCCGACTCGAAGACGGTGTCCTCGCCGCGCCGCGATGCCACCACCACGGTGTCGTCGCCCAGCGGCCGCCCCACGGACCGGCCCTCCGCGATGAGGGCGGTCCCGCCCGTGTCCACGGCGCCGATTTCGAGGTGTGCGGGGCGGGCCCAGGTCCGTACGGCGAGATGTCCCGAGCCCGTGGTGCGGGGGATGCGGGAGGTCACCTGGTCCCCGACGACCTGCGGTGTGCGGCCCACCAGTTCCGCGGTCTCCACCGTCAGGGAGTCGGCCCGGCGACGTACGCCGTCGGCCGGGCGCTCCACGTACACGGTCCACTCCCCTTCGCCCAGCACATGGTCACGGCCGATGCGGGCGCGCAGGGATGCCGGCTCCGGGTGGAGCGGGACGCGCAGTGTGTCGTCGCCGCGCCGCAGGAGCAGCGCGGCCTGTGGTGTGGGTACGCCGGTGACGTCCACCACGATGTCCCCGTCGGTCGTGACCCTCGTGCGGGCTACGGGGTGGAAGCCGGGGACGCGGGTGAGGCGCTTGGCGCGCCGGGGCATCAGGGCGCGGACGGCGGGGGCGAGGACGGGGCTGCGCAGGGACGCGCGCAGGACGGGGCGTGCGACGGTGCCGACGCGCTCGCGCACCGCGCCGCGTACCGGGCGGCGCATGCGTCCCGGTGTCGACACCGGGTCGGGGGCGCCGGGGCCGCCCAGCTCCGACACCAGGGCAAGGAACCGTTCGGCCGCCGTGTGCGGAGTGAAGGTCAGCGCCTTCGCCCGCGCCGCCTGCGCCATCGCGTGGCGCCGCTCGTCGTCCTCGATCAGGTCGAGCAGCGCGGCGGCGAACGCCTTCGGGTCGCCGGGCTGCACCAGGAACCCGTCGCGTCCGTCGTCGATGATCTCGCCGGGCCCGTAGGGGCAGTCGGTGGAGACCACGGGCAGGCCCGCGTGCATGGCCTCGACGAGGGTCATGCCGAAGGACTCGGCGTTCGACGAGACCGCCGCGATGGCTCCCTTCGCCCACTCCGGCTCGATGGACGCGATAGCCCCCATGAGCCGCACATGATTGCTCAGCCCCGCCGTCATGATCTGCTCGCGCAGGCGTCCCGCGAGGCGGCCCCGGCCGTAGAGGCGCAGGGACCAGTCGGGGCGCTCGGCCACGACGTGCCCGAAGGCCTCGATGAGCAGGGAGTAGTTCTTCACGGGTATGAGCCGGCCCGCCGCCACGACCACTTTGTTGCGTCCGGTCGACGCGGCGACATCCGGTGTGGGGACCCCGTTGGGTATGCAGCGGATCTCGGTGTCGATTCCGGGCAGGGCGTCGCGATAGCACTCGGCGTCGGCGTAGGAGACGGTGGTGAAGGCGTCGAGGTCGGCGATCGCCTGGTCCTGGGCCGACTGGATGACCGGCTTGTGCATGCTGTGCGTCAGGTGTTCCTGTCCGATGCGCAGCGCGCCGCGGGGGCCGTACTCGGCGAGCAGCACGTTGATGCCGGGCCGTGTTCCCACGATCACGTCGGCGTCGGTGCTGCCCAGCCACTCGACGATGCGTCTGTCGGTGAGGGTGCTGGAGTGGTCGTAGGGGCCGTCGGCGCGGAGGTAGAGCCGCGAGGGGTGGGCCGCCGGATCGTGTTCCGGGTCGAAGGCCGCGGAGTCGCGTCGCGCCTCGACGAGCGGATGAATCCTCACTCCGGGTGCCGGTTTCAATGCGGGGTGTTCCCTGGATCGCACGACCGATGCGATCTCCACTTCGTGGCCCGCCTCGGCGAGCGCGCCCGCGAGGTTCATCGTGGAGCGGATGGTGCCGCCTATTCCGTAGGCGTTGAAGAGCAGAAAGCTGATTTTCATCCGTGGAACGCCCGTTCTGTGGTGCTGAGACTGACGCGCGGGTTGACCACCCCGATCACATTAAATGGCCAAATACGAACAAATGCGACATCGGGCGTTGTGTCGCGCGTCAAGTCCCGGCTGGTGACGGGCAGTTGGGCGTCCACCATATGGACAGCGGTGTCTGACGGATCATCCGCTCACCGAGCGTGGTCGCTTCGGTCAGAGACCTCCCACGAGGATCTCTCCGTTCTCCTCCCGGGCCGGGTAGACCTTGATCGGTTTCACCGCGGGCGGCGACAGCGGCTCACCCGTGGCGAAGTCGAAGACGCTGCCGTGGCAGGAGCAGAGCAGCCCGTCCTCGGTGACCTTGCCCGCGGACAGGTGGCAGGCGAGGTGGGTGCAGTAGTTGGCACTGACGTGGACGTCGCCTTCGAAGCGGGACACCGCGAGTTCGAGGTCGCCGACGAAGAAGCGGCGTACGACGCCTTCCGGGACCTGCCCGGAGCGGGCCACCTTCACGTATTCGAGTTCCGTCTCCACCGTCGGTTACCCCTTTGTCCTTGCCGCGTCGGCGACCGGCTCCGCGAGCTCCATGAGTTCCGTCAGGTCCGTGTCCTCGTCGGCGAGGAGACCGGGATCGGGGCGCGCGCCCCGGGCGATGAGCTCCTTCGCCGTGTACACGTCGCCGCCGCGCTCCGCGGCGAAGGCCGCCCGTAGGACGCCGTCGGCCAGGTAAAAGGCGATGAAGTCGCGCTCGTCGAGCGAGCCGCGGACCACCAGCCGGTCCCAGCCGTGCGGGTCTCCGCAGTGCTGGAGATTGAGGCCGAACTGGTCGGACCAGAACCAGTGCGGGTCGTCGTACACGACGCTCCGACCGAGGATGTTCTTCGCCGCGGCCATCGCCTGCTTGTTGGCGTTGTCGAAGTGCTCGACGCGCACCCACCGGTCGTAGAGGGGGTGCTTGTGGTTGGCGACGTCGCCGGCCGCGTACACGCCGGGCACGCTGGTGCGGCAGTGTTCGTCGACGAGGACGCCGTTGGACACGGACAGCCCCGAGGCGTCGGCCACCTCGGTGTTGGGGAGCGCGCCGACCGCGACGACCACGGCGTCGCCCGCCACTTCCAACCCGCTCCGTGTGGTGACCACGACCGCGTCCGGTGTCGTACGCACCGTGGCCACCGTATCGCCGGTGTGCAGCTCGACCCCGCTCGTGCGCTGCACATCCGCGCAGAACGAGCCGAGTCGCGGGCCGAGCACACCCGCCAGCGGCACCTGTGCCTGTTCGAGGACGACGGGGGTGACACCCCGGGCGAGCGCCGTGGAGGCGACCTCCGAGCCGACGAAGCCGGCGCCGACGATCACCACGCGCCCGCCGGGGCGAAGCAGCGCGCGCAGGCGCAGCGCGTCGGCCATGCCCCGCAGGTGCACGATCCGCTCGTCGCCCTCGGGGACGCCCGGCAGCCTCCGGGCGCGGGCCCCCGTCGCCAGGAGCACGCGGTCGGCGGGGACGCGGGTGCCGTCGGCGAGTTCCACCGCGCGGGCCGTGGTGTCGATGCGGCGGGCCTCGGCGCCGAGGCGGAGCACGATGTCGTTGTCGCGGCACCAGTCCTCGGAGAGCAGCTCCGCGTCCTCGGGCCGCTGCGAGCCGTCGAGGAGTTCCTTGCTGAGCGGCGGGCGCTGGTAGGGGGCGTACGGTTCGTCGCCGATCAGCGTGACGGTTCCGGTGAAGCCGCGGCGGCGCAGGGTGCGGGCGGCGACCGCCGCGGCCTGGCCCGCGCCGACCACGGCGACGCTGCGGGGGTTCTCGGGCTGCTCGGGCATGGGGCTCACTCCTGTACGGGCAGGGCCGCCGCGGCGGCGGTGAGGGACGCTGAGTTCGCGGCGTACACCAGGACCCGGCCCGCCTCCACCCGCACCGGATACCCGGGCTGGCACTCGTCCCGGTCGTCCGCCCGCCCGGTGCGCAGGTCGAAGGCCCACTGGTGGCCGGGACAGATGAGGCGGCCGTTGAGGACGGTGCCTCGGGACAGCGCCTTGCCCTTGTGCACGCACGCGTCGGCGAACGCGTAGACCTCGCCGGCGTCGTGGAAGAGGGCGATACGGGTGTCACCGACGGTCACGAGTTTCTTGCGGCGCCTGGTGAGATCGGCGAATTCGGCGACGTCCACCCAGTCGGACATGGGCTCCCTCCCTGTTCTTTCGGTCCAGGTCTGTGGGGTGCGGCTACGAAAGGGGGCGGCGCCCGCCGCCCCCTTTCGGCCTTCCGTTACGCGGCCGCTGTCTGCTCCAGGTCCGGGCTGACATACGTGTCGTACAGCGACTTCGTGTACGCGAAGCGCATCTCGGCGCCCCAGCGCACGAATTGGAGGCAGCGCTGCTGCAATTGCGGGGTGTCGGCGTGGTCGAGCACGATCTGGTAGCCGCGTTCTCCGTGCACGACATCGGAGGTGATGTGGAGTTCGAAGAACTCGATCTCGTCCTCGGTGAATCCGTAGGAACCGCGCAGCGGAATGATCTGCTTCTTGTAGATGCTGGGGACCTGCGATTCGAGGCCGACGACGAGCGCGGCGGTGGCGACGACGAAGTGCTCGCGCATCGCCACGGCGTAGCACCAGGACTGGAGCCCGCGGGTGACCGCGTTCATGTTGGACGGGTCCTCGACGCGCTCGCGCGTGGTGCCGCAGGCTTCGGCGAAGCGGATGAGGAGGTCGGTGTGGCGGATGTCCGCGATCTCCTCCTCGTACATGTTCTGGAGGGTGAAGTCCTTGGCGCCGGTGAATTCGTCCGGGGTGTTTCCGTAGATGTAGCCGAGGTAGTCGGCGAACGGGCCGACGTAGTGATAGTGGTTCTCGGCCCAGCGCGCGAAATGCTCCCGCTTGAGTTCGCCGTCCGCCCATGCCCTGCTGAAGGAGGCGTTCTTGGCCTCACGGCCCTTGATGGCGCCTTCGAGAGCGCTACGGAATTCGTCCCTGGAGAGAAGCTCGGTCATGTTGCGGCGTCCTTTCCGCTGTCCGGGTAACTCCAAAGTAGAGGGGTCGAGTTGAGGGGTGGATGGTGTTTGTGCACAGGCCCCGCGGCGATCTCTGTGCACAGTGCCCCACCTCCCGTCGCGCGCGTCAGAACAGCACCGTGGCCAGTGCCGTCGCCGCCGCGAGTCCCGCGATCACGGGCAGGAAGCAGTGCCGTACGAGGTCCTGCACGGGCACCCGTGCCACACCTGCGACGGCTAGCAGCGAGGACCAGGCGATGAGGGTGCCACCGCCGGTCCACACCGAGCCCATCTGGCCGACGGCGGCGAGCGTCGCCGGGTCGGTGTGGGCGGCCGGGCCGAGCGCGCCGGCGAGCGATCCGGTCAGCGGCAGGCCCGCGAAGCCGGAGCCCTCCAGACCCGTGATCATGCCGATGATCAGGATGGCGAAGGAGAGCATGAAGCCGTTGTCGGGGATGTGCTGGTCGACGGAGGCCACCAGGTCGAAGAGGAGCGCCGGGGGCTTGGCGTCGTGCACACCCGTGATCCGCGAGACGAACTCGGCGTTCCCGAGGAAGAAGAAGCCCGCGATGGGCACGACGACACCCATCGCCTTGAAGGCGAACACCAGGCCGTCCACGACGTGGGAGGCGGCGGTGGTCAGTCCGTGGCTGCCGTCGATGCTGAAGACCGCCGCGAACAGCAGCAGCATCGCGACCCCGCCGACGAGCCCGGCCGCCTCGTCGCCCTGCACATCGCCGACCACGTCGGTGAACTTGCCGAGGAGCATGTAGCCGACGATGGCGGCGAAGGTGAGCGGGACGAGCACGGCGAACAGGCGGGAGCGGCGCACCGGTTCGGGCTTCGGCGGCGCCGCGGCCACCTCCGGGGAGGGTTCGAGCACCTGCGTGGCGGTGTCCGGGCCGGTCGCCGCGCGGGTCGCGGCCGCGGCGGCCGCCCCCTTCCCGATGCCGCGCGCCCCGGGCGAGCCGCCGAGCTGTACCTCGGCGCCCGCGTCGAGCCCGTTCTCCTGCGCCAGCCAACGCAGTTCGTGCTCGTCACCTGCCACTCCGAAGGAGCGCCGCCCGCGCAGGTAGAGGTAGGTCAGCGCCACCGCGCCGGTGATCAGGGAGAGCACCATCGCCCGGTCCGCGACCGCGCCGGTGCCCACCCCGGCGGCCTTCGCGGAGAGTCCCGGCGCGACCTGGATGACGTAGTCGCTGGAGAGCGCCATGCCCTGCCCCGCGACGGCCATCACCGCGCCCGCGGTCATCGCGGGGAGCCCGGCCCGGATCGCGGCGGGCAGCAGGATCGCGCCGATGAGGGGCACGGCGGGCGTCGGCCAGAAGAAGAGACTGATGAAGTAGGTGGCGGCGGCGATCGTCAGGAACGCGGCCCGGCCGCCCCGCATGAGCCCGCGGAACGGGCGCACCATGCGCTGTTCGGCGCCCATCGCGCGCAGGCCGCCGAGCAGCGCGGTGATGATGGCGATGATGAGGAAGATCGAGAAGAGTTCACCGGCGGCCGTCAGGCTCGCGGTGAAGATCGAGGCGAGTCCCTTGACGAGGTCGCCGCTGTAGGCCCAGGCCGTCAGGAAGGTGGCGAGGACGGCCGGGACCACGATGTTCCGGCGCGCGATCATCACGCCGATGATGACTACTACTCCCGCGAGATACGTCCAGTGCGCAGCAGTGAGTTCCACGTCCGCACTCCCTACCCGGCGCCCGGCGCTGCGGGGCCGAAGTCCGTTGGTTGTCGGGTGGTTGACGGGCATGCTGACGACCCCGGCGGCCAGGCCACAGGGGGACGATGCACATTGTCGGCGACATTATTTGTGCAGTGTGCGGACCCGTGACACGTCCCGTTTCCCGTGGATTTCGGGCCGGGGACAAGGGAGTTGCGGGCGGCCGTGATGGTGCGAAGTGCCCTGCCGCGCGCCGACTTCGAGGGCAGTGTGCACGTGGCTCGCGGCGGGTGGCCCGGTGCATACTGCGGGCATGCTCGCCACCCGCCTTGGTCTGCTTCCCCTGCTCACCGCGACGTTGACCACGACGATGGCGAACACGGTGGTCAACGTCCCCATGACGGCGATCCTGGCCGATCTGCACGCACCGCTCGGCCGGGGTGTGCTGGTGGCGACCGCGTTCCCGGTGACCCTCGCGGCGCTGATGCCGCTGTCCGGGTGGCTCGGCGACCGGTTCGGGCACCGGCGGGTACTGTGCGCCTCGATGGCGTCGATGATCCTCGGCGCGGCGGGCGCGGCGCTCGCCCCCAACCTGCCGCTGCTCGTGGCCTTCCGCATGCTTCAGGGCCTGTCCGCGGCGCCCGTGCTGCCGGTGGTGATGGTCCTCGTCGTGCAGGTCCTCGGCGAGGAACGGCGCGGCAGGGCACTGTCGTTGTGGGCGGCCGCCAACGGCGCGGGGCAGGCGCTCGGCCCGACCACCGGTGGCCTGCTCTCCGAACTCCTGGGCTGGCGTGCGGTGTTCTGGCAGATCGTGCCGCTGTCCGTCCTCGTCGTGGCCGGCGGGTGGCTGCTGCTCCCCCGCGACGACCGCTCGCGTACGCGGCCGCGTCTGGACGGGGCCGGTGCGCTGACGCTGACCTGCGGGGCCGGGCTGCTGCTCGTCGCGGCCTCGGCGCTGCCCTCGCAGGGGGCCGGTGCGCCCGTCGTCTGGGGTGCGGCGACTGCCGGTGCGCTCGCACTGGTGGCCTTCCTGCTGGTCGAGCGCAGGCGGCCCACTCCCTTCCTGCACCCCCGCCAGCTGGCCGAACTCCGCTATGTGCGCTCGTCGTTCGCGGCGGCGGCGCAGATGTTCGTCCTCGGCGCGGTACTGCTCGCCACCCCCGCGTACCTCGTCGGAACGCAGGGCATGTCGCAGTCCCGTACCGGCCTGGCCGTCCTGGCGCTGCCCCTGGCGATGGCGTCGCTGGCGCCCGTGGCCGGGCGGTGCACGGAGCGGTTCGGCGGCCGGGGTGTCATGCGGTGGGGTCTTGCGGTGCTGTTCGCGGGGGCGGTGCTGCTCGCGGTCGGGACCGGGGTGGGCCTGGGCGCCTGGCCGGTGGTGGCGGCGCTCGTACTGACCGGGGCGGGCATCGCGTTCGTCCAGACCCCGGCGGCCACGGGCGCCTCGCGTTCGGAGGCCGGGCGCACGGGGGCGGGGCTCGGCCTGTTCAGCCTGGTCCGCTTCGGCGCGACGTCCCTGGGGGCGGCGTCCGTGGCGCTGCTCGGGACCCAACCAGCGGGCCTGGTCAGGGTGTTCGGGGTGTGTGCGGGGCTCTCGGCGGTCGGGGTCGTGGTGGCTTCGCTCGGACGGGACACGGGCACGCGCGCGAGCGTGGCTACGCCGGCGGCGTCAACTCCGCCTGCAGCACCCGCAGCGAGTCGTTCAAGGTCTCGATCCGATGGGCGAGCCACACCGTGAACTGCGTCTCCGACACGCGTACGTCCATGCCGAGGGCCCGTGAGGCACGCTCCAGCTTGTACAGCATGGTGTTGCGGTGCAGTTGGAGGCGGCGGGCCGCCGCGTTGAGGTTGCCGGACTCGGCTATGTAGGCGAGCACCACCTCCTCCAGGTTCCCGGTCTGGCCGTCCGCGCGGCGCAGCGGTTCGAGCACCTCGTGGGCGAACTCCCGGCCCTGCGCCGAGCTCGCCGCCGCCTCGACCGCCGCGAACACCTGCAACTCGTCGTAGCCGCACACCTCCGACACACGCACCCGCCCCGACAGCTCAAGCGCGATCCGCGCCTCCCGGTAGCTCGCCGCGACACCGGCCGCCCCGAGCGCGGCCCGTCCGTACGCCACCTGCACACCACTCGACATCCGCTCGGAGACGAGCCGCTGGAGCTGCCGCCCGAACCGCGCCTGCGTCTCCTTGCCCGCGTCGGGCCCGAACTCGGCCACCACGACGAGCAGTTGACCCATCAACGCCGCCATCGTGAAGCCGGTACCACCACGCAACGCACCCACCGCACGCGGCAGGGACTGCGCCCTGACCGGACCCGCGTACGGCACCGAGGCGACGAACACCGCGTGCTCCGCGTCCGTGTCGAAGCGGTAATGCCGTGACCTGGCCTCCAGTTCGTGCGCGTCGGTGAAGCGGCCGTGCACGAGGGTGTCGAGGAAGTCGTCGCGCGAGCGTTCCTCCGCCTCGACGACCGAGCGCTGCCGCAGGATCTCGGAGGCGACGAGGGGCGCACCCTGCTCGACGATCACCCGGTGCTGGGCGAGGTCGTGCGCGGCGGACACCGCGCCGGGCTCGACGACGGCCACCGTCCCGTACGGCTCGCCCGCCACCCGCACCCGGGCGGTGACGACGTGCACCCGCTCCTCACCCCAGGCCACATCGAGGTCACAGGCGGTGGCATGGCCGTGCCCCAGGGCCGATTCCGCGGGCGGCCCCTGCTTGGTGTGCGCCGTGTGCACGGTGTCCGCGAGCTCCTGCCACCGCGCGTCCGTGGCATCCCTCTCCCGCTCGGCACGGGACAGGAGTTGGCCCGCCTCGTCCATGATGACCACGGAGGCGCCGGCGAGCGTGGCCATGGACCGGGCGAGCGCGGGAAGCCCCGAACCGGACGCGAACACCTCCCCCAGTGTGCGGTGCACGCGCACCCCGTACTCCAGCACATGGGCGCTGTCCGCGATCGTCTTCGTCGCCACCAGGCGTCCGATGTGGTGGTACGTCGCCTCGGGAGCGAGCCGCACCAGCGGCAGGTCCGCGGCGTCCGCCGCCCGCATCAGCGGCCCGAAGTCCGGTTCCGCGCGCGGCTGCGGGCGGGCCAGCACGGCCGCGACACCGCGTGCGGCGAGCCCGGCGAGCAAGCGCCGGCAGTCGGGCGTACAGGTCAGCTCGGCCACCGACGCGAACACCACGATCCCGGCCAGGTCCGCGCCCGCCGCGGGACGCTCGGGCCCGGGACCCGGCGGCAGTTCGGCGAGCGGCAGACACCAGGTCACCGCGTGCCGAAGGCCGGCCTTCCCGCCGAGGAGCCGCCCTCCGACGGCGGGCTCGGCGAGGAGCCTTTCGACCGTCAACTCCCTTTTGTTCGCTACGTCGTGTGCCATCTGCCTACATCCTCCTGCGGCGAAGGTGCGGAATGTACGAAGCCGCCCGGCACCTTCGCGACGAATGCTGGGGGCACGCGGAAACGCCGATGACGCGGTCGGGGCCGACGAGAACGTGGAGGTCATCTTGACTCAGAAGCTACTTGCACACCAGACCACCTCCCAGCACCGCCCACCCGCGGTGGTGACATCCTTCGACCCGGCCGCCCCGCACCGGCAGGTCACCGAGGTACCCGCTTCGAGCGCGGCCGACGCCGCCGAAGCGGTGCGCACGGCCGGGCTCGCCTTCCCCTCCTGGGCCGACGCGACGGCCGGGCGGCGCGCGCAGGCGCTGCACGGCGCGGCGGCGGCGCTCGCCGAGGACGCCGCGGGGATCGCCGCGCTGATCTGCGCCGAAGAGGGCAAGACGCTCGGCGCCGCGCGGGGCGAAGTGGCCAAGACCGTCGAGCAGTTCAGGCTCGCTGCGCAGTTGGCGTTCATGGTCGAGGGCGCCACGTACCCCGCCGAGTCCGCGGGTGTCTCGGCCTGGACGCTGCGTGTTCCGCTCGGTGTCGTCGTGGCCGTCACGCCGTGGAACTTCCCGCTGTCGCTCGCGGCCCGCAAGCTCGCCCCGGCGCTCGCGGCGGGCAACACGGTGGTCTTCAAGCCGTCGCCGGTGACACCGGGCGTCGGCGCCCGCCTTGCCGCGGCCTGCCATCGCGGCGGGGTGCCCGAGGAGGCACTGCGGGTCGTGCAGGGCGACGATCCGGAGGCGATGGCGGCGCTCGTCGGTGCGCCGGAGGTCCGTGCCGTCAGCTTCACCGGTTCGGACCGGACGGGCGCGCTGCTGCACCGCACCGTGCGCCCCGGTGTCCGTACGCAGTTCGAACTCGGCGGGCACAACGCGGCGTTGGTGTGTGCCGATGCCGAGCTGGCACACGCGGCGACCGAGGTGGCGGCCGGTGCCTTCGGCCTCACGGGGCAGGTGTGCACGGCGACGGACCGGGTCCTGGTGGACCGTTCCGTGGCGGCCGAGTTCACCGAACTCCTGGCGGAGCGCACCGCCAGGCTCACCGTCGGGCCCGGCGAGGACCCGGACGCGGCGATGGGCCCCGCGGCCACCGCGGCCCAGCGGGACCGGGTCGCCGGGCTCCTGGACTCGGCGCTCGCGGCAGGGGCGCGGGCGGTCGCGCATGGCGGCCTGATCCCCGGCGCGGACCCGGCGGGCCACTGGCTGCTGCCGACCCTCCTCGCCGACGTCCCCGCCGACCACCCCGTGCTCACCGCGGAGGTCTTCGGCCCGCTGCTGTCCGTCGTACCGGTGGACGGTCCCGACGAGGCCCTGGCCGCCCTCAACGCCGACGCCCACCGCCTCGTCACCGCCGTGCACACCCGTGACCTCGGCACGACGGCCCGCTTCGTGCGCGCGGCGCGGCACGGCATCGTCAAGGTCAACCAGCGCACCACCGGCAACGGCGTCGCTCCCCCCTTCGGCGGCTGGGGCGCCTCCAGCTCCGGCGCGTTCCCGGAGGGCGGCCGCGGCGCCCTCGACTTCGTGACCGACACCAAGACGGTCTACTGCGACCCGCTCACCGGCCGCTGACCCCTACGTACTCGTACGCCCCTGGGAGGGAACGCATGCACACCATCCACCGCCTCACCCTCGAAGACGCCGTGATCATGCTGGAGGCCGCCGAGGCCGAGGCCGCCCGGGTCGGCGTGAAGCAGACGATCTGCATCGCCGACGACGGCGCTCACCCCATCGCCCTGCATCGCATGACCGGCGCCCGCCTCACCGGCGTGGAGATCGCCATCGCGAAGGCGTTCACGGCGGCGGGCCACCAGCGCGCCACCCACCTCTTCAACGAGACACCGAAGGGCCCCGCCCTCCCGGGCAACGAGGCCTTCGGCATCCAGCACATGCACCCCGGCCGCTTCGCCGCCTTCGTCGGCGGCTTCCCGATCGTGTACGAGGGCCAGGTCATCGGCGCCGTGGGCGTCAGCGGGGGCAACGGCGAGCAGGACAAGGCGGTCGGCGCGGCGGCGCTCGCCGCGTTCGAGGAGAAGGTGGCGGTGCGCGGGCAGTGACTCGCGCTTCCCTTCCGGTTGATAGGCAAGCGAGTACTTGCCTATGCTGGGGTCGTGGCCGATGACCTGTTCAAAGCCTTGGCCGACCCCACCCGCCGCACGATCCTCGACGAGCTGACGCAGAAGTCGGGGCAGACCCTGTTCGAGATCTGCTCCCGGCTGACCATGAAGCATCAGCTGAACCTGTCCAGGCAGGCCATCTCCCAGCACCTCGCCGTGCTGGAGGCGGCCGGACTCGTCGAGGCCAGGCGGGAGGGCCGTTACAAGTTCCACGATGTGAACACCGCCCCGCTGCGCGAGATAGCGGAGCGGTGGCTCACGCCAGCAGCCCCTGCACAGGACCCGGAAGAGAGCACCCCATGAAGATCCACATGACCAGCGTCTTCGTCGACGACCAGGCCAAGGCGGCGCACTTCTACACCGAGATCCTCGGCTTCAAGAAGAAGCACGACGTGGATCTGGGCGAGGCCCGCTGGCTGACCGTCGTGTCGTCCGAGGAGCCCGACGCCGCCGAGCTGCTCCTGGAGCCCTCGGGCCACCCGGCCGTCAAGCCCTACCGGGACGCGCTGATCGCGGACGGCATCCCGCTCGCCCAGTTCGCCGTGGACGACGTGCAGGCCGAGTACGAGCGGCTGACCGCGCTCGGCGTGCACTTCACCCAGGAGCCGCTGGAGATGGGCCCGGTCACGACCGCCGTGCTCGACGACACCTGCGGCAACCTCATCCAGATCGCGACCGAGCCCAAGTAGGACCGGATTCGCGTTACGCGCGCCGCCGCCCGAAGACCGCGATGCCCGTGGCGACGGCGGCGGCGATCAGCCCGATCCCGCCGAAGATCAGCGGCAGCAGCCACAGCGAGAGAAACCCGTTGATCTGCGCGCCCTCGGGGTCATCGGCCCGGTACAGCACCTCGACGCGCTCCCCCTCCTCGTACGAGGGCGGGTTGGAGCCCGTCGAGCTGCGGAAGGTGTACGGGGTGCCGTCCGCCGCGGCGAACTCGACGACGGGGTACGCGGAGGGCCTGTCCCGGTCCCGCGACTTGCGGGACGAGCCGATGTCGGCGTCGCGCCACTGCAGGGACACGACCGTGCCCGTCGTACGGTCCGCCTCCCGCAGCAGCGAGATCGACGACCACGCCAGGATCAGCCCGACCACCAGGAAGATCCCGCCGAACGCCGACACCCCCACCACGACCCATCGGCGTACCGCCCGCCCCCGCACCTGAACCTGCACGTCGTGCCTCTCACTCGTCCAACACTCGTCCAAAGAGGAGGGAGGTTATCGCAGAACGGGTCAGCCGCTGCCGGTGAGTTCGCCGCTCAGCCCTCCGTGCAGGGCGGCGCTGTCCGGGTTGAAGCCGACGATCTCGACGCGCTTGCCGCGCTCCGCGTACTTGGTCTCGATCGCGTCGAGCGCGGCGACCGACGAGGCGTCCCAGATGTGCGTCCCGGAGAGGTCGATGACGACCTTGTCGGGGTCGCCGGCGTAGTCGAACCGGGTCACCAGGTCGTTGGAGGAGGCGAAGAAGAGCTCGCCGGTGACCGAGTAGACGACCTGGCCGCCGTCGGGATCGGTGACCGAGGTGACGTTCGCGACGTGGGCGACGCGCCGGGCGAAGATGACCATCGCGGTGACCGAGCCGAGGACCACGCCGATCGCGAGGTTGCTGGTGGCCACCACGACGACGACCGTCAGCACCATGACGACGATCTCGCCGGCCGGCATCCGCTTCAGCGTCCTCGGCGCGATGGAGTGCCAGTCGAACGTCGCGAAGCACACCATCACCATGACGGCGACCAGGGCACCCATCGGGATCTCGGAGACGACGGGCCCGAAGACCACGCACAGCACCATCAGGAACACGCCCGCGAGGAACGTGGACAGGCGGGTCCTGGCCCCTGACACCTTTACGTTGATCATCGTCTGCCCGATCATGGCGCAGCCGCCCATGCCGCCGAAGAAGCCGGTGACGATGTTGGCGATGCCCTGCCCGATCGACTCGCGGGTCTTGGACGAGCGGCTGTCGGTGATCTCGTCGACCAGCTTGGCCGTCATCAGGGACTCCATGAGCCCGACCAGCGCCATCGCGAGCGCGTACGGCGCGATGATCTTCAGGGTCTCGAAGGTGAACGGCACGTCCGGCAAGCCCGGTACCGGCAGCGAGGACGGCAGCGCGCCCTTGTCCCCCACGGTCGGCACCGCGATCCCGGCGGCGACCGTGATGACGGTCAGGATGACGATGGAGACGAGCGGCGCCGGGACGGCCTTGGTGACCTTGGGGAAGAACACCATCAGCGCGAGCCCGCCGACGATCAGCGGGTAGACGGCCCACGGCACGTCCGTCATCTCCGGCACCTGCGCCATGAAGATCATGACGGCGAGCGCGTTGACGAAGCCGACCATCACGCTGCGCGGTACGAACCGCATCAGCTTCGCCACTCCGAGGGCGCCGAGGACGATCTGGAACACACCGGCCAGGATCACCGCGGCGACCAGATAGCCGAACCCGTGCTCCCGGTTGAGCGGCGCGATCACCAGCGCGACCGCGCCGGTGGCGGCCGAGATCATGGCGCGCCGACCGCCGACGATCGAGATGGTCACGGCCATGGTGAACGCGGCGAAGAGACCGATCTGCGGATCGACACCCGCGATGACCGAGAACGAGATCGCCTCGGGGATCAGCGCGAGCCCCACCACGAGCCCGCCCAGGATCTCGGTGCGCCACACCTTCGGGTCGGACCACCAGTCGGGGCGCAGGCGCCGCAGCCGGGCGGCCGGGGACGGGAGGGCGGGCGCGGAGGAGGGGGACAAGAGAAAGGGCCTGTCGTGGTCGGGCACACCGGCGTCGCGTGGCCTGTGCGGAGGGATGGAGGGGCGGCGGGCGGCGCGCGGCCAACCCGGACGACCGGCAACTCTACCCTGACGTTAGGGTAGAGATCGGCGTCGCCGACTGTGGCCCCGGTGACACCACGTAGACACGGAGAGAGGCGCCGCGTGAGCCGCGAGCACATGCAGATCGGCGAGGTCGCCGCCCGGACCGAGCTGTCGCTGCGCACCATCCGGCACTACGAGGAGACGGGCCTGGTCATCCCGTCCGCCCGCTCGCAGGGCGGCTTCCGCCTCTACACCGAGAACGACGTGGCCCGGCTGATGGTGATCCGCCGTATGAAGCCGCTCGGGTTCACCCTCGACCAGATGCGGGACCTCCTGGACGCCACGGACCGCCTCGACGCGACGCCGCCGCCCGAGGGCGGCGAGCGCGAGCAACTCCTGGACCGTGTACGCCACTTCGAGCAGGCGGCGGCCGACCGCGTCGCGGACCTGCGCAAACAGCTCGGCCGCGCGGAGGAGTTCGCGGGAACGCTGCGGGAGCGGCTGGACGGGGCCGGGGCGGCGTAACCGGTCCCCGCACCCGCGGCGAGCGGCGTAGCCGGCCCCCGCACCCGCGGGGAAATCCGCTACCGGGGGCTGTCGCCGCGTGCCAGGATCACGCCATGACACGCACCGACATGCCCCCGTCCTGGGACGAGCGCACGATGCTCACGACCTTCCTCGACTACGCGCGCGCCACGGCCGTCGCGAAGTGCGCCGACCTCGCGCCCGAGCACGGGGGTGCGGCGCCGCTGCCCGGGTCGCCGCTCATGACACTGGGCGGTCTGATCAACCACCTCCGGTGGGTCGAGTACCACTGGATCCAGGTGATCTTCCTCGGCGAGGAGGACGCGGGGCCGTGGACGGACGAGGACCCGGACCGCGAGATGCGGCTCGGCGCGCAGACCCCCGTTTCCCAACTCGTCGCCGAGTACGAGGAGCAGAGCGCGCGGTACCGCGAACTCGTCGCCGGAACCGACCTGTTGACCACCGCGAAGCGCCCGATCAGGGACGGCACGCATGTCACCCTCGGCTGGATCCTGATGCACATGATCGAGGAGACCTCGCGCCACAACGGGCACATCGACATCCTCCGGGAGATGGCCGACGGCGCGGTGGGCGACTAGGAAGAGCGGTGGGTGACTAGGAAGACAGGCGGCCAGGCGCTACGCCTCCCGGCTGCGGTCCCTGACCTCGGGCCGCGGCTGGAAGCCCGCCGCCTGGTAGGTGGCCACGGCCGCGGTGTTGGCGCTCGGTGTGCCCACGAGGGCGCTCGACGCGCCGAGTTCGCGGAGCGCGGCCGCCGCGGCGACGCAGATCGCCGCCCCGTGACCGCGGCCCCGGTGGTCCCGGTGCACACCCATGGGTTCGAGCAGCCCGGGGCGTCCCGGCCCCGCCGACCACACCGTCACCGCCGCCACGGCCGCGCCCCCGTCGTCGTACGCGAGCAGACACCGGGCCTGCGCGTGCGGCGACCCGGCCGCCATCGCGTGCCAGCGTGCCTCGGTGAACATGGCCCCCTCGAACGCCGACCGGTGCACGGCGGCGTACGCGTCCGCCCGGTCGGGGCCCGCCACCTCGATCCGCACGGCCGGGGGCCCGACCGGCTCGGTGAGATCGCGACGCAGCGGCGTCCACGCCTCACCGGCACCCCAGCCGGCCCCGGCCAGGAGGTCGTCCAGCAGGACGCCCCAGGGAGCCTCGATGTCGACCGGCCCCTCGGGCAGGACCCCGCGCCCCGGATCGACCACATCGGCGAGCAACTGCCGTGCCAGCTCGGCGTCTTGGTGGGCGTCGGGCGCGAGGGTCAGCCGCAGCAGGGTGGGCCCGTCCAGCAGGCCGACGGCGAGGACCCGCCCGTCACGGCGCCACGTCCGCACCGACGCGGCGATCCGCTCGGCGCCCCAGCGCCAGTACCAGCCCAGGTCGCCGGGGTGCAGCTGCATCGGCGCCGTGTCGTGCTGCCACGACCGCAGGGCGTCGACGACCGCGCCCAGTTCGTCGACTTCGGGTGTCCCCAACTCGATGTCCATGTCGGCGATGACACACCATGGGGGCCGGTGCCCGCACCCGAATTCCGCCGACGACGTCGGTTGCCGTGCCCGTGAACCGCCCCTCAGTCCTTGAACCGCTCGTCGTCCATCCCCGCCATGAGCGCCTGGTGGCTGCGCCGCACGTGTTCGCGCATGACGCGCTCCGCGCCGTCGCCGTCCTTGGCGCGGATGAGGTCGAGTACGCGGTGGTGCTCGTGGTCGGACTCGCTGAGGCGGCCCGGCTGGGACAGGGACGTGCGCACGAGGCGGGCGTAGGCGAGCTGGTTCATCAGGGTGCGGTAGTGGGCCTCCAGCTTGGAGTTGTCGGCCCCGACCATGATCAGCTCGTGGAAGTCGTGCACCAGCTTCTCGTACTGCTCGGAGTCGCCGGCGCGCACCGCCTCGTCGGCGGCGCTCATGTTGGCGGCGAGCCGTTCCACCTCGGGAACGTTGCCGCGGAAGGCGAGGAGGCGGGCCGCCGCGCCTTCGAGGAGCTCCTTCATCTGGAAGAGCTCCGTGATCTCACGGCGCGAGGGCACGGCGACGAACGTGCCGACGCGCGGGCGCACCTCCACCAGGCCCTCGATCTGGAGCTGCTTGAGGGCCTCACGGATGGGGGTGCGGCTGACGCCGAAGGTCTGCGACAGCGTCATCTCGGAGAGGCTGGAGCGTGGCGGCAGCTCTCCACTGATGATCATCCGGCGCAGCTCTTCGGCGACCTTCGCCTGCATGCTGGTCTGCTGCAGCGGCCTGCGTGCGGGGTGATCGGGCTCTTGCATGGCACGAGAACCTAGTCTTCGGGGACGCATGGCGTCAATTGACGGGGAATCCCGGAATTGCCATGCAAGAAGGCGGGCAATGCCGTGGGGGCGCCGGCCCTACTCGAAGGCCGGGACGACCTCCTTGATGAACAGTTGCAGGGACTCGCGCTTCTCCTCGTGCGAGAGCGTGTTGTCGATCCAGAAGCTGTACTCGTCGATGCCCAGCTCCTCATAGGCGCGCAGCCGCTCGATCACCTCGGCGGGCGTGCCGATCATCGCGGTCCTGCGCAGGGCCTCCGGGGCGAACTCGGGGCGCTCGGCGAACTTCTCCTCGGGGCTGGGCTCCAGGAAGCCGTTGACCGGGGCCTTCTTGTTGCCGAACCAGGCGTCGAAGGTGCGGTAGAAGCGGTTGATGCCCTCGGCCGCCGGGCGCCAGCCCTCCGGGTCCTCCGGGGCGTGCACGTGGGTGTGGCGCAGCACCATGATGTCGGGGCGGTCCACCTCGGGGTGGCCCGCCACGGCGGTGTCGAACTTGTCCTTGAGCGCGGCGACCTCCTCGTCGCCCTTCATCAGCGGGGTCACCATGACGTTGCAGCCCTGCGAGACGGCGAAGTCGTGCGAGGCGGGGTCGCGGGCGGCGACCCACATCGGCGGGGTGGGCCGCTGCACCGGCTTGGGCACGCTGGTCGACGTCGGGAACTGCCAGACCTCGCCGTCGTGGGCGTAGTCCCCCTGCCACAACGCCCGTACGGCGGGGACGAGTTCGCGCAGGTGCTTGCCGCCGTCGCTCGCGGCGAGGCCGTCCGCGAGGCGGTCGAACTCGATCTGGTACGCGCCGCGGGCGATGCCGACCTCGGCCCTGCCGTTGCTGATCACGTCGAGGAGCGCGGTCTCCCCCGCGGCCCGGACCGGGTGCCAGAACGGGGCGATGATGGTGCCCGCGCCGAGCCGGATGGTGTCGGTCTTCGCCGCCAGGTGCGCCAGGATCGGCATCGGGCTGGGCGAGATCGTGTACTCCATGGCGTGGTGCTCGCCGACCCACACCGTGCTGAACCCGCCGGCCTCGGCCATCTGCGTCAGCTCGGTGAGGTTCTCGAAGAGTTCGCGGTGGGAGGTCTCCTCGTCCCAGCGCTCCATGTGCACGAACAGCGAAAACCTCATGACAGCTCCTCTTCTGTGGTGGGGGTGGGGGTGGGGGTAGGGGTGTGCGGCGCGTGCATCTCGGCGATCGTGGTGTCTCCCGTGGACCAGTGCGTCGTGGGCACCTCGTGGACGACGATCCGGATGTACTCGGGCCGGGTGTCGAGCGAGCGCAGCACGGCCTCGTGGACCTCGTGCTGCAGGGTTCTGATCTGCTCGGGGGTGCGGCCCTCGGCGAGCGTGACGGTGACCTGGGGCACGGCGATCAGCCCCGCATCGTGAACGGGTCGGCCACGGGCTCCTCGCTCGTGTTGATCCATACGCTCTTGAGCCGGGTGTACTCCTTGATGGTCTCGGTGCCGTGCTCGACGCCGACGCCGCTGGCCTTGAAGCCCTGGCGCGGGGACATCGGGGACATGGCCCGGTAGGTGTTGACCCAGACCGTGCCCGCGTCGAGGCGGCCCGCGACCCGGTGGGCGCGGGACAGGTTGGTGGTCCAGATCCCGGCCGCCAGGCCGTACTCGGTGTCATTGGCGAGGCCGACGACCTCGTCCTCGGTGTCGAAGGGCATGATCGCCACGACCGGGCCGAAGATCTCCTCGCGGACCACGCGCATGCTGTTGTCGACGTCGACCAGGACGGTCGGCTCGTAGAAGCAGCCGCCCGTGCCGCCGTCGGTGGGCGCGCCGCCGGTCAGTACCCGGGCGCCCTCCTCGCGGCCGAGGTCGACGTACGCGGCGACCTTGTCGCGCTGCGCCTCGAAGGCGAGCGGGCCGAGTTCGGTGGCCTCGTCGAGGGGGTCGCCGATGCGGATGGACTTGGCGCGCTCGCAGACCCGCTCCAGGAGCTCCTCGTAGACGGAGCGGTGGGCGAAGACGCGGCTGCCGGCGATGCAGGTCTGTCCGGCCGCGGCGAAGACACCGGCGATGACACCCATGGCGGCGTTCGGCACGTCGGCGTCCTCGAAGACGATCTGCGGGGACTTGCCGCCGAGTTCGAGGGTGGAGCCGATGAAGCGGCCCGCGGCCGACGCGGCGATCTTCGATCCGGTCGCCGTGGAGCCGGTGAAGGAGATCTTGGCGAGGTCCTCGTGGTCGACGAGAGGCCCACCGGCCTCGGCGCCGTACCCGGTGACGACGTTGACGACGCCGGGCGGGAAGCCGGCCTCCAGCGCGAGCTCCGCGAGGCGCAGGCCACTGGCCGAGGTGTACTCGGAGGGCTTGACGACGACCGTGTTGCCCGCGCACAGGGCGGGGGCCAGCTTGCTGGTGGTCAGGGTCAGCGGCGAGTTCCACGGGGTGATCGCGCCGACGACGCCGAGGGGTTCGCGCGCCGTGTAGTTGAGGACGGCGCGGTCGGAGGTGGGGACGGTCTCGCCGTGGATCTTGTCGGCGAGGCCCGCGTAGTAGTGGAAGTACTCGGGCAGCGAGGCGAGTTGGCCGCGCATCTCGCGCAGCAGCTTGCCGTTGTCCCGCGACTCCATGAGGGCGAGCTCGTCGGCGTTCTCGGCGACGAGCTCGCCGAGGCGGCGCAGCAGGTGGCCCCGCCGGGTCTGGCTGAGGTCGCGCCAGCCGGGGTCCTCGAAGGCGGCGCGCGCGGCGGCGACGGCCTTGTCGATGTCGGCGGCGGTGCCGCGGGCGGCGCGGTAGAGGGTGCGGCCGGTGGCCGGGTCGGTGCTGTCGAAGTACTCGCCCGCGGCGGGCTCGACCCACCTGCCGCCGATGAAGTGCTTCCAGGTCGTGAGGGTCGTGAGCGTCGTGGGCTCAGACATGTGCGGTGTCTCCAGGTGCGCTCTCGTCGGTGTGCTGTGCGCTCTGCGCGAGGAATGCGGTGAGGGCCTCGGCGAACGTCTCCGGGCGCTCGACGGGCAGCATGTGCCGCGCCCCGGGCACGATCACGGCCCGGCACGCGGGCAGCGCCGCGGCGAGCCGGTGTGTCATCTCCGGGGTGGATCCGGGGTCGTTCTCGCCTGTCAGGGCGAGCGCGGGCACGGTGATGTCACCGAGTCGCGGGCCGAGCTCGGCGTCGGCGTCCGCGAAGACCCGGTAGCAGCCGAGGAAGGAGTCGACGTCGTTGGCGCGCAGTGTGGCCCGCGTCCGGTCGATGACCTCGTCCGGCACGGTGGTGCCCGCGTACCAGCGCTCGATGGACGCCGCGGTGCTCGCCGTGAAGTCGCTCTCGGCGGCTCGCAGCCGGGCCCGGACGGCCGCCCGCTCGTCGGGGGTGCGGCGGCACACCGAGCTCACCGAGGTGAGCGTGCGCGTCAACTCCGGTCGGTGCAGCGCGAGTTGCTGGGCGACCAGGGCGCCGAGCGAGAACCCGACCAGGTGCGATCCTGCCGGGATGTGCCCGGCGACCCCGTCGGCGAGCTCCGCGAGGGTCACGTCGCCGCGCACGGGCGGGCGGGCGCCGTGTCCCGGCAGGTCGATCGCGATGACGGTGAAGCGGTCGGCCAGCAGGGCGGTGACGGGCTCCCACATGGTGCGGTCGAGGCCGACACCGTGCAGGAGTACGAGGGGCGGCTTGTCCATGGCGGTGCCTACTGCTCTGTGGCGAGCGGGGCGAGGCGGGCCTGCGGGCGGCCCTGGGCCGCGGCGGCGAGGCCGATGACGATCTCGTCGGCGCGCGGGCCGTCCGGGACCCGTACCTCGATGCTCTGGTGGTGGGAGCGGACGGTGGCGTCGGTGATGTGCTTCAGCGGGATGTCGAAGACACCTCCGGCGACCGCGCGCTTCTCCACGGCCGGGAGCAGTGTGGTGGCGTTCGCCGCCTTGCGGAAGTGGTCGCCGAACTTGAGTGTGTGGATCAGGGCGCTGCCGTGCTCGACCTCGCCGTCGAGGCCGACGACGGCGGCCTTCCCGTACGCCTCGACGGGCGCGCCGAGCGCTTCCACGACGCGCGGCGCGAGCAGCTCGCCGAGCTGGGGTGCCACCTCGTCGATGCCGGGCAGCAGGTCGGTGACGAAGCCCTGACCTGCCCAGGGGTTCTCGATCACGGCGAGCACCACGGCGGTGCGCGCGACCGGGCCGACGGGGCGGCCGCCCTCGGCGTGGATGTCTTCGACGTAGGTAAGGATCTTGCGGAGGTTCATCGGGCGGTCTCCAAGTCGGCGAGGCGGACCACGGGGTCCTGGCGGCGGTCTCCGATACGGGCGTTGGGGCGCGGCCCGGACGCGGCGGCGGCCACGAGGACGATCTCGTCGGGGCGCGGTGCGTCCGGCACCCGGATCTGGACGGTCTGGTAGTGGGAGCGGGTGGCGGCGGCGGTCTTGTGCCACACGGGGACGGTCAGCGGTTCGCCCGCCGCGAGCCGGTCGTCGCTGAACACGATGATCGAGGTGCCCTCGGTCAGTTCCCTCAGCACATTGCCGAAGTACGGGGTGTGGATCAATGCCCCGCCGTGCTCGATCTCCCCGTCGAGCCCGACGACGGCCGCCTTGCCGAACGCCTCGACGTGCTCCACGCCGCCCAGCGTCTCGATCAGCCGGTCGGTGAGGAGGCGGCCGATGCCGGGCGCGATGTCCTCCACCTCGGGCTGCAGGTCGGCGACGAATCCGCGGCCGGCCCAGGGGTTCTCGATCACGGCGGCCGCGGCGACGCGGCGTACGGGGGTCGCGACCGGCCGTCCGAGTTCCAGGAGGACCTCGTCCACCACGGTCACGACCTTGCGCAGTCTGCCTCGTGTGGGCGTGGCCCACAGCTGTTGGCCTGCTGATTGTTGCTGTGCCATGGCAGTGAGGCTAAGAGTGCCCCGGGGAACCGTCAAGGGTCGACAGTAAATAGCCCGCCCTGACCTAGGGGTTACCAGCAACACCGGCCAGTAGGCAGCGAATTTCGCCCGAACCATTGACATGACGGATGCCCGATTCCTACGGTCCACTGCCATACAACAGATCTGCCATGCAAGAGCAGGCCGATCCGATCGATGGAGCCGCCATGTCACTCACCCTGGAACACGCCACCGACCGCCCCGCCCGCCTCCGCGCCGCCTGGGACGCGGCCTGGAACCGGGGTGAAGTCGACGCCCTGGACGCCGTGTTGAGCCCCGGCTACGTGCGCCGACGCGGACCGGCGGGCACCGCTCAGGACCGCGCCGGGTTCAAGGACAGCATCAGCGCGGTGCGCGAGGCGTTCCCCGATCTGCACACCGAGATCGAGGACCTCGTCGTGGACGGGGACAGGCTGGCCGTCCGCTGGCGCAGCACGGGCCGGCACACGGACACGTTCATGGGTGTGCCGCCCACCGGCAGGCCCGTCGAGGTGTCGGGCGCCACGTTCGCCCGCTTCGACGGTGACACCGTCACCGAGGAGTCAGTGACCTTCGACTCCCGCCAGCTCCTCGAGGCACTCGGCATCATCACGACGGCGCACGAGGCCGCCGTCGACGCCGACCTGGTCAAGGGGGTGCACCGCAAGTTCATCACCGGTGTCACCGTGGTGACCACCGACGACGACGGGACCCCCAAGGGCCTCGCGGTCAACGCCTTCTCCAGCATCTCGCTGGACCCGCCGATGGTCCTGGTGTGTGTCCAGCGCAGCTCCTCGACACACCCCGCGCTGCACCGTGCCACCCACATCGGCATCAACATCCTCGCGGCCGACCAGCTCGACGTGGCGAAGGTGTTCGCGAGCAAGGGCACCGACAAGTTCGCCGCCCTGGACTGGGCGCCCGGCGAGCACGGCGCCCCGCTGCTCGACGGCTCCGCCGCCCGGCTCGAGGTCGAGATCGGCGAGCGCCTGGAGGCCGGGAGTCACACCGTCTTCACCGGACGTGTAGTGTCTGCTGGTCATTCCGAGCTCGCCCCGCTTGTCTACAGCGGCGGCGGCTTCTTCGACATCTCGCAGACGGCGCCCCTTCCGTGGTGACTCGCGTCCGCCCCCGCACCCACGTTCTCCGGAGCACCCATGACTCATGATTCCCAGGGCCCACCCGTCTACGGCAGCGCCGTCACCAAGGTCGAGCCGTTCGGTGTCGACCACATCCCCGACAGCGAGCGACACGGTAAACCGAGTTCACAGTTCTTCGTGTGGTTCGCGGCGGGGCTCAATTTCCCGGTCATCCTGCTCGGCTTCAGCGCCGCGTACTTCGGGCTCAGCTTCGCCACCGCCGCCGCCGCGATCGTCGCCGGCGCCGGTGTCGGCGCAGGCCTGATGGCCGTCATGTCCCGCATGGGCGTCCGCCTCGGTGTGCCGCAGCAGATCCAGGCGAGGGGGCCGCTGGGCTTCTTCGGCAACTTCCTGCCCGTCGCCTACATCAACGTGTTCTCCGGTGTGGGCTGGGCGGCCGTCACGGTCATCCTCGGCGGCAAGGCCTTCGCGGAGCTGAGCCACCTGCCGTACTGGCTGTGCGCCCTCCTGCTCACCGTGGTCGAGCTCGTCGTGGCCATCTTCGGCTACAACATGATCAACTTCCTTCAGCGGGCGCTGACGTACGTCCTCACTCCGCTGTTCGTCCTGATCACGGTCGTGGCGGTGGTCCGTGGCGGCAGCCTCTTCGAGGCCAACCCGCACGCGGACGGCTACGTCGGCGCGGCCGGTGGCTCGATCACGCTGGGCGGCTGGTTCCTGGCGTTCCTCGTGGCGTGGATGCCCTTCGCCTCCGACTACTCGCGCTATCTGCCCGACACCGCGAAGGTCGTCCGGCAGACCACCTGGTACACCGCCCTCGGCAACTTCCTCACCATCGCCTGGCTCGGCATCCTCGGCGTCGTGGTCGGCGCCTCCGCCTCCAGCTCGGACACCATCACGGCCCTGCACGAGCTGATGGGCCCGTTCGCCGTGCCCGCGCTCGTCGCCGTGGGCCTGTCAGCGCTGGCCCAGAACTTCCTCAACGTGTACGGCGGCGCGATCTCCGTCCAGACCCTCAAGGTCCCCGTCACCCGTACCCAGGCGGTGGCCGGCATCTGCGTCCTCGCGTACGGGATCAGCCTGTGGGGCGCCACCGGCACGGAGGACAAGTTCAAGGTCTTCCTCAACCTCACCGCGTACTTCATCGCGCCGTTCGCCGCCGTGCTCCTCATCGACTTCTACCTGGGCGGGCGCGGCGACCCCCGCAGGATCGCCGAGCTCTACGACCGCTCCAGGATCGTCGACTGGGGCCTGGTGGCCTGGGCGGGCGGCGTCGCGGCGTCCGTGCCCTTCTGGGTGTCCGACATCTACACCGGCGCCTTCGCCGCGGCCCACCCGGGAGCCGGCGACCTCAGCATGCTCGTCGCCGCGGGTGTCGCGGTCGTCGTGTACCTGTTCACGTACCGGCTGAAGCCGCTGTGGCGACGGGCTGGTGGCGAGGACCTCGACACAGGCACGGGCACGGGCACGGGTACCAACACCGCCACGGACACCGACCCCGCCGCTGAGCAACTGCCGGAGCGCGCGCCGGACTTGATCGGTCGCGGCTGACGGTGCGCCACCGCGGCGGGTGTGTCCGCCGCGGTGGCGGGTACGACACTTCCCGTGCAGGATGTCGCAGAAGCGGCAAACGAGCGAGGAGTGCCGGAAGTGATCAAGAAACTGCAGGCGGTCGCACTGGACTGTGCCGACCCCGTACAGCTCGCCGAGTTCTACGCGGAGCTGCTCGGCGGCCGGGTGGTCCTGGACCCCGACGACCTCGACTGGGTCGACGTGGTGGGGTTCGAGGGGACGCCCCTGGCCTGCCAGCGGGTGGACGGGTACCAGCCGCCGCAGTGGCCTGGCCAGGAGCGCCCGCAACAGGTCCACTTCGACTTCGACACGGACGACCTCGAAGCGGACGAGAAGCGGGTACTCGCCCTCGGCGCGACACTCCTCGAGCGGACCGACCAGATCCACCCGGGCACCAACTGGCGCGTCTACGCGGACCCGGCAGGGCACCCCTTCTGCCTCTGCCTGCACTGAGCCCGGGACACCGCACCGGCTCACCCGGTCGGCGCGGCCCGCTCCAGGTCCTCGACGCTCCCCGACATGATGTCCCGCACGTGTGCGGTGATGTGCTCCAACGGCCAGTCCCACCAGGCCACTTGGAGGAGGCGCTCGATGTCGGCGTCGCTGTAGCGGCGACGGATGACACGGGCCGGGTTTCCTCCGACGATGCCGTAGTCGGGGACGTCGTCGACGACCACGGCCCCCGAGGCGATCACCGCGCCGTGCCCGATGCGGACGCCGGGCATCACCATCGCGTGGTAGCCGAACCACACATCATTGCCGACCACGGTGTCACCACGCCCCGGCAGCCCGGTGATGAGATCGAAGTTCTCGGCCCAGGACCCGCCCATGATCGGGAACGGGAACGTGGAGGGTCCGTCCATCCGGTGGTTGGCGCCGTTCATGACGAAGCGCACCCCCTCCCCCAGCGCGCAGAACTTCCCGATGACCAGCTTCTCCGGCCCGTAGTGGTACAGCACGTTGCGGGTCTCGAAGGCGGTCGGGTCGTCCGGGTCGTCGTAGTACGAGAACTCGCCGACCTCGATGAGCGGCGACTTCACCAGGGGCTTGAGGAGCACGACCCGCGGCTGCTCGGGCATCGGGTGCAGCACGGTCGGGTCGGCGGGAACGTTCGCAGTCACCGGTCGGCCTTTCTCGGAGACAAGGGGCCGCCTCGAGCGGCTGACCACCCATTGACAGGACATTTGAACAAGGACGATCGTACTCGGGCCAGAGCGCGCCAGAAGCCCGGAGCGAAGGGACGCCAGCCGAGATGTCGTTCGATGTGTTGACCATGGGCCGCGTGGGAGTGGACGTGTATCCGCTCCAGACGGGCGTGGGGCTTGCAGAGGTGTCGACGTTCGGGAAGTACCTCGGCGGCAGCCCGACGAACGTCGCGGTCGCCGCCGCCCGCTACGGACGGCGCACTTCGGTGATCACAAAGACCGGCGCGGACCCCTTCGGCGCGTTCGTGCGAACTGCCCTGGCGGGCTACGGAGTTGACGCCTCGTTCGTCGGCACCTCCGACGTGGCGCCGACGCCGGTCACGTTCTGCGAGATCTTCCCGCCGGACGATTTCCCGCTGTACTTCTACCGGTTGCCGAAGGCGCCGGACCTGGACATCAGCCCCGACGACCTCGATCTGGACGCGGTGGCCTCGGCCCGGATCTTCTGGATGACGGGGACGGGACTGTGCGAGGAGCCCTCGCGGTCGGCGACGCTGGCGGCGCTCCAGCACCGGGCCAAGCGGGGGACGACGGTCTTCGACCTGGACTGGCGGCCCATGTTCTGGAAAGACCCGGCCCGGGAGGACACCGCCCAGGCGCGGGTGTACTACCGCGAGGCGCTCGCGCACACCACGGTCGCCGTCGGCAATCTCGACGAGTGCGAGATCGCGACCGGCGAGCGGGAGCCGTACGCGGCGGCAACGGCCCTGCTGGCGGCGGGCGTTGAGCTGGCCGTCGTGAAGCAGGGCCCCAAGGGCGTGCTCGCCATGGACCGCGGCGGCGCGGTGGCCGAGCTGCCGCCGGTGCCGGTCGACGTGGTCAACGGGCTCGGCGCGGGCGACGCGTTCGGCGGGGCGCTGTGCCATGGGCTCCTCTCGGGCTGGGACGTGGCGCGGACGGTGTCGTTCGCCAATGCCGCGGGCGCGCTGGTGGCGGGCCGTCTCGCCTGCTCGGACGCCATGCCCACCGCGGCGGAGGTCGAGGACAAGCTGCGCGAGGTGAACGGTGACGTCTGAGGAGAAGTCTGAGGAGAAGAGCGTGCGCATCGGTGTCATCGGGGCCGGCTGGATCGGCCGGGAGCACATCCGCCGGCTCACCGATGTGATCGTCGGAGCCCGGGTCACCGCGGTGACCGACATCGACGCGGAGCGCGCGGCCGAGGCGGCGCGGTATCCCGGCGCCGCGGTGCACGCCGATGGTGCCTCACTGGTCGCCTCCGAGGACGTCGACGCGGTGCTCGTCACCTCGTGGGGGCCGACGCACGCCGAGCACGTCCTGAACGCCGTCGCTGCGGGCAAGCCCGTGTTCTGCGAGAAGCCGCTCGCCACCACTCCCGAGGACTGTCTGAAGATCGTCGAGGCGGAGCGTGCGCATGGCGGCCGACTGGTCCAGGTGGGCTTCATGCGCCGCTTCGACCAGGGCTACCGGCAGATGAAGGAGGTCATCGACGCGGGCCGGATCGGCACCCCGCTGATGGTGCACTGCGCGCACCGCAACGCGTCGTCCGTGGAGGCGTACACCTCCGACATGGCCGCCCTCGACACGGCGGTGCACGAGATCGACGTGCTGCGCTGGCTCCTGGACGACGAGATCGTCTCCGCCCAGGTGATCGTCCCGCGTTCGACGACGCGCAAGCACGCGCACCTCACCGACCCCCAGTTCATGCTCTTCGAGACCGCGCGGGGCGTCCGTATCGACCTGGAGGTCTTCGTCAACTGCCGCTACGGGTACGACATCCAGTGCGAGACGGTTGGCGAGGACGGCCTCGTGCGGCTGCCCGATCCGGCGGCGGTCGGCGTGCGTACGGCGGGCGCGCACAGCACGGCGATCCTGCCGGACTGGACGGGCCGCTTCGCGGACGCCTTCGACACCGAGTTCCGCGAGTGGGTCGCCGACCTGGCGGCGGGCCGCGCGCCCACAGGGCCCTCCGCCTGGGACGGCTACGCCGCCACCGTCATCTCCGGCGCCGCCGTCGAGTCCCGCGCCTCGGGCCGGGTCGTCACCACGGACATCCCGAAGCGCCCCGACTTCTACGCCGCGGACGGCCGGCCGTGAGGTGCGCCCCCGCCGGTGCGGCATGGCGGCGCACACCTACAGCCCCACCGCCAGCGTCGCGACCACGGGCGCGAGATACAGCACCGGGAACGCGACCGTCTTGTAGGAGCGCACCCGCAGCACCGTGACCACCGCCCCGACGAAGTACAGGGCCAGTGCGATCGCGGCCGCGATGCCGATGGCGGGCACGGCGAGCCCCACCAACAGGCCTGCCGCGCCGAGGAGTTTGGCCACGGCGAGGCGGGGCCACCAGGTGTCGGGGACCCCGTACGAGACGAGTGGTTCGACGACGAACGGGGCGCGGCGCAGCAGCGAGACACCGGAGAAGCCGACCCAGAGGGCCGTCAGGACCGTGACGACGAGAACGGTGGTGGTGGGCATGTGGGCGTCCTCCTTCAGGACTTGAGGAGTGCGGATGCGCGGGGGGAGACGAAGAGGACGTCCCGAGCCAAGGGTCTTCGCTGCCGCTCGAAGCATCAACGGGCGCGCCGGCAACGAGCGATAATCCCCGTGTTAACGATGGGGAGGGGCACAGGGGTGGAGCTGCGGGACATCGAGATCATCCTGACGCTCGCGGACGAGCTGCACTTCGGCCGGACCGCCGAGCGGCTGCATGTCTCGGGGGCCAGGGTCAGCCAGGCGATCAAGAGGCAGGAGCGGCGCATCGGTGCACCCCTGTTCGAGCGGACCAGCCGGTCGGTGCGGCTCACGCCGATCGGGCGGCGCCTGGCCGAGGGCCTGCGGCAGGGGCAGGACGCCATCAACGCCGCGATCGCGGAGGCCACCGCCGCCGCCCGCGGTGTCTCCGGCACGCTCACGCTCGGGGTGATGGGCGCGCTCGGCCATGAACTGCGCTCCCACATCGGGCACTTCCGCAAGCTGTACCCGGAGTGCGACGTGCGGCTCCAGGAGATCCACTTCAGCGATCCGTACGGGCCGCTGCGCCGCGGCGAGGTCGACATGCTGGTGCTGTGGCTGCCGGTCGTCGAGCCCGATGTGACCGTGGGCCCCGTGGTGTTGACGGAGGGGCGGGTGCTCGCGGTGTGGGCGGGGCACGAACTGTCCGGGCACGCCGACGTCTCCCTGGAGGATCTGGCGGGCCGGACCGTCCTCGACGTCGGCCCCGATGTGCCACAGGACTGGGGCGAGGCCATGCTGCCCGCCCGTACGCCCAGTGGGCGCGCGGTCCCGCGCGGTCCCCGTGTGCGCACCTTCCACGAGGTCCTCACCCAGGTCGCCGCCCGCACCGCGGTCAGCCCGCTCAACGCGCACGTCCTGCGCTACTACCGCCACCCCGGCGTGGAGTTCCTGCCCCTCCGGGACGCGCCCCCGACCGAGTGGGCCCTGGTGTGGCGCACCACCGACGAGACCACGCAGCACCGGGCGTTCGCCGAGGCGGCGCGGGCGTTCGGGATGCGGGGCGCGGGAAGCTGACGGGCGAAGGACACATGGCCGGGAGGAGGCCGGCCGTTTACGCCGCGTGAGTCGGGGCAGGCGCCACGGCCGACGGGCGTTGCTTGATTCTGCAACTTTTCGCAGGTCGAAGAGATCGAGGTTCATGTGTCAGTCAGGCTTCAGGCCGAGCACCTGTACAAAGTGTTCGGCAGGCGACAGGCAGAGGCGGTCGAGCGGCTCCGCACGGGGACCGACCGCGAGGAGCTGCGGTCCGAAGGGACCGTCGCGGGCGTGATCGACGCCTCCTTCTCGGTGGAATCCGGCAAGATCTTCGTCGTCATGGGCCTGTCCGGCTCGGGCAAGTCGACGCTGCTGCGCACGCTCAACGGCCTGTCGGAGCCGACCTCGGGACACGTGAAGTTCGACGGCCAGGACCTGACCGCCCTGCCCGCCAAGGAGCTGCGGGCGGTCCGCTCCCACAAGATCAGCATGGTCTTCCAGCACTTCGCGCTGTTCCCGCACCGCAGTGTGCTGGAGAACGCGGCGTACGGCCTCGCCGTGCAGGGTGTGCCCCGCGCGGAACGCGAGCGGCGGGCCGCGGAGGCCCTCGAAATGACCGGGCTCAAGGGCTGGGAGAAGTCCTTCCCCGACGAGCTCTCCGGCGGCATGCAGCAGCGCGTGGGCCTGGCCCGCGCGCTGGCCACCGACGCCGAACTGCTGCTGATGGACGAGTCGTTCAGCGCCCTCGACCCGCTGATCCGCCGGGACATGCAGGACCAGCTCCTCGTGCTGCAGAAGAAGCTCAAGAAGACCATCGTCTTCATCACGCACGATCTGAACGAGGCCATGCGCCTCGGCGACCGAATAGCCGTCATGCGCGACGGCCGCATCGTCCAGAACGGCACCCCGGAGGACATCCTGGTCCGCCCGGCGGACGACTACGTCACCAACTTCATCCAGGACGTGGACCGTTCGCGGGTGCTGACCGCGGGCGCCGTCATGGAGTCCCCCGACGCACTGCGCGCGAGCACGGGCCGGACGGATCTCACCGACACCGAGCTGCTCGCGAACGCGCCCGCCCGCGTCGGCCCCGACACTCCGCTCGCCGAGCTGTTCGCGCCGTGCGCGCAGCGGGCCGCCGAGCCCGTCGCCGTCGTCGAGGACGAGGTGCTGGTCGGTGTCGTGAGCCAGCAGCGGCTGCTGGCCGTGCTCGGCGAGGCAGCAACGGCCGGTGAACAGGACGACGTCCAGGACGGGACGGCCGGGGACAAGGTGACCGCACGTGCCTAGAGTCCCCTTCGGCGACTGGGAAGTCGAGGGCGTGGCGCGCGATGCGTGCCACGCCCTCGGTCGTCCCGTCAGCGGACCTTCTTGATGGGGATCACCACCAGCGCGCCCACCACGCAGATCGCCGCCGCCACGTGCAGCATCGTCGCGTAGCTGTCGCCGCCGACCGTGGTGACCAGGAAGCCGGCGAGGCCCGGGGCGAGTGCCTGGGGGCCCGCGTTGGCGACGTTGAAGACGCCGAGGTCCTTCGCCGCGTTGTCGGGGTCCGGCAGGACGTCCATGACGAGTGCGATGTCGACGCCGATGTACATGCCGTAGCCGAGGCCGAGCACCAACTCGGCCCAGTAGAAGGCGCCCACGGTGTCCACGTGCACCAGCATGTACGTGCCGATGCCGAAGAGCAGGGTGGCCCCTCCCACGAACACCTTGCGCCGGCCCGTCTTGTCCGAGAGCCACCCGGCGGTCTGCGAGGCGACCATCAGGGCGGCCGTGTAGACGAGGATGCCGGTGGCCATCGCGCCGGTGGCCTCGCTCACGGACAGGTCGAGCTGGTGCTCCAGGTACAGGAGCCGGAACGTGGTGAACATGTACGCCGCCAGGATCACCAGGAAGCGTGAGGCGAACGCCCAGCCGAAGTCGGGGTGTTGGCGCGGGTTCACCCAGAACGTCTTGATCGCGGTGCGCCAGCCGCCGTCGGTCCGCGGACGCTGGCGCAGCGGGACGTCCGGGAGCACCACGGCGTACAGGACCATGGCGGCGAGGCCCACGAGGCCCGGCACCATGAACAGCAACAGCATGTCGCGGCCGAGGAGTTGGCCCGCGTACGCGGCGCCCAGCACGCCCGCGTTCTGCATCAGGCCGATGAGTCCGGAGATCTTGCCGCGCTGGCGGCTGGGAACCTGGTCGGCGACGGAGGCCAGGTAGGCGGCGATCGCGGCGTTGGCGCAGACCTGGGCGAGGAACCAGGCGATCGCGACGGTGGCCACGTTGGGGGCGAGGGCGATCACCAGCAGGCAGCAGGTGAGCCCGGCGGCGCCTGCCACCAGCCACGGGCGGCGGCGTCCGAAGCGGCCCGTGGTGAGGTCGCTGATCCGGCCGAAGATCGGGTTGGCGAGGAAGGCGCCGACCGCGCCGATCGAGGAGACGGTGGCCAGGGCGGTGATGGCGTCGCCGTCGACGGTGAGCGTCTGCAGCTTGAGGGTGAGGCTGACGTAGACGGGTGTGAGGAGTGCGAGGTAGAGGCCGGCCTGGGCGATCGCGAGGAAGACGATGAGCCTGGGCGGGGCCTTGCGGGTGGGTGGGGGGATGGCGGGTGCGGCGACGGAGCCGGATCTTGGTGTGTCGGTGTCGGTGTCGGTGTCAGTGTTGGTGTCAGTGTTGGTGTCAGTGTCAGTGTCAGTGTCAGTGTCGGCGTTGTTCGGGGTGGATCCCATGGTTCGCCTCCTTGCGAGCCTGGGCCAATGGGGGGAGCGTCGGGCCGGGACACGGCGGGGTGGCGCGTGTGGGGGCGGTGTCCCGGTCCGACGGAAGCGCGCAGGGCGCTGTCGCAGGCCGTCAGGCCGTGGTGTGCCCGAACTCCAGCAGCGCGTCCCTGTTGCGGGTCAGGAGGTCGAAGCGGTCGAGTTCCGTCGTGTCGATCTCGGCGATGTGCCAGGCGAGGGCGGGGCCGCCCGCCTCGATGGCGGCGGGGACGTCGACGTCACCCGTGCCGATCGGGGTCTGCGGCTCCTGGCGTACCGCCTTGCCGTCCTTGAGGTGCGCGGCCACCACCCGGCCGTCGAGCGCGCGCAGCACGGCCGCCGGGTCCTGGCCCGCGACGGTCGCCCAGTAGACGTCGAGTTCGGCGAGGACCTGCGCGCCGGTCAGTTCCCAGAACACGTCGTAGCCGCTGCGGCCGTCGGGCAGCGTCGTCCACTCCAGCTCGTGGTTGTGGTAGCCGAGGCGGATGCCGTGCCCGGCCAGTTCGGTGGCGGCCTCGTCGACGCGGGCGGCGAACCGGGTCAGGGTGTCCAGGTCGCCGAACACGTCGCGGCCGAAGCGGTCCCCGCCGTCGAAGCCCTCGACGAGCCCGGGGATCGGGATGAAGACGGTGTCGGTGCCGAGGATGCGGCACTCCTCGGCGAGGGTGGCCAGCTCGCCGGCGGCGATCGAGGCGTGCAGGGAGCAGACGGAGAGGCCCGCCGCGTCCAGGTCGGCGCGCAGGGCGCGGGCCTTGGCCAGGCGCTCGTCGGCGGGGGTGCGCCAGTCGCCGAGGCCGAAGGGCTCGACGTGCCGGTAGCCGAGTTCGGCGAGGCGGGCGAGGGTGCCTGCGCGGTCCTTGTCCAGGTCCTCGCGGAGGCTGAACAGCTGGACGGCGAGGGTGCCGGTGGTGGGTGTGCCGGCGGGGTGCGGGGTGGTGGCCATGGTGTCTCGGTCCTCCGGGTTCAGGCGACGATCAGCGGGCGAAGCGTGCTGTGGGCGATGTCGAGCCCCTGGACGACCTTTTCCGGGGTGCCGCCCCAGACGGGGTCCTCGTGCTCGACGGAGAGGGTGCCGGTGAAGCCGTGCTCGTAGAGGCGGTCGAGGACGGTGCCCCAGTCGACCTGGCCGCGGCCCGGGACGCGGTAGCGCCACCAGCCCATGTCCCAGGCGTTCTTCGTACGGTCGCGGGCGGGGCCGAAGTGGCCGTAGCGCTGCCGGTCGTGCGGGCGCAGCTCGACGTCCTTGGCCTGTGCGTGCACGATCCGGTCGGCGTACGGCGCGATGGTCTCGACCGGGTCGATGCCGATCCACGTGAGGTGTGAGGGGTCCCAGTTGAGGTACAGGCCCAGGTCGAACATCCACTCCCACAGCTCCGGGGAGTAGGCGAGGTTGCCGGGGTAGCCGTCCGGGTGCCAGCCCTCCATCACGCAGTTCTCGATGATGAGCTTGACCCCGCGCTCCCCCGCGTACTCCACGTACCCGGGGAAGATCCGTTCGGCCTCGGCGAGGTTCTCGGCGACCGGCTTCGTCCAGTCGCGGCCGATGAAGGTGCCCACGTACGGGATGCCGAGGCGCTGCGCCGTGTCGATGGCGTGCTTGAGGTGGGTGCCATAGGCGGCGCGCTGCTCGGGGTCGGGGTGGAGGTGGTTCTCGTAGTAGGCGAGCGCGGAGATCTCCAGTCCGTGCCGGTCGAGGAGGGCGCGGGTGCGCTCCTCGTCCTCGCCCGTGAAGGTGGCCACGGGCAGGTGGGCGGCCTCGAAGTCGCGGCCTCCCGTGCCGGGCCAGACGGCGACTTCGAGGGCCTGGTAGCCGCGGCCCGCGGCGTATCCGGCGATCTTGTCGAGGTCCCAGGAGGGCAGGCAGGCGGTGAGCATGCCGAGTTTGATTCGGCTCGGTTTCAGTTCACTCATGGTCAGTTCACCTTTGTCCAGGCGCCGTTGGCGGATGAGGTCAGGAAGGCGTCGACGAGCCGGGCGGAGCGCAGCCCGTCGGCGAAGAGCGGGAGCCCTTCGGGTGTCTCGCCGGTGGTGACGGCCGCGTACACGTCGGCGACGAACGCGGCGAAGCAGTCGACGTAGCCCTGCGGGTGGCCGGGCGGGACGACGTTGAGGCGCCGCTGCTCGGGAGTGGTGTGTCCCGCGCCGCGGTGCAGGATCCGGGAGGAGTCCTCGCCGCCGAGCCAGAGGGTGTCCGGGTTCTCCTGGTCGAAGACGGCGCTGCCGGCCGAGCCGTCCAGTTCGAACCAGAGGCGGTTCTTGCGGCCCGCGGAGACCTGGGACACCACGGTCGAGGCGAGCGCCCCGCTCTCGGTGCGCAGGAGGAGGGCCGCGGCGTCCTCGGTGGTGACGGTGGTGCGCTTCGCCGAAGTCGCGCTCCCTGTAAAGGACTTGCCGCCCGCTTGCGGGCGGTCGGGGACGGTGACCGTACGGTGCGCGGTGAGTTCCGTAAAGCGTTCGCCGGTGACCCACTCGACGAGGTCGCACCAGTGCGAGCCGATGTCGGCGAAGGCGCGGGAGTCTCCCCCGGCGCCCGGGTCCACGCGCCACCCGGACGCGTCCGGGTCGAGCATCCAGTCCTGGAGGTAACTGCCGTGCAGCAGCTGCCAGTTGCCGAACTCCCCGGCTCGGGCCCGGTCGCGCAGTTCCCGTACGAGGGGGTGGTAGCGGTACACGAACGGCACGGCGGCGACGGTTCCGGCGCGGTCGGCCGCACGCTCCAGGCGTTCGGCGTCGGCCACGGAGGTCGCCAGCGGCTTCTCGCACACCACGTGCTTCCCCGCCGCGAGGGCGCGTTCGGCGTACGCGGCGTGGGTGCGGTTGGGGGTGCAGATGTGTACGACGTCGACGTCCGCGTCCGCGAGGAGGTCGTCGAAGTCCCCGTAGGCGGCGACGGGTCGCCCGGGCGCCGACCAGTCGGCGGCGACCTGTACCGACCGCTCCGGGGTGGAGGCGAGCACACCGGTCAGCCGGCCTCCCGCGGTGCGGATCGAGCGGCGGTGCACCTCGGCGATCATGCCTGCGCCGACGATCGCGGAGCGGACCTGAACGGCCGCCGGGTCAGGGCTTGGTGGTGCGGGCGGGGCCATCGCGGCCGCCCTCCTTTCGACGTCGACACATGACACACATGACGCATATGACGTACATGGCGCCGTGCACACCGTCGGCGGAGGTAACTCGTCCCGCTCATGAACGTAGGACATTCAATTTGGCCCTGACAAGCGAAAGTTACTGCATCTTGAGAGTCATAAATGGCGGGGAGCGCGTACGGTGTGCAGCCATGTCCACCTCGACACTCCCCCGCGCCCGACTCTCCGTCCCCACCCTGCGGTTCCGGGACGGCGGCGGGCTGCTGTACTCCACCCTGGCCCGCCTGATCGCGTCCGGCACCGCCGTGCACCGGGCCGACCTGGTGGAACGCGCGGGCCTCGCCCGCTCGACCGTCACCCGGCACCTGGACGCGCTGATCGAGGCCGGCGTGGTGGCCGAGGGGCCGGGCGCCGCCAGGGCCGGGCGGGGACGCCCGCCGCAGCTCCTGACACTCAACCCGCGGGCGGGGCTCGTGGCCGCGGCCGACATCGGGGCGCGCGACGCCCGGCTCGCCGTCGCCGACCTCTCGCAGAACCCGCTGGCAGACGGCCACATAGCCGTCGACCTGGCGCAGGGGCCCGAGGCGGTGCTCGGCGAGGTGGAGACCGCCCTGCGCGAGCTGCTCGCCTCCGCGGCCGACGGGAGTGTCCCGCTGTGCGCGGTGTCGGTCGGGCTTCCGGGTCCCGTCGATCACGCCGCGGGGGCGCCGGTCCGGCCGCCGATCATGCCGGGCTGGGACGGGTACCCCGTGGGCGACGCGCTGGCGGAGCGCTTCGGCTGCGCGGTGCTCGTCGACAACGACGTGAACCTGATGGCACTGGGCGAGGCCCGCAGCCTGCCCGAGGACCAACTCCCGCTGCTGTTCGTGAAGGTGTCGACCGGCATCGGCGGCGGCCTCGTCTCGGCGGACGGCGAACTGCATCGCGGGGCGGACGGCGCGGCGGGCGACATCGGCCATCTCCCGGTCATCTCCGGTGGTGCCTCGAAGGTGGTGTGCCGATGCGGGAAGAGCGGCTGCGTGGAGGCCGTCGCCTCGGCGGCGGTGATGATCCGCCACCTCAACGCGGCCCGCGAGGAACCGGGTTCGGAGCTGAGCGGCACCGGCGACCTGGCCCGCCTCGTGGCCCACGGCGACCCCGAGGCACTGCGCGTCGTCCGCGCGGGCGCCGAGCGGATCGGCGAGGTGGTGGCCCTCCTGCTGCACGTCTACAACCCGGCCCGCGTGGTCCTCGGTGGGGCGCTGGCGGGTGCGGGCGACGAACTGCTCGCCGGGGTGCGCTCGGTGGTCTACCGCCAGGCCCTCCCCCTGGCCACCCGCAGGCTCGTCCTCGAACCGAGCGTGCTGGGCGAGCGGGCGGGGTGGGTCGGCGGGACGGTTCTGGCGGTGGAGCATGTGCTGTCGCCGGACGGGGTGGTGGATCTGATGGCGCGGCGGCAGGAAGTTCCTCAGGCCACGGGGCTCCGCCCCTGACCCCGCGCCTCAATCGCCGGCGGGGCTTGAAGTGCGCGCACCCTTGACATCCCTCGGCCCCGGTGTTTGATTGGCGCAAGATCGTGCACTTCCCGGCGGAGGTCTCGTCCCCCGAACCCACCCCGCCCGAAGGGACGTCACACCCTCATGAGCCGCAGCGTCAACGTCGGCATCCTCGGCACCGGTTCGATCTTCCGGGCCTACGCCGCCGGCATCGCCACCCTCCCCGAACTCACCGTCACCCGCGTCGCCGACGTGGATCTGGAGCGGGCCCGCACGGCCGCCGCCGAGTTCGGCATCCCGGCCGCAGGTACCACCGAGGAGCTGCTGGCCGACGACGACGTGGAGATCGTCGTCAACATCACCCCGCCCGCCGTGCACGCGCCCCTCAACGAGGCCGCCCTGCGCGCCGGAAAGCACGTCTACACCGAGAAGCCGCTCGCCGCGACCACCGAGTTGGCGCGCGCCAATCTGGTGACCGCGACCGAGACGGGTCGCACGCTGGGCGGCGCGCCCGACACGTTCCTCGGCACGGCCGGGCAGACGGCGCGTGCCGCGATCGACGACGGTCTGATCGGCACGCCGTTCGCCGCGACCAGCTTCGTCCGCTCCAGCCGGGTGCAGGCGTGGCACCCGAGCCCGGGCTTCTTCTTCCAGGCGGGCGGCGGGCCCGTCCTGGACTGGGGGCCGTACCATGTGGCCGCTCTGGTCAACCTGTTGGGCCCGGTGCGGGATGTCATGGGCGCCAACGCGATGGCCGAGAAGGAGCTGGCGGTGACGGCTCCCGAGCGGACCGTCGAGTCGGTGCCGGTGGAGGTGCCCACGCACGCCACCTCCATCCTCCGGTTCGACTCGGGGGTGCTGGCGACGGTGATGTACTCCTTCGACGTGTGGGACACCGAGCTGCCGCACCTGGAGATCTACGGCACCGGCGGCACGCTCTCGCTGCCCGACCCCAACACCTTCGACCGCCCGGTGCGCATCAAGCGCCGTGGTGACACCGAGTGGAGCGAACTCCCCGCGGTGACGGAGGCGAAGGCGCCCGCCACCGGACCGTTCCGGGGCCTCGGCGTCCTCGACCTGGCCCGGCACCTGGACGGCGGTCCGCACCGCGCGTCCGGCGACTTCGCCTTCCACGTCCTGGACGTCCTGGAGCGGATGTCCCTCGCGTCCCCGGAGTCCGGCGCGCTCACGGTGCTCTCCTCCGTGAAGCGGCCGGCTCCGCTGGATCGTCCCTGAGAGACCGTCGGCCTACGGGTAGAAGTGCGTGAGCGGCTCCGCCACGCACGCGGGCTTCTCTGAGCCCTCCAGTTCGAAGGTGAACGCCCGCGTCATCTGCACGCCGCCCCGCGCCACCTCCGTCACGTCGGTGACGGAGGCACGCAGGCGTACGCGGCTGCCGACGGGCACGGGCGCCGGGTAACGGACCCGGTTGACGCCGTAGTTGAGCGCCCGCCCGACACCCTTGACCTGGAGCAGCTCGCCGAACATCGGGATGCCCCAGCTGAGCACCATGTAGCCGTGGGCGATGGTGCGCCCGTACGGCCCGGACGCCGCGCGCTCGACGTCGGTGTGGATCCACTGGTGGTCCCCGGAGACGTACGCGTACGCGTCGATGAGCTCCTGGGTGATCTCCTTCCAGTCGGAGTGCCCGAGGTCGCGTCCGGCGAGGCGGAGGACCTCCGGGATGCCATGGACGGTCAGGGGCATGGTCAGGCTCCGTTCGTGGTTGCGGTCGCGGGGCGCTGCCCCGGACCCCGCTGCTCAATCGCCGCAGGGGCTTGATTTGCCACCGGTCACGCGGACGCGGCGACCGTGCGGGGTGCCGGGGCCGGGTCCGCGGCCAGTTCGTCGTGGTTGGGGCGTTTGAGCAGGAGCAGCATGCAGCCCAGCGTCAACGCGACCTGGAACAGGGCGTAGGCGATGACCGCGGAGATGGATCCGGTCCTGTTGAGCAGGAACTGGCCGACGATCGGGGTCGTGCCGCCGAGCAGCGTGCCGCACAGCTGGTAGCACAGGGAGATGCCGGTGTAGCGCAGGTGGGCGGGGAAGCGGCTGGCGAGCATGCCGGCGAGGGCCGCGTAGTACAGGCAGTGCGGGATGGTGGCGACGGCGACGCCGAGCATCGCGAGGCCGTAGTTGTTGGTGCTGATGAGCAGGAACATCACCGGCAACAGGACGAGTTCGGGCACCAGCATGACGGTGACCGCGCGGGACCAGCTCTTCATCCTGGTGGCGAGGACGGCGCCGAAGGGCTGGACGATGACCTGCGTGATGTTGGCGACGAGGATGATCGTCAGGAAGGTGCTGCGGTCGAAGTCGAGCGACGTGGTGGCCCAGGACAGGGCGAACGTCGACTTGAAGTACGTCGCGGACAGGCCGATGGTGCAGGCGCCGATGCCGAGGGCGATCAGGCCGGGGTGGCTGCGCAGTACCTCGGTGATCGGAAGCTTGACGACTTCCTTCTTCTCGATGAGCTTGGCCATGGCCGGGGACTCGGCGACCTTGAGGCGGACCAGCAGACCCACCAGGACGAGGACCGCGGAGGCGAGGAACGGCACGCGCCAGCCCCAGGACACGAAGGCGTCGTCGGGCAGCTGGCTGATGGCCAGGAAGCTCAGCGTGGCCAGGGTGTTGCCGACGGGCGAGCCCTGCTGGGCGAACGCCCCGTACAGCACCGACTTGCCCTTGGGCGCGCTCTCGGAGGCGATGAGGACGGAGCCGCCCCATTCGCCGCCGAGGCCGATGCCCTGGATCATGCGGATGCAGACCAGCAGGATGGGAGCCGCGACGCCGATGGAGGCGTAGCTCGGCAGCAGGCCGATCGCCGTGGTGGAGATGCCCATCATCAGCAGCGTGATCACGAGCGTCTTCTTGCGGCCGAGGCGGTCGCCGAAGTGACCGAAGACGATGCCGCCGATGGGGCGGGCGAGGAAGCCGACCCAGAAGGTGGCGAAGGCGACCAACGTACCGATGGCGCCCTCCAGTTCGGGGAAGAAGACCTTGTCGAAGGCGAGCGCCGCCGCGGTGCCGTAGATGTAGAAGTCGAACCACTCGATGGTGGAGCCGACGAAGGCACCGAATCCTGCTCTGTTGGCGGCTCTGGTCTCCGCACGTGAGGTGGCGGTGGACGCACTCATGGGTCGCTCCGTGAACGTCGTTGATCAAGCGGATGGGGACGGGAACTGCGGGCGGAACGTGGGGAGTCGTTACGCGGCGACGCGCTCGAAGACCGCGGCGAGGCCCTGGCCGCCGCCGATGCACATGGTCTCCAGGCCGTAGCGCGCCTCGCTGCGCTGCATCTCGCGGGCGAGCGTGGCGAGGATGCGGGCGCCGGTGGCGCCGACGGGGTGGCCCAGCGAGACACCGGAGCCGTTGACGTTGATGCGCTGCTCGTGGTCCTTCTCGCCGAGGCCCAACTCGCGGGTGCAGGCGAGGACTTGGGCGGCGAATGCCTCGTTGAGCTCGATCAGGTCGAGGTCGGCGAGAGTGAGTCCCACGCGCTCCAGTGCGGCGCGGGTGGCCGGGACGGGGCCGATGCCCATCGCCTTGGCGGGGACGCCCGCGCGGGCGAAGGAGACGAGGCGGACCAGCGGGGTGAGGCCGAGGCGTTCGGCGGTGGCGGCGCTGGTGACGAGGCAGGCGGCGGCCGCGTCGTTCTGGCCGCTGGCGTTGCCCGCGGTGACGGTGGCCTCCGCGTCGGACTTGGCCATGATGGGCCGCAGCGCGGCGAGTTGCTCGGCGGTGGTGTCCGGGCGCGGGTGCTCGTCGGCGCTGACGACGGTGTCACCCTTGCGGCCCCGTACGGTGACGGGCACGGTCTCCGCGTCGAAGCGGCCCTCCTGGGCGGCGCGGGCGGCGCGTGCTTGCGAGCGCAGGGCGAGGGCGTCCTGGTCGGCGCGGCTGATGGCGTACTCGCGGCGCAGGTTCTCGGCAGTCTCGATCATGCCGCCGGGCACGGGGTGGTGGATGCCTCCGGCGGTGACCCGGCCGCGCGCCAGGGAGTCGTGGAGCTGGAGGCCGGGTCCCTTGATGCCCCAGCGGCCGTCGTGCGTGTAGTAGGGGGCGGCGCTCATCACGTCGACGCCGCCGGCGATGACGACCTCGCTGAACCCGGCCCTGATCTGCATGGCGGCGTCGAGGACGGCCTGTAGTCCGGAGCCGCAGCGCCGGTCGATCTGGGCGCCGGTGACGGAGTCGGGGAGACCGGCGTCCAGGGCGGCGACGCGGCCGATGGCCGGGGCGTCGGATGAGGGGTAGGCCTGCCCGAGGATCACCTCGTCGACCCGGTCCGGGTCGATGCCGGTGCGGGCGACGAGTTCGGCGATGACGCGCGCGGCGAGTGCCGCCGGAGTCTGCCGGGCGAAGGCCCCGCCGAAGCGCCCGATGGGGGTGCGCAGGGGTTCGCAGATGACGACATCGTCCTGTTCGGGCACGGCGGAACACCTTTCGGGCGGCTCAGGGAGGTGAGCCGACCATCGCACCCGACCGCTGAGTCGGTCCAATACCAAGTTTTCGATCCATCAAGACGGACGACGTCTCAATCAGGGCTTTCGGGAGTCGGCATCAGCGCTTCCGGGCGTCGGCAGCGCCTCCTCGCAGACCGCGAGCACCGCACGCAGCGCGGCGGAGGGGTTGTCGGCCCGCCAGGCGAGGGCCGCCTGGCGGCGGATGGGCGGTCCCGCGAGGGGCCGGTAGACGAGCCCGGTCTGCTGGATGTGCCGGACCGATGACACCGTCAGCGTGACCCCGACGCCCGCCGCGACGAGCGCCAGGATCGTGTACGAGTCGGGGGCCTCCTGCACCACGCGCGGGTTGAACCCGGCGGCCTCGCAGGTCTCGACCATGGCGTCGCGCACCGTCGACCCGGCGTTCGCGGGGAAGGAGACGAAGGGCTCGTCGGCGAGGATGCCGATGGGGATCTCGTCGAGCGCGGCGAGGTGGTGGTCGGAGGGCAGCGCGCACAGCAGCTCCTCCTCGTCGATGACCCGGTGGGCCACGCCCGGCTGGGTCACCGGGAGCCGTACGAAGCCGAGGTCGAGCGAGCCGTCCGCGACCCGGTCGAGCGCGACGTTGGCGTACGTCTGGCCCTTCATGACCAGTTCGAGGGCCGGGTGCGCGGCCCGCACGGCGCGGGTGAGCCGGGGCAGTGTCTCGTGGCTGGAGGCGCCCGCGAACCCGATCGTGACCCGGCCGAACTCCCCGCGCCCGGCGGCCTTGGCGGCCCGCACCGCCGTGTCGAGGTCGGCGAGCACGGTCCGTACGGGTTCGAGGAAGGACTCCCCCGCGCTGGTGAGGCGCACGGAGCGGGTGTTGCGCTCGAAGAGCTGGACGCCCAGCTCCTTCTCCAGCTGCCGGATCTGCTGGCTCAGCGGCGGCTGCGCCATCTGCAGCCGCTTGGCGGCCCGGCCGAAGTGCAGTTCCTCGGCGACGGCGGTGAACGCGGTGAGATGACGCAGCTCCACGAGCCCGCCCCCATTCATTAATCTGCGGTCTTGATTGCACCTTAATTTGGTATTGGACGGCAATCAATAGGCGCTGAGACGGTAGGGCCACCCCTACGCACTCACCGAGGAGCACCGTGCCAGCCAAGGTCATGTCGATGAAGGAGGCCATCGCCGCCTTCGTGCACGACGGCGCCACCGTCAGCATCGAGGGCTTCACCCACCTCGTCCCCACCGCCGCCGGACACGAGATCATCCGACAGGGCCGCAAGGACCTCACGGTCGTCCGGATGACGGCGGACATCGTCGTGGACCAGATGCTCGCCGCGGGCTGCGTCTCGCGCCTCGTCTCCTCCTTCGTCGGCAACTCCTCGGCGGGTTCGCTCGGTGAGCTGCGCCGCAGGATCGAGCGCGCGGACCCGGCGCCGCTCGCGTTCGAGGAGTACAGCCACTACGGGATGATCTGCCGCTACCTGGCCGGCTCCCAGCGCCTGCCGTTCTACCCGCTGCGCTCCTACGGCGGCAGCGACCTGCCCGGCATCAACAGCGCGCTGCGGAAGGTGACTTCGCCCTACCCCGGCCCTGACGGGGAGCCCGAGCAGATCTACGTGGTCCCGCCCGTGAACCCGGACGTCACGATCATCCACGCGCAGCGCGCCGACCGCCGCGGCAACACCCAGATCTGGGGCCTCACCGGCATCCAGGCCGAGGCGGTGTACGCGGCCGACAAGGCGATCGTCGTCGTCGAGGAACTCGTCGAGGACGACGTGGTCCGCTCGGACCCCAACCGCACGCTCGTCCCGGCCCACGCCGTCGACGCCGTCGTGGTGTGTCCGCGCGGCGCCCACCCGTCGTTCGCGCAGGGCTATTACGACCGGGACAACGCCTTCTACCGCGCCTGGTCGCACATCAGCAAGGACCCGCAGCGCCTCCAGGAATGGCTGGCGGAGTGGGTGTACGGAACGGCCGACCACGCCGAGTACGTCGCCAAGCAGGGCGAGGAGTTCTGGGCGGGCCTCGCGGTCGGCGAGGCCCTCAGCGAACCGGTGAACTACGGACGGCGACTGTGAGCGCGACACACGAGAAGGAACTGACCACCATGACTGCCGCCACCCCCGACACGGTCACCTCTTCGGAGCTGCTCTCCGTCGTCGCCTCGCGTGAACTGGCCGCCCGCCGCACGGTGTTCGCCGGCATCGGCCTTCCCACCCTCGCCACCGAACTGGCGCACCTGACGGTCGCCCCGCAGATCGAGGTCGTGTACGAGTCCGGGGTGTGCGGCGCACACCCCTCGCACCTGCCGGAGACCATCGCGGACGCCGTGCTCATCTCGGGCGCGGAGGCCGTGCTCTCGATGCCGGCCCTGTTCGGCTGCGTACTGCAAGGCGGACACATCGACGTCGGCTTCCTCGGCGCCGCGCAGATCGACCGCTGGGGCAACCTCAACACCTCGGTCATCGGGGACTGGGAGAGCCCGTCGGTACGGCTGCCGGGATCCGGCGGCGGCATCGAGGTGATGGCCAACTCCCGTGAGGTCTTCGTCGTGATGCGCCGGCACAACCCGCGCTCCTTCACCGAGACCCTGGACTTCTGCACCACGCCAGGACCGGACCGCGCGCTCGCCGAGGGCATCCGGCCGCTGGGTGTCGGTGTCACGCGTGTCATCACCGAGCTGGGCATCCTGGCCCGCGAGGGCGTCGGCGAGGAACTGCGGCTGACCGCCGTCCACCCCGGTGTCACGGTCGACCAGGTCAAGGAGGCCACCGGCTGGGACCTGAAGGTGGCCGACCGCGTCGAGACGGTGGAGCCGCCGAGCGCGGCGGAGCTGCGGCTGCTGCGCGAGGACGTCGACCCCGGCCGGGTCTACCTCCGCTGACCCGCCCCCGTACGCCACCTCCCGAATCTGCGAAAGGACCCCAACTGCCATGCGTATCAGGATCGTCGGCGCCGGAGCCATGGGCCGCGGCATCGCCCAGTGGGCGGCGAGTGCCGGGCACACCGTCGAGCTGGGCGACGTCCGGGCGGAGGCGGTGCGGGACGCCGTCGCCTTCGTCGAGTCGATGCTGGACCGCGCGGTGGCCAAGGGCCGCATGAGCACCGACGACGGCGCGGCGGCCGTGGCACGGCTGATCCCGCTGGACGATCCCTGGGCGGCGGGCCCCGACGTGGAGCTGGTGGTCGAGGCCGTACGGGAGGACCTGGACACGAAGGCGGAGGTCTTCGGGAAACTGGAGCAGGCGCTCCCGGCCACCACCGTCTTCGCGACCAACACGTCGTCCCTGTCGGTGACACGGATCGCGGCGACGCTCGACGACCCGACGCGCCTCGCGGGCCTGCACTTCTTCAACCCAGTACCGCTGATGCGGATCGTGGAGGTGGTGCCGGGCGCCGCCACCAGGCCCGAACTCCCGCCGCTTCTCACGGAGTTGGTCGAGAGCTGCGGCCACCGCGCGGTCACGGTGGCCGACACACCGGGATTCCTCGTCAACCACGCCGGGCGCGGCCTGGTGACCGAGGCGCTCGCGCTCCTGGAGGAGTCGGTGGCGCGGCCCGTCGACATCGACCGGGTCGCGCGCGATGTACTGGGGCTGCGGATGGGCCCGTTCGAGCTGATGGACCTCACGGGGCTCGATGTCACGGCGGCGGTCATCGACTCGATCTGGCAGGGCTTCCGCCACGAACCCCGGCTCCGCCCGTCCTACCTCACACCGAACCGGGTCACGGCGGGCCTCCTCGGCCGCAAGACCGGGCAGGGCTGGTACGCGTACGGGGACGGGGCCCCGGACTCCGCCTCGGCCGCGGAAGCGCCGGTGACGGGGGACGCGGACCGGCCGGTGTTCGTGGCCGGCGACGACGGTGCGGCGCTGCGGGACGCCCTGACCACGTCCGGCGTCACCGTCGAGACCGGCGAGCGGCCGTCGGCCGACGCCCTCGTCCTGCTCCCGGTCTGGGGCACCACCGTGGCGGACGCGGTCGCCGCCCACGCACTCCCCGCCGGTCGCACGTTCGGCGTGGATCCGCTGTCCGTGGCGAGCGGCCGCCGAGTGCTGTCGGTGACCCCGGCGGCCGACCCGGGCGCCGCACGGGACGCCCGCGCGGTACTGGCCCGCGGCGAACACACCGTGACACTCGTCCGTGACACCGCCGGTTCGGTCGCCCAGCGCCTGCTCGCCTCCGTGGTGTCGGTCGCCGCGTCCATCGCCGAGCGCTCCGTCGCCGCCCCCGCGGACATCGACCTCGCGGTGACACTCGGCCTCGGCTACCCCGTCGGCCCGCTGGCCTGGGGCGACCGCATCGGCGCCGCCCGCATGCTGGAACTGCAACGCGCCCTGCACACCACCACGGGCGACCCCCGCCACCGACCGACCCGCTGGCTCACCGAACGCGCCCGGCTGGGCCTGCCGTTGACCCACCCGGGCACGACGCCCGAGGACTGCGTCGGCTGACCCGGCGGCCGCCGCGCACCACCGTCACCAGTCGTGCACGGCCCCGTCCCGCAGCCGGTTCACGGGCAGGTACTTGCGCTCGTACGGGAACCGCTCGGCGGCCTTCTCGTCGAACTCGACGCCGATGCCGGGGCGGTCGCCGGGGTGCATCAGGCCGTCCTCGAAGGTCCAGGACGTGTGGAACACCTCCTCGTACCCGGGGAGGTGGGCCATGTACTCCTGCATACCGAAGTTCGGGACCGCCAGGTCGAGGTGGAGCGCGGCGGCGAACGACGCCGGGGAGAGGTCACCCGCGCCGTGCGAGCCGGAGCGCACCCCGTACAGCTCCGCGAGCGAGAAGATCCTGCGCAGGTGTGTGATGCCGCCCGCGTGGGAGACGGAGGCGCGGATGTAGTCGATCAGCCGGTTGGTGATCAGGTGCTGGCAGTCCCAGATCGAGTTGAAGATCTCGCCGACCGCGAGCGGCGTCGTGGTGTGCTGCCGGATCAGCCGGAAGGCCTCCTGGTCCTCGGCCGGCGTCGGGTCCTCGATCCAGAACATGCGGTACGGCTCAAGGGACTTGCCGAGCCGGCCCGCCTCGATCGGGCTGAGCCGGTGGTGCACGTCGTGCAGCAGGTGGAAGCCGTAGCCGAACTCCTCGCGGACGGCGGCCATGTACTCCGGCACGAAGTCCAGGTACGCGCCCGTGTCCCAGACCTCCTCGGTCGGCAGGTTGCCGTCTGCGGGCTCGTAGGTGTCACCGTCGCCCTTGCGCATCCCGTAGACGCGCTCCAGGCCGGGCACCGCCGCCTGGGCGCGGACCGCGCGGAAGCCCTTGTCGCGGAACCGCCGTACGTCGTCGAGGAGTTCGGGGATGGTGTTGCCGCTGGCGTGGCCGTAGACGGTGACACCGTCGCGGGCTGCGCCGCCGAGCAGCTGGTAGACGGGCAGGTTCGCGACCTTGCCCTTGATGTCCCACAGGGCGACGTCGACGGCGGCGATGGCGGTCATGGTGACCGGTCCGCGCCGCCAGTAGGCGCCCTTGTAGAGGTACTGCCACAGGTGCTCGATGCGGGCCGGGTCCTTGCCGATGAGCGTGGGGCAGACGTGGTCGCGCAGGTAGGAGGCGACGGACAGTTCGCGGCCGTTGAGGGTGGCGTCACCGATGCCGGTGACACCGTCGGAGGTGGTGATCCTCAGGGTGACGTAGTTGCGGCCGGGGCAGGTGACGAAGACCTCGGCGGAGGTGATGGTGGAGGACATGCGATGCCGTTCTCTCGGGAGGCGTCGTGGTGTGGTGTCTCAGGTGCGGGCGGCGCGCAGCGCGGCTTCGGCTCCGTGGGCGTCCAGGATCCGCGTGAACTCGGCGACGGAGTCGGCGAACTCGGCGTGCTGGGCCGCCTGTTGAGGCAGCAGCCCGCCCTCGGCGAGCAGCAGGCGGGCCGCCCCGTCAGGGCCGGTCGCACGCGACGCGAGTTCGACGAGGCGGGCGCGGGCGTCGTCGTGGACGGTGCCCAGGCGCTGCTCGTCGTACGCGCCGTCGGCCGTGATCACTCGTACGTACGCGGCGAAGCCGAGCGCGAGTACGCGCGGCACACGTCCGGCGGCCAGTGACTCGGTGAGGGTTCCGGCCCAGCGCACGGGGATCTTCAAGGAGCCGTCGGATCCGACCTGGGCGGTGCGGTGGCCGAGTGCCGGGTTGGCGAAGCGGTCGAGGAGTTCGCCGACATAGGCCTTGCCGGGCATGCCGGCGGGCTCGGGGACGGTGGGCAGGATCTCCTCGCGCATCGCGAACTCGACGGCGCCGCCCAGGAGTTCATCGCCCACGGCCGCGTCGATGGAGCGGTGGCCGCGCAGCAGCCCGAGGTAGGCGAGCAGGGAGTGGGCGCCGTTGAGGAGGCGCAGCTTCATCAGCTCGTAGGGCGCCACGTCCTCGGTGAACACCGCGCCCGCCTGCTCCCACGCGGGCCGCCCCGCACGGAAGTCGTCCTGCATCACCCACAGTTTGTACGGTTCTGCGGGCACCGGCACGGTGTCGCGGACGCCGAACACGCGGGCCGCCAGGGTGCGGTGCTCGTCGGTGGTGGCGGGCGCGATCCGGTCGACCATGCTGTTCGGTGTCGACACGGAGGCGTCGGCGTACGCCTGGAGGTCCTCGCGCTCGGCGGCGGGCAGCGCGGCGATGAACTCGTCGAGCAGGCCGCGGAGTCGGTGCCCGTTGCCCATCAGGTTGTCGCAGCTCAGGAGCGTCACGGGCGGGGCACCCGACCGCAGCCGCTGTTGCAGCCCGCGGGCTATCAGGCCGAGCGCGGTGCGCGGGGCGCCGCCCGCGAGGTCGGCGCGGATGAGCGGGTCGTCGAGGTCCAGGCGGCCGTCGGCACCGAACGTATAGCCCTTCTCCGTGACCGTGAGGGAGACGATGCGGGTGGTGGCCGCGCCGAGGGCGGCGACCACCTCCGCGCCCTGCCCGTCGGCGACGAGCCCCTTGTGGTGCACGCCGGGCACGCTCGCGGCGACGGCGCCGCCGCGGTGCAGGGTGAGCACGGTGTAGAGGCCGTCCTGTGCGGCCATGCCCTCGATCACCGGCCGGGGCCGGCTGCCGGTCGTGGTGGACACACCGGTGATCCCCCACGGCCCTTCGGTGTGCCGCAGCGCATCGGCGGTGTACACGGCCTGGTGGGCGCGGTGGAAGTTCCCGAGGCCGAGGTGGACGATGCCGGGGGCACCCTCAAGCCCCTCCGGCGATTGAGGAGCGGGGTATGGGGCAGAGCCCCAATCTCTTCCAGCCCCCGCGGCGCTTGAGCCGGCCAACGCAGCCCGTCCCAGCCGCGGCAGACCGCGCCGATCGGAGCCGGTCACACGACCACCCCGCCGGGCGTGACGAGCACCTTCATCTGCGTCCGGTCGACCAGCGCGGAGCGCAACGCCTCGTCGGCCCGCTCCAGCGGGAACTCGGCGGTGACCAGCTCATCGAGTCGTACGCGGCCGGATCCGGCGAGCCGGACGGCTGCCGCGAAGTCACCCGCGGCGTACCGGAAGGAGGTGAGCAGGGACATCTCCTGGCGCTGCATCCAGGCCAGCGGCAGTGCGGTCTCGGGGCGGTTCGGGTTGCCGACGACGACGGCGGTGCCGCCGGGGCGCAGCGCGCGGATCCCCGAGACCAGCGCGGGTCCTACGCCGGAGCAGTCCAGGACGGAGTCGTAGCCGTCCGGGTCGGCGAGCGCGTGTGCCCGGTCGGGGTCGGGGGTGAGCGCGGTCGCATCGACGGTCTCTGCGCCGAGGCGCGCCACGAACTCCCGCCGCGCCTGCGCCACATCGGACACGGTGACCGAGGCTCCGCAGGCCGCGGCGACCTGGGCGACGAGCACGCCGATCGGCCCGGCGCCGGTGACCAGGACGCGTTCACCGGGAGAGACACCGACGCGGCCCACGGCGTGCACGGCGACCGCGAGGGGTTCGATGAGCGCGCCCAGCTTCACGTCCATGCCCTCGGGCAGCGGGTGCACGAAGTCCCTTGGCACGGCGACGAGTTCGGTCAGCGCGCCGTTCGTGGGCGGGGACCCGAAGCAGGTGCCCTTCGGGCACAGGTTGTAGCGACCGGCCCGGCACAGGGCGCAGCGCCCGCAGGGGTGTGCGGGCTCGATCGCGACGGGCGTGCCGTGGGGCAGCTCGTCCGTGCCCGCGCCGTGGCCGACGACGAATCCGGCCGGTTCGTGGCCGAGGACGGTCGGCTGCCGCAACACGTTGGGCCCGTTCTCACCGTGCTCGTAATAGTGCAGATCGGAGCCGCACAGGCCGACGGCGCGTACGGCGACGAGCACCTCACCGTGGCCCGGCTCGGGCACCGGACGGTCCTCCACTCGCAGGTCCTTGGGTCCGTGCAGCACGGCGGCGCGGTGCGTGGTGGTGGCCACGAGGGCGCTCCTTTCGGGGGGTTTCTCGAACGACGGGGCCTGGGGCCCTATCGGATCGGCAGCGGTTCGACGCGCTTGATGACGAACGCGTAGGTCAGGGCGCCGACGATCGACAGGGCGCCGGAGACGAGCAGCGGCACCAGGTACGAGCCGCCACCCACCCCCAGCAGGAAGCCGGTGACGATCGGGCCGAGGACACCGGCGACGTTCGAGGCGAAGTTCTGGATGCCGGCGAGGGAGGCGACATGGCCCGAGGTGGGCGCGACGTCGGCGGGCAGCGAGGCGACGGACGCGGTGGAGAAGGTCAGCGAGGCGTAGCTCAGGGAGAGCAGCGCGAGCGCGCCGGACGCGGTCGGCACGACGACGGCGAGCGCGATGACGGACGAGCACAGGGTGCCGGAGATCAGACACGTCTTGCGGACCTTGGTGGTGGACCAGCCCTTGCGCAGCAGCCGGTCGGCCGTGTAACCGCCGAGCAGCGAGCCCACGATGGCGACGAGGCCGGGGACGGTGCCGAAGAAGCCGAGCGAGAGGAGGTCGAAACCGCGCTCGTCGACGAGGTAGCTGGGGAACCAGGTGATGAAGAAGTAGATGACGTAGTTGAGGCAGAAGAAGCCGAGCATCATGCCCCAGACCGTCCGGTACCGGAACAGGTCCCGCCAGCGCACCTTGGGCGCGTCTTCCTCTTCGGCAGGTGTCTCCTGGACGAGGGCGCCACCGGCCTCGATGTACTCGCGCTCCTCCGCGCTGAGCTTCGGGTGGTCGGCGGGCTCGTGGTAGAGCCGCCACCAGCCGACGATCCACAGGAAGCCGAGCAGGCCGCAGGCGATGAAGGCGACCCGCCAGTGGAAGACGGAGACCAGCATCGTGACGAGCGGCAGGGCGATGGCGGTGCCGACGCGGGCACCGTTGTCCCACACGCTGTTGGCGAGGGTGCGCTCGTGCCGCGGGAACCAGCGCGAGACGGCCTTCGCCGCCGCCGGGTAGCCGGCGGCCTCACCCGCGCCGAGCAGCATCCGCGCCCCGACGAGCGAGCCGACCCCGCGCACCAGACCCATGCCGACGGTGGCCACCGACCACCAGATCGCGCTGAGCGCGAAGACCCGCTTCACGCCGTACTTGTCGAGCATCGCTCCGGCGGGCAGTTGGCACACCGCGTACGTCACGAAGAAGGCGCTGAGGATGAAGCCCTGGGTCTCGGGGCCGATGTGCAGGTCCTTGGACATCGTGGGCAGTGCGACGCTGAGCGTGGAGCGGTCCAGATAGTTGACCGCGAGGCCGCCGAAGCAGAGCACGGCGATACCCCAGCGGACGTTCTTGCCGCGGCCGCGCGGACGGGGTGGCGGGGTCGTGCCGGACGGCGTCGTCACCTCGGTGTCGGTGACGGGGTGGCTGGTCATCGTTGACCTCCGGTCGGGGGCGGACCTGTCACTTTCTACCCGCGCCCCCGGCTTACATACAAGGCTTGTATGTAAGAATTTCCGCAGCTGAGGTGAGAAGGTGACGGGATGCGGGACGAGCAGCGACGAAGCAGGAAGACGACACGGCGCACACCGGAGGACGCGGCGCCAAGGGAGTCCAACCGGGTACGCGTGCACGCGCTGCTGCGCTCGCGCATCACGTCACTCGAACTGCCGCCGGGCACCCCCCTGTCGGAGAACGAACTCGCGGCCGAGCTCGACGTCAGCCGCACGCCGGTGCGCGAGGCGCTGATCCTGCTCGGCGAGGAGTCGCTGGTCGACATCTTCCCGAAGCTCGGCACGTTCGTCTCACGGATCAGCGTCGACGCCGTCCTTGAAGCCCAGTTCATGCGGGAGGCGCTCGAACTGGCCGCGCTGCGCGAGGCGGTGAAGCTCGCCGAAGACGAGGACATCGCGGCGCTGCGCGCGATCCTCGACGCCCAGCGGGCCGCGTTCGAGGCGGCGGACGACGACCTGTTCTTCGAGCAGGACGAGGCGTTCCACCGCCGCCTGATGGAGGCCAGCGGTCACCGCACGCTGTGGCGCACCGTCACCACGGCCAAGGCCCACCTCGACCGCGCCCGCCGCCTCAGCCTGCCGCTGCCGCACCGCATCGAGCACCTCATCGGGGAGCACCGGGAGGTGGTCGACGCCCTGGAACTGCGCGACGCGGCGCGGGCCGAGCAGGCGCTGCGGGGCCACCTCCAGGGTGTGTTCGACGACATCGGCACCATTCAGGCCGAGCGCCCCGAACTGTTCGTCGCACCAAGCGAGTTGCCCCCGCCCAGCAGGCCCCGCTCCCACCCCGGACTGCGCCCCTGAGCGCTCAGGCTGTGCGCCTCAGGCCGTGCGCCTCAGGCCGTCCAGGGTGAGGTCGAGGAGCCGCTCGGCCTGGGCGCGCTGTTCGGGCCTCGCGGAGGTGAGGGCGATCCCGGCGAGGGCGGCGAAGATGTCGCTCGTGGGGATGTCGGAACGGATCGCCCCGGCCTCCTTGCAGGCCTCCATCAGCTCGGCGATGGACGCCTCGATCATGTCCCGGCTGTGCCCGTACGGATTTCCGCCCTCGGCGGCCATGGCGCGCAGGGCGTCGGCCATGCCGTACTTGGCGCTCGCATAGTCCATGAAACGGCGGGTCCACGCGCGCAGGGCCTCGTACGGCGGGTGCGCCGCGAGCAGCCCGGTGGCGGCCTCGCAGAGCTGGGCCACCTCGTTGCGGTAGGCCGCTTCGATCAGCGCCTCGCGGGTCGGGAAGTTGCGGTACAGGGTCGCGCTGCCGACGCCCGCGGCCTTGGCGATGTGTTCGAGACCGGCGTCGAGGCCGTCCTCCGTGAACACCCGCACCGCGGCGGCCAGGATCTTCTCCCTGTTGCGTCGCGCGTCCGCTCTCAGCGGCCGCTGCGTACCTCGGTCCATCGCCGGCCCCCTTCGTGCCCACTTGCTAAGTGGAGGCTACCCCACTTATGGTCACACCGTCAGCCTAAGTGGGGGGTCCCCCACTTTCACTCTGGGGCGCAACGGCCCCGCCTGCCCACACCCACCTTCCGGGAAGGACCACCCATGTCGGGAATCGAAGGCAAGGTCGTCGCGATCACAGGCGCCGGCAGCGGCATCGGCGAGGCCACGGCCCTGCTGCTCGCGGAACGCGGCGCCAAGGTCGTCCTCGGGGCGCGCCGCACCGAGCGCCTGCAGGACCTGGCGGGCCGCATCGAGAAGTCCGGCGGCCAAGCCGCCTGGATCCGCACGGATGTGACGGTCCGCCAGGACCTGGTGTCACTGGTCGAGTTGGCGCGCAGCCGCTTCGGCAGGATCGACGCGCTCGTCAGCAACGCCGGGATCGGACCGATCTCCCCGCTGGACGACCTGCGCGTCGAGGACTGGGAGAACATGATCGACGTCAACTTCAAGGGTGTCCTGTACGGGATCGCGGCCGCGCTGCCGGTCTTCCGAGAGCAGGGCTCGGGCCACTTCGTCAACGTCGTCTCCACCGCCGGGCTGCGGATCGTCCCGACGCAGGCGGTGTACGCGGCCACCAAGAACGCCGTGCGCACCCTCTCCGAGGGCCTGCGCCAGGAGGCCGGTGACAGTCTGCGGGTGACGGTCGTCTCGCCGGGCGTCACCCGCACCGAATTCTCCGACCACATCGCGCCCGAGGTACGGGACCGGCTCACCTCGTCCATGGGCGACATCGGCATCCCGCCGGAGTCCATCGCGCACGCCATCGCCTTCGCCGTCGAGCAGCCGGCCCATGTCGACGTGGGCGACATCGTCGTACGGCCCACGGCACAGGGGTAGTTGGCGCAGCTGCCTGTTAGCGTGCGCCGATGGAAGAACTGGGACTCACCGGCTGGCCGCCGGAGCCGGTCAGGACCGAGAGGCTCGTGCTTCGCGGGTCCGAGGCCCGGGACCGTGCCGCGTTCGTCGAGTTGCTCGCCTCGCCGGAGGTGCACACCTACCTCGGCGGGGCCCGGCCGCGTGCGGCGCTGGAGCGCGAGTTGCCCGGGGTGCCCGAGCGGTGGCCCGGGAGCTTCGTCGTCGAGCTCGACGGGGCGATGATCGGCCAGATTCTGCTCCGGAGGGCCCCGGCACACCAACGTCCGGCCGCCGCGGGGAAGGCCGATCTCGGCTATCTGTTCCTGCCGCGGGCCTGGGGTCTCGGTTACGCGTCCGAAGCGTGCGCGGCGGCACTGGACTGGCTCGACGGCGCCCTTCCCGGCGAACCCGTGGTGCTCACCACCCAGAGCGCCAACACCGGCTCGATGCGTCTCGCGGCGAAGCTGGGGTTCGTCGAGGTCGAGCGGTTCGAGGCCTGGGGCGCCGAGCAGTGGCTCGGCATGCGGGCCCCGGTCGCGCCGTCCGGCTGAAACCTCCCCGACCCACCCACGTAACTCCTCCTCCGCGCCAAAGGGTTGACCGCGCTCCGCTTCCTGCTTACGGTGCTCGCACCCCGAAGGTATATCGATATACCAACGCGACAGGAGGCCTCCCGCCTTGCGCTCCCCGATGAATCGACGCGGCTTCATGGCTCTGGGTGCGGGCCTTGCGGCGGTGCCCGCGCTCAGTGCGTGCGGCGCCTTCTCCGGCTATGGCTCCGACCCCGACACCCTGGTGATCCACAGCCAGATGGGCGGGAACGCGCCCGGCTCCCCCACGTTCCGCGCGGTCGTGAACCAGTTCCGCAAGGAAAACCCGGACATCACCGTGAAGAACCTGATCAACGGCGATGACCTCGGGCAGGTCTACGAGACCTCACGGCTCGCGCGCGCCGAGGCCGATGTCGTGATGGTCAACCTCTACGACAAGACCCTGTCGTGGACCGAGGTCGGCGCGACCGTTCCAGTCGGCGGCTATCTCGACGGCTGGGGGCTGCGCGAGCGCGTCATCCCGAAGGCCGTCACCGAGTGGACCGACACCGAGGGCCGGCTGCGCGCCTTCCCCTACATCGGGACGAACTGGCCGATCGCCTTCAACCACGCCCTCCTTGAGCGCGCCGGTGTCGACGCCCCGCCGACCACGTCCGACGAACTCGTCGCCGCCGCGCGGAAGTTGAGGGGCAAGGGCATCACGCCGTTCACGGTGGGCGGCAACGACTGGACGGGACAGAAGCTGCTCGCCCAGATCATCCAGACGTTTCTGACCCCGGCCGAGGCCCGACACCTGTACCGCGAGGGTGACTTCAGCGGCTCGCGCGGCGCGCAGGAGGGCATCGCGTACTTCGTGGATCTGCGCGACGCCGGAGTGTTCGCCGACAAGGCGCAGGGTCTGACGTCGGACGCGATGACGACGCAGTTCAACACCGGTCACGCGGCCATGCAGTCGGCGATGTCCTCCGCCCTCGCCAGCGTCCCCGACAACGTTGTCAAGACCACCTCCGTAGGCGGCTTCCCGCTCACCGACGGCGCCGCGCAGAAGAAGCCGACGATCCTGCGCACGTACACCGTCTCCGGCTTCTGGATCAGCCCGAACGGCACGAAGAAGCTCAAGACGGTGGAGCGGTTCATCCGGTTCATGTACCGGCCCGAGGTCGTGGACCGGTTCGTCACCGAGGGCGGCCGCGACATGTCGGTGGTCACGGACGCGCTCAGCACGGACTTCCCGCTGGTGGCGAAGGCGCAGCAACTCAACGACTCGGTCGGCCAGGTGGTGCTGCCGGACCAGTACATCCCGGCCGCCGCCGCGCAGCCGCTGATCCAGGCCACCTCGACCGCCTTCACCCCCGGTACCTCCGCGCGCACCATCCGCACGGCGCTGGAATCCGCGTACCGCTCCGCCTGAGCCCGCCCGTCGAGAACGCCGTGAACACCGTGAACACCGTGAACACCGAGAGCGCCAAGAACGCCGAGAACGGAAGTCGCCCCCGATGACGATCACAACGCCTCGGCCCGCCGCCACCACGGGCCGGGCCCCCTCCCCCGTAAAGCCCGGCAGCAGCCGCAAGGGCGGTCGGGGCAGCACGATCCTCGCGCTGCCCGCGCTCGTCTGGTACCTGCTGTTCATGGTCGGCCCGATGGTCGCTATCTTCGTGATCGCGGCCCTGCACTGGCCGGGCATGCTCCAGCCGGTGTCCTTCGCGGGGCTCGACAACTTCCGTACGGTCTTCGCCGATCCGGCCTTCTGGGCGGCCGTGCGCAACACGGCGGTCCAGTTGGTGATCGCGCTGCCGGTGATGATCGTGTGCGCGTACATGATCGGCTACTACGTGGCGCAGCGGCCGCCGGGCCATCGCGTCATCCGGTATCTGCTGTTCGTGCCCGGCCTGATCTCGACGCCGGCGAAGGCGATGGTCTTCTACGCCGCCCTCTCCCCCGACGGACTGCTCAACGGCGCCCTGTCGGGGCTCGGCCTCGACTCGCTCACCGACGCGTGGCTGGCCAGCCCCTCGACGGCCCTCTACTGCCTGATCGCCATGGACATCTGGGCGGGCATCGGCTTCACCGCCGTGCTGTTCGCTGCGCGCCTGTCCAGCGTTCCCGAGGACCTCGGTGAGGCCGCGCAGTTGGACGGGGCGGGGCACTGGCGGACCATGTGGCGCATCCACTTCCCGGTCGTGCGGGACTACGTGGGTGTGGTGACGATGCTCCAGCTCCTGTGGACGCTGTTCGGTTCGGCGCAACACGTGCTGCTGCTCACCCAGGGCGGCCCCGGCACCTCGTCGACGACGCTGTCCTTCCTCGTCTACCAGAAGGCGTTCATCGAGGCGGATCTCGGATACAGCCAGGCCGTGGGCGTGATCCTTTTCCTGTCCGGGCTCGTGGGCCTGCTGACCGTCCGCCGTGTCTTCCGCGCCAGCCACTGAAGCCTGAGCCGATCGGAGCTGTTTCCCCATGAACAAGAGCCATGCGAAGTTCGGCCGGTCGTGGTGGCCCGCGCACATCCTGGTGTGGGGGTACGCGGTGCTGCTCGCGGTGCCGCTGTACTACTTCGTCGCCTCCTCCTTCAAGTCCAATGACGCGATCTTCGGCAGCCCGCTGGCGCCGCCGACCTCGTTCGGCCTCGACAACTTCACGACGGCCTTCAGGACCGCGGGCCTGGGCACCGCGGTGGTCAACTCGGCGCTGGTGACCGTGGTGGCCCTGGCGTTGACGCTCGGGCTCGCGGTCCCGGCGGCGTTCGCGCTCGCCCGTTCCGAGGGCCGGGCGGCGTCGGTGATCGAGAAGGTGTTCTCGCTCGGGTTCCTGATCCCGAGGTTCGCCGCCCTGTTCCCGACCTTCCTGCTCGCGGCCGCCGCGGGCCTGTTCCACACCCGTACGTTCATGGTGCTGCTGCTCCCGGCGACCGCGCTGCCGCTGTCGGTGGTGATCCTGGTGCAGTTCATGCGGACCATCCCGAAGGAGATGGAGGAGGCGGCACGGATGGACGGTGCCTCGACCTTCGCGGTGCTGCGCCACATCTATACGCCGATGTGTCTGCCCGGCATCGCCACGGTGCTCCTCCTCAACTTCCTGAGCTTCTGGAACGAGTACCTGTACTCCCTCGTCCTCATCGGCCCGGACCCGGACCTGCGCACGATCCAAGTCGCCCTGCCCACCCTGAAGTCGGTGACCGGCACGGACTACGGTGTGCTGACGGCGGGCACGGTACTCACCCTGGTGCCCGTATGGATCGTCTACACCATGCTCCAGAAGCGCATGCAGACGGCCCTCGTCAGTGGCGCGGTGAAGATGTGAGCGTGCCGAACAGGAGCAGGCGCCCCACCATCAAGGACGTGGCGGCCGAGGCCGGGGTGTCTCCGGCCGCGGTGTCGAAGGCGTTCAACGGCACGGGCCGGATCTCCGAGCAGACCCGACTCCGTATCCAGGAGGCGGCCACCGGCCTCGGCTGGTCGCCGAACGCGGCGGCGAGCGCCCTGCGCCGCTCCCGCAGCCACACCATCGCCCTCGTGGTGCGCCGCCCCAGCGATGTCCTGGGCACGGACCCGCACTTCAGCGAGCTGATCAACGGTCTGGAGAGCGAGCTCGCGCCGCGCGGCTACGGTCTGCTCCTCCACCTCGTCGCGGACGGTGACGAGGAGGGCCGGCTGTACGAGCGGCTCGCCGCCGAGGGCCGGGTGGACGGCGCGGTGCTCACGGAGAGCCGTATCGACGACCCGCGCCCCGTTCAACTGCGGCGCCTGGGGCTGCCGTTCGTGCTGCTGGGCGGCCCCGACGGGGTGATGCTCAGCCATCAGGAGACCGGTGTCACGGAGGCCGTGGAGCATCTGCTCGCCCTCGGCCACCGGCGGATCGGCTATGTGTCCGGGCCGCCGGAGCTGGTCCACTCGCGCTTCAGGCAGGGCGTGTTCACCGATGTGCTCGACCGGTCCGGGCTCGCGCCGGTCGCCGTGATCCCCACGGACTTCGGCGCCGAGGCCGCGATCGCCGCCACGGAGCGGCTCCTCGCCCTGTCCCCCCGCCCCACGGCGATCGTGTACGCCAACGACTCGATGGCGATGTGCGGCATCGGCGCCGCCCAGCGCGCGGGCCTGTCGGTTCCGGGCGAGCTGTCCGTCATCGGCTACGACGACCTGCCGCTCGGTCGCTGGCTGCATCCACGGCTGACCACCGTCGACCAGCGGGTGACCGTGGTGGGCGCGGCGGCCGCGCGGGTGCTGCTCGCGGAGGTCGGCGAGGAGCGCGTGCCCGCGCCCGAGCTGGCGGAGAGCCCCCGGCTCGTCGTCCGGGAGTCGACGGGACCGGCCTCCCCGTAGCCCCAACTCCCCTTACGTTTCCACCTTTTCGGCACCGTCTTCTGGAGCACCATGCGTCGCCACAGCGCCCAGCTGTCCCACCACCCGTCCGTACTCCCCTGGCTCGGCACCAACTACTGGTCGCGCACAGGTGGCCCGCTCATGTGGCGGAACTACGACCCCGCCGTCGTACGCGAGGAACTCACGATCCTCCGCGACCACGGCCTGAACATGACCCGGTCGTTCTTCTACTGGCCCGACTTCCACCCGGAGCCGCACCGGATCGACGAGCAACTCTGCGACCGCTTCCGGGACTTCCTCGACGCGCACGAGGAGCTCGGCATGGGGTCCGTGCCCACCTTCATCGTCGGGCACATGTCCGGCGAGAACTGGGACCCGGCCTGGCGCGGCAATCGCGACCTGTACGAGGACGTGTGGATGGTCGGCCGGCAGGCCTGGTTCGCGAGTGAGATGACGCGCCGGTTCAAGGACCACCCGGCGGTGACCGGCTGGCTGATCACCAACGAGATGCCGGGGTACGGCCGGATCTACCAGGTCGACCCGCCGTCATCCGACGTGGTGACGGCCTGGGCGCAGTTCATGTGTCAGGCCGTGGTGGCGGCCGGGGCCACGCAGCCGGTGTCGCTCGGCGACGGCGCGTGGGGCATCGAGGTCACCGGCAAGGACAACGGCTTCTCGCTGCGCGACACCGACGCCTACGTGGACTTCGTCGGCCCGCACGTCTACCGCTCGGACACGGACCGGCCGCGCCAGCACTACCGGGCGGCGTTCGAGTGCGAGCTGGCGGCGGTCACCGGGAAGCCGGTGATCCTGGAGGAGTTCGGCGTGTCCACGGACACGGTGTCCGCGCGCAACGCGGGCGTCTACTACCGCCAGACGCTGCACAACTCGCTGCTCGGCGGCGCGACCGGCTGGATGGCGTGGAACAACACGGACTACGACGACCTGTGGGAGCAGTCGCCGTACGACCACCACCCCTTCGAGATGCACTTCGGGATCACGGACAGCGCGGGCCGACCGAAGGAGCCGCTGCGTGAACTCGCAGCGTTCGCCGATGTGTTGAGGACCGTGGACTTCCCGCGCTGCCGGCGCACGGACGCGGGCGCGGCGCTCGTCGTCCCGGCGTTCCTGGAGAAGGGCTACCCGTACAGCCGCCCCGCCGACCGGCCGCTGATCTTCACTTCGCTGCACCAGGGTTACGTCGCCGCGCGCGGCGCGGACCTCCCGGTGGGGATCGTCCGCGAGGTCGACGGGCTGCCGGAGGACGGTGACGTACAGCTGTATCTGCTGCCGTCCACACGGCAGTTGACGACGCGTACGCGGCGTGGTCTGGAGCAGCGGGCGCGCGAGGGGGCGACGGTGTATCTGTCGTTCTGCTCGGGCGAGCACCCGGGCACGCGCGGGCCGTGGTTCCACGACCTGGACGGCCTGTTCGGGGTCGAGATGCAGCTGTCGTACGGGGTGGCGGAGCCGATCGAGGACGACGAGCTGGCGATGACGTTCACCGAGGACTTCGGCGGTGTGCGGGCCGGTGAGACGTTGCGCTTCCCCGTCGCGGGGAACGAGGACAGCCGTGCGTGGCTGCCCGTCGTCCCGGACGGCGCGCGGGTCGTCGCGACGGACGCGCACGGCCGTCCGGCGCTGCTCGTCAACGAGATCGGCGCGGGCCGGGCGGTCCTCGCCACGTATCCGCTGGAGCACATGGCCGCGCGGACCGCACATGTGAACCCGGAGCAGACGCACCGGCTGTACGCGGCGCTCGCCGAGGTCGCGGGCGCGGCCCGGCCTGTGACCGTGGACACGCCGCTGGTCAGCGCGGACACCCTCGTGCACGAGGACGGGCAGCGGTTCCTGTGGCTGGTCAGCCAGGCGGACGAGGAGCTGACGGTGCGGCCCGTGGACCGTCTGGGCAAGCCGCTCGACGAGGTCACCCTCGCACCGTACGGGGTGCGGGTCCTCGAACTGGACACGGAGGCCTGACCCATGGAGCTGTACCAGGACGCGGACGCGCCGGTCGCCGACCGGGTGCGTGACCTGCTCGCCCGGATGACACTCACCGAGAAGGTCGGCCAGGTCAACCAGCGGATGTACGGCTGGGACGCGTACGAGCGCACGGCACAGGGGCATCGACTCACGGACGCCTTCCGCGAGGAGGTGGCACGGTTCGAAGGGATGGGCGCGCTGTACGGGTTGCAGCGGGCCGACCCGTGGTCCGGTGTCACCTTCGGCGACGGCATCACGGCGGCGGACGGGGCGCGCGTCGCGGACGCGGTGCAGCGGCATGTCATCGAGAACACGCGGCTCGGCATCCCCGTCCTGATGGTGGAGGAGGTGCCGCACGGCCACCAGGCCCTCGACGGCACCGTGCTGCCGGTGAATCTCGCGGTCGGCGCCACCTGGGACCCGGACCTGTACCGGGAGGCGGCGGCCGCAGCGGCGGCCGAACTCCGGGCCCGTGGCGGGCACATCGCGCTCGTCTCGGCGCTCGACCTGGTGCGGGATCCGCGCTGGGGCCGCGCGGAGGAGTGCTTCGGCGAGGACCCGTACCTGGCGGCGCGGCTCACCGAGGCGCTGGTCGAGGGGATGCAGGGCACGGGTGAGGCCTTCGGTGCGGACCGGGTGGCCGTCGTGCTCAAGCACTTTGCGGGGCAAGGGAGTTCGGTGGGCGGGCGGAACAGCGCCGCCACCGAGATCGGCGCCCGCGAGCTGCACGAGATCCATCTCCCGGCGGCCCTCGCGGGGGTGCGGGCGGGGGCGGCGGGCGTGATGGCCGCGTACAACGAGTTCGACGGCCTGCCGTGCGCGGCCTCGCACGACCTGCTCTCCGGGCTGCTCCGCGAGCGCTGGGGCTTCGAGGGCCTGGTGATGGCGGACGGTTGCGCGCTCGACCGCCTCGTGCGGCTGGCCGGCGACCGGCCGTCCGCGGCGGCGCTCGCGCTGTCGGCGGGCACGGATCTGAGCCTGTGGGACGGGGTGTTCCCGGAGCTGGGGACGGCGGTGGAGCGCGGTCTCGTCCCGACCGGTGTGCTGGACACGGCGGTGGCCCGCGTCCTGACGCTGAAGTTCCGACTCGGCCTCTTCGAGCGGCCATACGTGGCTGAAGGCCCCGAACGGGCCGCCCACACAAGGGAGTTGAGCGAGCGGATCGCCCGCGCGTCGATCACCCTCCTGCACAACGACGCGGCGGTGCTCCCCCTCGCCCCCGAGGCTAAGCGCATCGCCGTCATCGGCCCGAACGCCGACTCGATCCCGCAGCAGATCGGCGACTACACGGCGCCGCAGCGGCCGGACAGTGGTGTCTCGGTGCTCGCCGGGCTGCGGGAGGCCGGTGCGGACGTGACGTACGCGCGCGGCTGCGACCTGGTGGGCGACGACCGTTCGGGGATCGCGGAGGCCGTTGCCCTGGCCGCCGCGTCCGATGTCGCGGTGCTCGTGCTCGGCGGCTCCAGCGCACGCGAACACGACACACGCTTCGACGACAACGGTGCCGCGATCATCGCCACCGGCAACCCGACGGAGATGACCTGCGGCGAGGGCGTCGACCTCGCCGACGTCCGGCTCGGCGCCGGGCAGCGGGCGCTCGCCGAGGCGGTGGCGGCGACCGGCACACCGTGCGTCGCGGTGCTGATCCAGGGCCGTCCGCACGCGGTGTCCGAACTCGCGGAGCAGGCAGGGGCGTTGGTGAGCGCCTGGTATCCGGGGCCGTGGGGCGGCCGGGCCGTCGCGGACGTGCTGCTCGGCGCCTGCGAGCCGAGCGGACGGCTGCCCGTCTCGGTGCCGCGCTCCTCCGGCCAGCTCCCCGTCTTCTACAACTCCAAGGACCACGGCTTCCGCGGCTACGTCGACGAACCGGGCACGCCCCTGTACCCCTTCGGCCACGGACTGTCGTACACCACCACCGAGTTCGGCTCGCCGCACGTGTCCGACGGGGTGTGCGAGGTCGAGGTCACCAACACCGGCGACCGGCCGGTCCGCGAGACCGTGCAGCTCTACGTGCGCCGGGTCGGCGGCGCGACGTCCTGGCCGCGCGTCCGTGAGCTGCGCGGTTTCCGGCGCGTGGACCTGGCGCCCGGCGAGAGGGCCACGGTCGCCTTCCCCCTCGACGACACGGTCCTGGCCTCGGTCACCCGCTCCCTCGACCTGGCCGTGGAACCGGGCACGTACGAGATCGAGACGGGCCGCTCGTCGGACTCCACGCAGTCCGTGACACTCACCATCTGACCGCCCTCTGCGCGCAGGAGTCCGCCCCGGCTCCTGCGCGCCTCAGCCGCGGCGCACCGCTCCGAGCTGCGCCCGGTCGAGGCCCGGCGCCGCGAACCGCCGCGCCACCGTACGCAGGACGCGGGCCATCGCCTGCGCGGGCGGCGTCGCGGGCCGGGAGGTGGAGCGGGCGAGGAGGATGCGGCGGGTCGGCGCGGCGACGTCGGAGGCGAAGGGCAGGAGCCGGACGTCGCTGCGGCGGCTGGTGAGGGCGAGCCGGGGCGCCAGGGCGATGCCGAGTCCGGCCGCGACCATGGCCTGCGCCTCCTGGTAGTCGTGCGAGGCGTAGGCGATCCGTGGTTCGAAGCCCGCCTGCCGGCAGCTGCGGCGCAGCACGTCCGCGACCGGGTGGTTGTCCGCGCGGATGATCCACTCCTGGTCGGCGAGGCCGCCGAGGTGCACGGGCGAGTGGGCGCGCAGCGGGGAGTCGGCGGGGACGACAAGCACCGTGGGGTCGTCGAGGAGATGGGTGAGGGCGAGGGCCGGATCGTCGACCCGGTTCCACTCGTAGTCCCACAGCAGCGCCTGCTCCACCTCGCCCGTGTGCAGCATCTCCCGGAGTTCGGCGAGCACGCCCGCCCGTACCTCGATGCGGATGCCGGTGTGGCTGCGGCGGAACTTGGTGAGCGCCAGCGGCAGCAGCGACGCGCTCGCCGTGGGGAACGATCCGAGTTGCAGCGTGCCCTGGTCGAGGGCGGCGAACGAGTGCAGGTCGGCCTCGGCGGCGCGCAGTTCGCGGCGTACCGCGCGGCCGCGCTCGGCCAGCGCGGCGCCCGCGGGGGTGGGCCGGATGCCGCGGGGCAGCCGCTCCACGAGGGGCTGCCCCGCCTCCTGCTCAAGGAGCGACATCTGCTGGGAGGCGGCGGATGTGGTCATGCCCAGCTCCTCCGCGGCCGCGGTGAGCGAGCCACGCTCGGCGGCCTCGGTGAGGAGCAGCAGGCGGCGCACGTTCAGCATGGGTGTCACTTTAGCGCAGCTTAACCCGAGTGAAGTGAACTGCCATTGTCCCCAAGTCGCGGCTCTGCGATGGTCGTGGCAATCGCCGGAACGGCCCGTTCCGCCGGCGTTCCCTCCTGATCAAGGAAGAGCCTCAGACGTGCACATCCCTGCGACTTTGGTGCGTGGCGGCACCAGCAAGTGCTGGTTGTTCCACCAGGTCCATGTCCCCGCGGATCGCGGCGAGTTGGCGCGGATGCTGGTCGCCGCGTACGGCGCGGCGGACCCCGTGGAACTGGACGGGGTCGGCGGCGCCACCCCCACCACCTCCAAGGCGGCGATCGTCAGCGCCTCGCCCGCGCCGGGCGTCGACATCGACTATCTCTTCGCCCAGGTCGGCATCGGCGACGCCACCGTGGAGTGGACCAGCAACTGCGGCAACTGCGCCACGGGCGTCGCCCTGTACGCGGTGGCGAAGGGGATGGTGCCGATCGCGGGCGACCGGACCCGCGTGGTGATGCGCAACACCAACACCGGCGCCGTCCTTGAGGGGATCGTGGACACCACGGGCGGCGTGGTGCAGCACTTCGGACGGCAGACCGTTCCGGGCACGCGTGCCGGTGGTGTCGCCGTCGACCTCACGTTCCGCGACCCGGCGGGCGGCACCACGGGAGCCCTGCTCCCGACCGGGCAGGCCGCACAGAAGCTGCCGGTCCACGACGCCGAACCGGTCCTCGTGAGCATGGTGGACGCCGGAGCCCCGGTGGTCCTCGTCGACGCCGACGGGGCGGGGCGCGGCGGCTCCGAAACCCTGGACCAGGTGCGGGCCGATGTGCCGTGGCTGCGCGCCGTCCGGCATGCGGCGGCGCCGTTGATGGGTCTGGTCGAGCCGGGGCATGCGCCCGGTGACGCGGTGCCGAAGGTGGGCCTCGTCGGGCCTCCGGTGCCGTACACCACGACGCTCGGCGAACAGGTCGCGGCCGAGGACTACGACGTCTCGGTACGCATGCTCTCCATGAACGCGCCGCACCCGGCGATCGGCCTGACCTCGGCCGTCGCCCTCGCCGCGGCGGGCCTCGTGAAGGACTCCGTGGTCCACGGGATCGCGGCCGCCCGGGACGACGGCTGGCTGCGGCTCGGCACCCCGGCGGGCGTGGTGGCGGTCCGCTGCTCCGACGTGCGGGACGGCCGACCCGGCCGGGTCACCGTACGGCGGGCGGCGCGACTGCTCGCCGACGCCCGGATCTACGTACCCGACACCGGCGAGCAGCGCGCCGCCTGACCGGGACGCCCGCACGCGCACCCTCGTACTGCCACCCCCCGACCGTCCGCCCTGTCCCCACCGCACCAAGGACAATGATGTCTGCTGAAGTGATATCCATAGGCGCCCTGTTGGTGATGTTCGTGGTCGGCACCGTGCTGCCGATCAACCTGGGCATCCTCGCCTTCGTCGCGACCTTCCTGGTCGGCACCGTCTCGCTCGGCCTCACCCAGGAGGAGATCTTCGAAGGGTTCCCCGTGGATCTCTTCGTGACGATCGTCGGGGTCACCTATCTGTTCTCCGTGGCCCGCCGCAACGGCACCATCGACTGGCTCGTCACCGCGGGCGTGCGGCTGGTGCGCGGAAAGGTGGCGCTCATTCCGTGGGTGCTGTTCCTGGTCGCGGCGCTGCTGACGGCCTTCGGCACGTTCACCCCGGCCGCGGTCGCGCTCCTGGTTCCGATCGGCATGAACTTCGCCCACCGTTACAAGCTGAACCCGCTGGTCGTGGGAATGATGGTGATCAGCGGCGGACACGCGGGGGCGTTCTCGCCGCTCGCCGTCTCCGGGGCGCTGGTGCTGGGGGTCGTCGACAAGACCACGCTGCACGTCTCCCCCGTGACCCTGTTCACCGCCAGTTTCGTGATCAACCTGGTGCTGTCGGCGGTGACCTACGCGGTCTTCTCGAAGCGCCCCGCTCCGCTGGCCGAGGACGCCGAAGTGACGTCCGAGGACGAGGACCTGGCCGTCTCGGGCATGCCGGACTGGCGTCAGTGGCTCACCCTCGGCGCCCTGGTCGTCCTGGTCGTCGGCGCGCTCGGCTTCCATCTGGAGATCGGGCTGCTGGCACTCGCGGCGGGCGCGCTGCTCGCCCTGGTGGACATGAAGCGGCAGGAGAAGGCCGTGGACGGGATCAGCTGGTCGACGCTGCTGCTGGTCGCGGGGATGATGACGTACATCGCCATGCTGGAGAAGGCCGGCATCATCGAGGAGATCTCCGAACACGCGGCGGGCCTGGGCGCCCCGCTCCTCGTCGCCCTGCTGCTGTGCTTCACCGTGGCCGTCACCTCGGCCTTCGCGTCCTCCACGGCGATCATCACCGCGATCATCCCCGTGGCCGTACCGCTACTGCTGTCCAGCCACCTCAACGCCGCCGGTCTGATCGCCGCGCTCGCCGTCTCGACGACGATCGTCGACACGTCCCCCTTCTCCACGAACGGCGCGCTGGTCCTGAGCAACGCCCGCGGCGTCGACCCCCGCCGCTTCTACCGCCAGGTCATCAGCTACACCGGCGGCATCGTGGCCCTCGGCCCCGTCGTCGCCTGGGGCGCGCTGGTGCTGCCCTGGTCATAGGGTGCGGGCCGCCTGAACGAGCCGCGCGTTACCGACTGCCGGTGTGCCGTCCGGCAGTTGGAGTACGTCTTCCAGGCCGATCCGTGTGTCCAGGTTCCGGGAGACGGCGAGTCGGAGGACCGGCCAGGCCGACCCGTCCTCGCCGTGCAGGAGGATGCGGGAGGTCGCGGCCGCGGGGCCGAGTTCGTCCAGCAACTCGTCCGCCGCGCCCAGCGCGGCCTGCGGGTCGGTTTCCGTTACCTCGGCCAGGACGCGCAGCACCCGGTGGGACAGGGGCCAGTCGAGGAAGCGTCGCGCCGCGTCGGTTCCGGAGTAGATGCCCGCTTCGACTCCGATGCCCCGGTCCAGGAGGACGGCGGCCACTTCGGTGGCGCCGTCCTCGTGCCAGTTCACCGAGGCGTGGTCGGGCAGCACGGTCCAGGACCGGACCTGAGCGGCACGGGCCTCGGGATCCGGTGAGGTCCAGGCTCCCGTCGTGACGCCGACGGGGACGGCCGGGACCGCGGCCCTGACCGCCTCGACGGCCGCGGCGACGGTGCCGGGGTCGAGGGTGTCCTCGCCGTCGCGGTTCTTGGGGTGGAGGTGGATGTCCCGGGCCCCGGCGGCGACGGCCCCACGGGCGGCCTCCGCCAGCTCCCGTGGGCTCACGGGGACATGAGCGCACTCGGCACGGGTTCGGGCACCGTTCAGGCAGACCTGCAACATGCCGCGATCGTCCCAGGCGGGTCTGACAATCGCCGCTGTTCAGTCGACGGCACCGCCCAGCGGCCGGCTCGGCCGGCTCGGCCGGTGAACCCAATCCGGCTCTGCCGCGTCACAGGGCCACAGGAGTCGGCCGTGGGCCCGGGTGTCGTTCAGGAGGTCATATGGGTATCGGGGCGGTTCGCACCGGCAGGCCGCTGGCGGCGGGCATCGCCCTGTCCGTCGTCGGGCTTGTCGCCGCGGCCGGTTGCGGCAGCGAGAAGATGGCGGAGGACGGCGGGGACGCGCTCGCCGAGCGGGCCCGGCAGGTGGCCGACGCCTGGGACGGTTCGTCCGCGGCCACCGCGTGGCGGGCCGGGTATCACCCCACCGGGGAGGCGGTCCGGCTTCCGCGCGGCGGGCTGCACGACGGCGCCGACCAACAGGCGTACGAGCGACGGAACTTCAAGGTGCGGGGTACGTTGCCGGACGCCGGGCCCAAGGACGGCACGGTGAGCTGGGCGGCGGGTCATTCCGTCACGCGCCCACTGGTGGGGGCGAAGGAGGCGTACGACACCCTGGCGGGGCCGCGCGCCGAAGGGAAGCCGCAACTCGCGGTGATCGGCGTGGAGTTGGGGCGGATGCGGATGTCGACCAGTCGCGGACCGGCGTCGGTCCCCGCCTGGGTCTTCACGCTCGACGGCTACGCCTCCCCGCTCAAGCAGGCCGCCGCCGTCCCGTCGAAGACCCCCCGGTCCCCGGTCAAGGCGGCCCACGATCTCCCGGACCCCCCGCTCAACCGCCTGCTCAAGGTCTCCGCCGACGGACGCGCGGTGACGGTCGTCGCCCTGCACGGCGTCTGCGACGACGGGCCCACGGTGGACGCTCTGGAGACCCGCGGCAGTGTCGTGCTGTCCGCCTCCGTCACGGGCCGGGACCCCGGCCGCATCTGCACGAAGCAGGCAAAGCTGGAGCGGGTCGAGGTGCGGCTGCGGGAGCCCCTGGGTGACCGCGTCCTGCTCGACGCACACTCCGGGAAGCCCGTTCCCTACCGGTGGACGAACGGGCTCGCCCCCTGATCACCGGATCGCGCGTTCGGTGGTCGGGGGGCGGTACGCGCGGGACCCGCGGCCAGTGGGCGGGTCCCGCGCGGAGGTGTGCCGTCGTGCGGTGGTGCGAGGTCACAGGCTGCGGGCGGTGATGTCCCCGTGGCCGGTGGTCGCGTGGATGGTGAGCGGGGCCTTCGCGCCTTCGGCGTTCGTCAGCGAGTTGTGGATCCGGCCGTAACCGGTGCCCGCGTCGAGGGTGGCGGAGACACCGTGGGCGGCGTCGACCGTCACCTGGCCCATCTGGGTGTTCAGTTCGAGCGCGCCCGATGTGGCCTCGGCGATGCGAATGTCGCCCTTCTGCACCTTGATGTCGGCGGGGCCCGTCAGCCGGCCGAGCGTGACATCACCGGCGTAGGAGGACAGCCGCACGCTCGCGGCCTCGTCGATCTTCACGGCGCCGTGCGCGCCCTCGCAGACGAGCTCGCCGAGCCGCCCGACGCCGCGGAACTCGACTGCGGCCGAGATGGCCTCGACGCCGGATCCTGCGGGCAGTTGAACGGTCACCTCGATGGCGCCGGACGCGCCGAGGAGCTGGTTCTTCTCGGCCGGGGCGGTGACCCGCAGGACACCGTCGGCGAACTCGACGGTGGTCTGCTCGGCGGCCTTCACGTCGCGGCCCTTCGAGGAGTCGGCGGGGCGGACCTCGACGGTGGTGTCGGTGCGGTCGGCGGCGATGACCTGGACACGGCCGGCGGGGAGGCGCAGGACGGCGGAGATGGCGGCGGGGGTGTCGAACTTCTGCATCGTGCTCTCCTTGAGCTGTCGGTGTTTCGGTGTTTCGGTGTTTCCGATGAGTGAAAAGCTACGTTGCGTTTCATGATCAATCAACGCACTTGTTGCACTCCAAGAGTCAACTCGCAGGCCAGAGCGGCAATTTCGTTGCAACCGATATAGAACTAACGCAACAGAACCCGCAGTTCCGTTGCAACGAGCTGGCGGTGAACGCTACGCTGACGCGGGTTCGGGTCCACGCGGAAGAAGCGGAAGAAGGAGAGGTGCTCGCGATGCCGGGAGGCCGACTCACCCAGCAGGAACGTCAGCAGATCTCGCTCGGGCTCGCCGACGGGCTCGCCTACGCCGAGATCGCCCGCCGCCTGGAGCGCCCCACCTCGACCGTCACCCGCGAGGTGATGCGCAACGGCGGACCCACCTCCTACCGCGCCGACCTCGCCCACCGCGCCACCGAACGCCGCGCGCACCGCCGCAAGCAGGCCGCTCCGCGGGCGCCCGCGAGCCCTTCCGGGCGGGACGACGAGGCGGTGCGCGAGTACGAGGAGACGTTCACGACCCTCCTCATGCAGCAGGGTCTGCCCAAGATGACGGCGCGCGTGCTGACATGCCTGTTCACCAGCGACGCCGGGAGCGTCACCGCGGCCGAGCTGGTGCAGCGCCTGGACGTCAGCCCGGCGTCCGTCTCGAAGTCCATGGCGTTCCTCGAGGAGCAGGGCCTGATCCGGCGCGAGCGGGACGCCGGGCGCCGCGAGCGCTATCTCGTCGACGACGACGTCTGGTACCAGTCGACGGTCGCGAGCGCCCGCGGCACCGCGCAGCTCGCCGAGGTCGCACGCCAGGGCGTCGGGATCCTCGGCCGCGGCTCCGCGGCCGCCGCGCGGCTCGAGAACATCGCCCGCTTCAGCGAGTTCATCAGCGAGAGCATGCTGCGCGCCGCCGACCAGGTGCGCGAGATCCTGCACACGAAGCCGGAGGCGGGCGAGGACGCGGCGGGCTCGGCCGACTGACCCGTCGGGGATACGGTGATCAACCGCCCTCGCCCACGCGAACAGGAGCACAGGTGCAGAAGGCACAGAACGATCGACCGCCGAGGATCGAGTACATCGGCGCCGACGAGCTGACGAAACTGCTGCCGCCCCGCGAGGCCGTCGCCGCGATCCGCGAGGCACTCATCGGCGGCCTCGACCCGACGGCCGCGGGTCCGCCCCGCTCGATCCTCGAACTCCCCGACTCCCAGGGCCAGTTGCTCGCCATGCCGGCCGCGTCCGAGTTCGGCGTCGGAGTGAAGGCGATCTCGGCCGTCCCCGCCAATGCCGACCGCGGCCTGCCCCGCATCCAGGGCGTCCACCTCGTCTTCCGCCCGCCGTCGTACGCACCCGCCGCGGTCGTCGACGGCGCGGCACTGACCACACTGCGTACGCCTGCCGTGTCGGTGGCGGCGGTGCTGCCGCTGGTGACCCGGCCGGGGCGGCGGTGGCGGGTCGTCGTGTTCGGCGCGGGGCCTCAAGGGGCCGGTCATGTACGGACGTTGCGGGACGTCGGCGCCGAACTGGCCGAGGTGACCTACGTCGTACGGGACCCGTCGCGGGTGGATCCGGCGCTGGTCGGGGACGACGGGGTGGTGGCGACGGCGGACGCCGAGGCGTACCTGCGGCGCGCCGACCTCGTGGTGTGCGCGACGCCCTCCCCCACCCCGCTCTTCGACTCGGCCCTCCTCGGCGACGACGCCGTCGTGCTGGCCGTCGGTTCGCACGACGCCGACGCCCGCGAGGTGGACTCGGCCCTCACGGCCCGCGCCCAGGTGATCGTGGAGGACGTGGACACGGCGCTGCGGGAGTGCGGCGACCTCGTGATCCCCGTGGCAGAGGGCGTGTTGCCGGCCGAACGGCTGCTGCCCATGGCACGGGTCGTACGCGACGAGTCTCCCTACGCCACGGACCGGCCCGTGCTGTTCAAGGGCTCGGGCATGGCCTGGCAGGACGCGGTGGTCGCGGACGCGGCGGTGCGGGCTTCGTACGCCGTCGACGGCGACGGCGACGGCGACGTCAGTTCCGCACGTCGAACTTGAGGTCTCCTCTCGTCGCCGTGCGGATGTTCCCGCTCGCGAGCATGTCGAGGGTGCGGGCGCCGACGATCGGTGCGGTCACGCCCGGGCTCCGCAGCGTCCGCACGGAATTCACAGAAAGGCACGTCTTGATCACTCTGGAAGACGTCGAGTCGGCGGCCCTGCGCATCGGCGCGCGTGTGCGGCGCACCCTGCGCGTGGCGGACCGGGGCCTGCTGACGGGCGAGGTTCCGGCGGAGCCGGTCGGATGACTGACGCATGCTTCGGGGACTCTCGGCTCGCCCCGCTCTACGACCCGCTCGACCCCGACCGCGGCGATCTCGACGCCTACCTCCGGATCGCGGAGGAGTTCGAGGCGCGCCGGGTGCTCGACATCGGATGCGGCACCGGGGTCTTCGCGCTGCTCCTGGCGGATCGCGGGATCGAGGTCGTCGGGGTCGACCCCGCCTCGGCGTCCCTGGACGTCGCCCGCGGCAAGCCGGGCGGCGAGCGGGTGCGGTGGATCGACGGCGACGTCACGACCCTCCCGCCCCTCCGGGTCGACCTCGCGACCATGACGGCCAACGTCGCCCAGGCGATCGCCGACCCACAGGCGTGGCGGAGCACCTTGCGGGGCGCGTACGAGGCCCTGCGCCCCGGCGGGCACCTCGTCTTCGAGACCCGTGATCCGGCCCGCCGCGCCTGGGAGGAGTGGACGCGTGACCACACCCACCAGGTGACGGACGTCCCCGGCGTCGGTCCGGTCGAGACGTGGATCCAACTGACCGGGGTGGACGGCCCGTTGGTGTCCTTCCGGGAGACCTTTGTGTTCGCCGCGGACGGACAGACCCTGACCTCGGACTCGACGCTGCGCTTCCGCGACCGGGAGGAGGTCGAGCGTGACCTCCTCGCGCACGGCTACGTGGTCACGGATGTCTGCGGGGCGCCCGACCGCCCGGGAAGGGAGTTCGTCTTCGTGGCGCGGCGCCCGCTCCAGGCTCCGCTCCAGGAACCGGGTCAGCTCGGCGGCGTATAGCGGCCGTCGATGGCCGTCCAGCCGCCGTCCACGAACAGTTGACTGCCCGTCACGAAGGACGAGGCGTCGGACGCCAAGTAGACGACCGCGCCCGCCAGTTCGTCGGGGCGGGACCAGCGGCCGAGCGCGCTCTTGTCGGCGTACGCGGCGGACCACTCGGGGACCGCCCGGATCTGTGCGGTCAGCGGGGTCGCCACGACACCCGGCGCGATGGTGTTCACGCGTACGCCGGACGGGCCCAGTTCGGCCGCCGCCGTCCGCGCGAGCTGGACGAGGCCGGCCTTGGTCGCCGCGTACACGCCCTGGCCCGGCTCCACCGTCACGGCGCGGATCGAGCTGAAGCCGATGATGCTGCCCCGGCCGCGCTCCGCCATGCCGCGGCCGAACGCCCGCACCAGGTCGAAGGAGGCGCGCAGGTTGAGGGCGACGACCCGGTCGAACTCCTCCGACGTGTAGTCGAGGAGGCGCTTGCGGACGTTGGTCGCGGCGGTGAACACGAGGATGTCGACCGGGCCGAGGTCCGCTGCCGCGCGGTCGACCGCTTCGGCGTCGAGCACGTCGAGCGCGTACGCCGACAGGCCGGGGGCCAGCGAGGCCGACTCCTCGGCCGCCTTCAGGTCGCGGTCCGCGCACACCACGTGCGCGCCGTGGGCGGCAAGGGCCAGCGCGCTCTCGCGGCCGATGCCGCCGCCCCCGCCGACCACGACCGCCCTGCGCCCGTCGAGGCGGAACAGGCCCGCGTAGTCGGTGGGTTGAGTCGGTTCCTGGGTCGTCACCGTGTCACCGGTCCTTCTTCGTCGTCGGGCGGATCACTGCCATGCGGGTCACCGTCAGTTCGTCGATCGCGAACCTCGGCCCCTCGCGGCCCGCCCCGGAGTCCTTCACGCCGCCGTACGGCATCGTGTCGGAGCGGAAGCCGGGGACCTCGTTGACGACCACGCCGCCCGCCTCCAGGCGCTCCACGGCGGCGAACGCCGTGTCGAGGGAAGCGGTGTAGACGCTGGCGTGGAGCCCGTAGCGCGAGTCGTTGGCGAGCGCGAAGGCCGCGTCCATGTCGGGGACCGAGCGCAGGCACACCACCGGGCCGAAGATCTCCTCGCTCCAGACGGGCAGCGCGGGGTCCGGGTCCAGGAGCAGCGCGGGCCCGATGACGCCGCCCGTGATGTCTCCGCCCGCGGCCAGTACCGCGCCCGACTTCACCGCTTCCTCGACCCACGTACGGACACGGTTCGTCGAGCCCTCGTCGATCAGGGCCGACACACGTGTCTCGGGGTCCCTCGGATCACCCGTCGTGATGTCCGGGACGCGCTGCTTCAGGAGTGCCACGAACTCCTCGCGCACCGCCGCCTCCACGATGACCCGCTGCACGCTGATGCAGGCCTGTCCGGACGCGTAGTAGCCGCCGCGTACGACGGCGTCCGCGGCGGCGTCGAGGTCGGCGTCGGCTGCGACCAACAGGGCGGCGTTGGAGCCGAGTTCGAGGAGCGCCTTGGTGGGGGCCGCGTCCTTGGCGATGCGGTGGCCGACGGCGGCGGAGCCGGTGAAGGAGACCGCGCCGATCCGGCGGTCCGTGGTGAGCACCTCGCCCACCCCGGGGCCTCCGGTGACCAGTTGCACCGCCGCCCGCGGCGCCCCGGCCTCGTGCAGTGCCTCGCGCAGCAGGTGGACGAGGCACAGTGTGGCCAGCGGTGTGTGCGGGGCGGGCTTGGCGATGACCGGGCAGCCGGCCGCGACGGACGGCGCGAGCTTGTGCGCGGCGAGGAGCAGCGGGTAGTTGAAGCCGGCGATGCCGACGACGACGCCGATGGGCTTGCGGGTCCAGAAGCCGAGCAGTCCCTCGCCCGAGGGCAGCAGGTCGAGCGGCACCGTCTCGCCGTGCAGCCGGGCCACTTCCTCGGCGGAGGTACGCAGCGTCAGGAGCGTGCGGTCGACTTCCACGCGGCAGTCGACCAGGGGCTTTCCCGTTTCCAGGACGAGGAGGCGCTCGAAGTCGGCGCGGCGGGCGGCGATCGCGTCGTGCGTCGACTGGAGGGCCGTGCTGCGGATGTGCGAGGGCAGTGCGCCGACGCGGGTACGGACCGCGACCGCCTCGTCAAGCGCACGCCGGGCCAGCGCGGTGTCGCCGACGGGCGCGCGGCCGATGACCGTCCCGTCGTACGGGAAGCGCACGTCGTCGCTCGCGGGCGCCGGAAGCCAGGTGTCGCCGATGGGCAGGCCCTCGGGGAGCTCCGCCGTCAACGAGTCCGCCGTTGCCGCCGGTTCAGGGTGTGCGTTCACGAGGGGTGCTCCTGGTTGAGGTCGGCCGCGGTCACTCCGGAGAGGGCCTTCTCCAGTGTGGGCACGGCGGCGATCAGCCTGCGGGTGTACGGGTGCTGCGGGTTCTCGTAGAGCTCCTCGGTCGGCCCGCTCTCGACGATCTCGCCCGCCTGCATGACGGCGACGTGGTCGCACACGTGCCGCACGACGGACAGGTCGTGGGAGACGAAGACGAGGGTGAGGTTCAGCTCGTCGACGAGGTCGGCGATGAGGTTGAGGACCTGGGCGCGCACGGACACGTCCAGGGCGCTGACGGGCTCGTCCGCCACGATGATGCTCGGGCGCGGGGCCAGGGCGCGGGCGATGGAGATGCGTTGGCGCTGGCCGCCGGAGAACTGGTGGGGGTAGCGTCGCGCGGCGTCGGCTCCGAGTCCGACGGATTCGAGGAGTTCGGCCACCCGTTCCTTGCGGTTCCCGAGGCCCTGAGCGACGAGTGGCTCCGCCACGATGTCGCCCACCTTCATCCGCGGGTCGAGCGAGCTCATCGGGTCCTGGAAGACGAGTTGGAGGCGTTCGCGGACGAACCGGAGTTGCCGCTCCCGAAGCCGCGTGATGTCCCGTCCTTCGACCTCGACGGTGCCGCTCGTCGGCTTGTCGAGCCCCGCCAGGATCCGCAGCAGGGTCGACTTTCCGCACCCCGACTCCCCCACGATGCCGAAGCGTTGGCCGTGCGGCACGGAGAGGCTGACGCCGCGCAGCGCGTGCACGGGTGGTGCGGGCGTGCGCAGGGAGGCGCGCGGCCGGTGGTAGTCGCGGGTGACGTCGGTGACGCGGAGGGCGTCGCCGCGTGTCTGCTGCTCAGCCACGGCGGGCCTCCTGCTGGTCGGGGGTGTCCACATCCGTGCCCGGGTCGCGCACGCCGCCGTGGCCTCTCGGCACGGGGTGGAAGCACGCGTAGCCGGAGTCGGGGCCCGTCGGGGTCCACGCGGGGCGGGTCGCGCACAGGTCGGTGGCCTTGGTGCACCGGTTGCGGAAGACGCATCCTTCGGGGAAGGCGCCGGCCGGCGGCACCGATCCGCCGATGGTGGCGAGTCGGCCGCGCTCGTCTACGGCCGTCAGGTCGGACGCGCCGATCAGGCCCTGGGTGTAGCGGTGTCTGGGGCGGGTGAACACCTCGCGTACGGGGCCGGATTCGACGACCCGGCCGCCGTACATCACCATGACGCGTTCGCAGGCGGTGGCGACGACGGCCAGGTCGTGCGTGATGAGCAGGAGTGCCGAGCCACGGTCCTTCACCCCGCGCACGATGAGGTCGAGGACGCGGGCCTGCACGGTGACGTCGAGCGCGGTGGTGGGTTCGTCGCAGACCAGCAGGGCGGGGTCGTTGGCCAGCGCGATGGCGAGGAGGACGCGTTGGCGCTGGCCGCCGGAGAATTGGTGCGGGTAGGCGCGCGCGGCGGCCGCCGGGTCTGGCAGCCCCACCTGGTCGAGGAGTTCCACGGCCGCGGCCCGCGCGGCGGCGCGGTCGGTCCTGGTGCGGTGGATGAGGAGCACCTCGGCGATCTGGCGGCCGATCCGCATCGTGGGGTTCAGCGCGGTCATGGGCTCCTGGAACACCATGGCCATGTCCTTGCCCCGTACGCGGGACATCCGCGCCTCGTTCGCCCCGATCAGGTCGTGGTCGACCCCGGCGAGCCGCACCGAGCCGGTGGCGCGCAGTCCTTCGGGGAGCAGGCCCATGAGGCTCAGCGACGTCAGTGACTTGCCGGAGCCGGATTCGCCGATGAGGCCGACGCGTTCACCGGAGCGGATGGTGAAGTCGACGTCCTGGACGAGCGTACGGTCGCTCGCGCGCACCCCGAGCCCGCTCACGGTCAGCACGTCGTCCGGTGAAGCGTCCGGTGGGGTCTCCACTGCGGCGGTCATCGGGATTCCTCCACCTTGGGGTCGAAGCGGTCGCGCAGCCCGTCGCCGAGCAGGTTGAATCCGAGGACGGCCACCGCGATCGCGAGGCCGGGGAAGACGGCGAGCCGGGGTGCGGTACCGAGCAGTTCCTGGCTCTCCTGGAGCATCCGGCCCCAGGACGGGGTGGGCGGCGGGGTGCCGAACCCGAGGAAGGACAGCGCGGCCTCGGCGAGCACGGCGAGGGCGAAGCCGACCGAGGCCTGCACGATGACGAGGCTGCTGACGTTGGGCAGTACGTGCCGCACCGCGATGGCGAGCGGCCTGCGCCCTGCCGCGCGTGCGGCCAGTACGTACTCCGTGCTCATGACCTGGAGGGTGCCGCCGCGGATCAGGCGGGCGAAGCTGGGGATGGAGGCGATGCCGATGGCGACCATGGCGACGCCCGTCCCCGCGCCGTAGACGGCGGCGAACATGATGGCGAGCAGCAGGGCGGGGAACGCGAGGATCAGGTCGTTGCCGCGCATGAGGAGTTCGCCGAGCCGGCGCGAGCCCATCCCGGCGAGGATGCCCAGCGGCACACCGATGACCGCGGCGACGCCGACCGCGACCAGCCCGACGTAGAGCGTGGTCCGCGAGCCGATCATGATCTGGCTGAAGACGTCGCGCCCGAACTTGTCGGTGCCGAACCAGTATTCGGCGGACGGCTCCTGCATCCGTACGGCGGGGTCCACCAGCGTCGGGTCGTGCGGCGTCCAGACGAAGGACAGCAGTGCCACGGCGACCACGAGCGCGACGACGATCCCGCCGACGAGGAGGGAGCCGGGCAGGGGCCTGCGGCGGCGACGGGCCGGGGCGCCGGCGCCGGCGCCGGTGTCCAAGGCGTTCGAAGCAGTCATCAGCCACGCACCCTGAGTCGGGGATCGATCAGCAGATAGGCCAGGTCGACGAGGAAGTTCACGAGCAGCACCGCCGCCGCGACGATCATGACGACGTCCTGCACCACGATGAGGTCCCGGCCGGCGACGCTGTCGAGCAGCAGGCTGCCGAGTCCCGGGATCACGAAGACCCGCTCGATGACGACGGCGCCCACGAGGAGCGTCGCCAGTTGCAGCGCCAGGACGGTCACCACCGGCACGGACGCGTTGCGAAGACCGTGCCGTACGAGTGCCTTCATCGGGCGGAGTCCCTTGGCGCGGGCGGTGCGCAGGTAGTCCTCGCGCAGTACGTCGAGCACGGAGCTGCGGACGTAGCGGGTGAGGACCGCGGCCTGCACGAGGCCGAGGGAGAGCGCGGGCATCAGCAGCTGTTTGACGAAGAGCACCGGGTCGTCGGCCGGTGGTGTCCAGCCGTTCGCCGGCAGCCAGCCGAGTCCCACCGCGAACACGGTGATCATGAGGATGCCCGCGAGGAACGCCGGTACGGCGACGCCCACTTGGGACAGTGCCGACAGGACGAGCCCGGACGGTTTGCGGTGCCGCACCGCCATCAGCGTGCCCAGCGGCACCGCCACGAGGCACGCGATCACCATGCCCGTCCCCACGAGCCACAGGGTGACCAGGAGGCGGTCGGCGAGCTGCGGCCCGATCGGCGTGTGCGAGATGTACGAGTCACCTAGGTCGAAGGTGACCAGGTCGTGCAGCCAGCTCAGGTACTGGTCGACGAGGGAGCGGTCGAGGCCGAACTGCTCGCGCAGTTGGGAGACCGCGGAGTCGGACGCGCCGGTCCCGAGGGCGACGCGCGCGGGGTCACCCGGCAGCACCGCCATGAACGCGAACACCACGACGGAGCTCACGAACAGGCTCGCCACCAGAATCGCGATCCGCTGCACCAGACGGACGATCATCGGTTCAGACCGCCTTTCAGGACCCGTCGGTCCGGCCGGACCGGCTCAGGCCGGTGAGGTCCAGGGATTCGGTGACGCTGTTGACCGGCAGTCCTGTGATGTCCGCGTCCGACACCATCAGGTTCGGCAGCAGGAACAGCCAGTCGGCGGCGGCGTCCTTGGAGAGTGTCCGGGCGGCCGCGCGCATCTTGGCGGTCTGCTCCTTCTGGCTGCCGGTGTCCGCCTTCGCCAACAGCTCGCGGAAGGCGGGGTTGTCGTAGCGGGTGTAGTAGTTCTTGTCGCCGAACACCGCGGGCATGTCGCGGGGTTCGACATGGGACATGATCGTCATGTCGTAGTCGGCGTTCTTGAACACCGTCGACAGCCACGCCGCGGGGAACTCCAGCTGGCTCAACTCGACCTTGAATCCCGCCTGTTCGAGCTGGCTCTTGACGACGGTGCCGCAGGCGGCGGCGTACGGCAGCGTCGGAATCCGCAACCGTAGGGTGCGCCCGCCCTCGCCCGACTCCTTGAGGAGCCTGCGCGCCTTGTCGCGGTCGTACGGGTACAGGTCGGTGAGGTCCTGGTACCAGGGGTCGGTCGGCGGCACCATGCTCCCGATGAGCTTGCCGCGCCCGCCCCAGCAGGTGTCCACGAGGGCCTGGTGGTCGATGGCGTAACGGACCGCCTGCCGGGCCTTCCTGCTCTTCATGGGGCCTGACCCATTGTTCAGCGAGAGCATCACCTCGCCGTTGGTCGAGCCCTCGATGACGCGGTACTTGGGGTTGTTCTCGAAGCGGTAGAGGGAGTCCGGTGACTGCATCGCGCCGATGACATCGATGGTGCCCGTGAGCAGCGCGTTGTTCATCGCCGTCGGGTCCTTGAAGTACTTGAGCGTCACGGTGTCGAAGTGTGGTGCCGGTCCCCAGTAGTCCGGGCGGCGGGCGAGGGTGAGGGAGTCGCCGCGGTTCCACCTCTTCAGTTCGTACGGTCCGGTGCCGACGGGGTCGGTGGCCAGCTTGTCGACGCCGGTGCGGCTGAACATCGCGCCCGTGCGGGTGGTCATCCGGTACAGCCAGTCGTTGCTCGGCCGCTTCAGCGACACCTTCAACTCGTCGCGGGAGACGGCCCGTACGCGGTCCACGACGCTCATCTGGGCCTTGAGTGCCACGGTCCACTTGGGCACGACGCGCTCGATGGAGAACTTGGCGTCCTCGGCGGTGAACGGTGCGCCGTTGCTGAACTTCGCGTCCTTGGTGAGGTGGAAGGTGTACGTCCTGCGGTCCTTCGACAGCTCCCACGACCTGGCGAGCGCGGGCCTGATCCTGCCGTGCTGGTCGAGCTTCACGAGGTTCTCGTAGACGTTGTAGAGCAGCGCCTGGGGGATGGCGGCGCCGTCGGTCTTCGTGAAGTCGAGGTTGGCGGGTTCGGCGGTGACGCCGATCGCGAGGGAGTCGCCGGGGCCCTCGGGGCGGGATCCCGCGGCGGTGGAACCGGCGGAGCAGGCCGTGGCCATCAGCAGGAGACAGCAGGCCAGCAGGGAGGCGGCCGTCCGGGCGGGACGTCCGCCTCGTCGGTCCTTGCTCATGCACGACACCTTCCGCCGTAACTGGCCTGACCAGTAAGCTCACTTGACAGGTACCGTGACGACTGAGGCGGTACCTGTCAAGAGGGTGGTACCTGTCCACCGGCATGAAGGAGAGGGTGCGGATGTACAGCGAACAGGGCCTGGCCACCATGTCCGCCGTCGAGATGACCGCCCATTTCGCCGATCGCACGGTGTCACCGGTCGAGGTGCACGACGCGGTGCAGTCGGTGATCGAGGCGCGCGAGGGCGTGCTCAACGCGTTCTGGGTGCGGGATCCCGCCGAGTCCCGCAAGGCGGCAGCGGCGAGCGAGGCCCGTTGGGCGGCCAGGGAGCCGCTGGGGCCGATCGACGGCGTGCCGGTGACCCTCAAGGAGAACATCGCCCGCAGAGGCGTCCCGATGCCCTCGGGCAACGCGGGAGTGGAACCGGTGGTCCCCGAGCGGGACGCGCCGATCACGGAACGGGTCCTGGAGTCGGGCGGATCGATCCTCGGCTCGACCGTCATGCCGGACTGGGGCATGCTCTCCTCCGGTGTCTCCAGCCGGCACGGCATCACCCGCAGCGCCTGGAACCCCGGCTGGACGACGGGTGGTTCGAGCTCCGGGGCGGGCGCGGCGGCCGCGGGCGGGTACGGGCCGCTGCACGTCGGCTCGGACATCGGCGGCTCGATCCGGCTTCCGGGGACGTGGCTGGGCCTGGCCACCCTCAAGCCGAGCGACGGCCGCGTCCCCCTGGACACGCCGTACTTGGGGCGGGCCGCGGGGCCCATGGCGCGCACGGTCGCGGACCTGGCCCTGCTGATGCGGGTCCTGAGCAGGCCGGACGCGCGCGACTGGACGAGCCTTCCGGCGCAGGACATCGACTGGTCGCGGCCGGCCGGTGAGGTGCGGGGGCTGCGGGTCGGCCTGCACCTGGACGCGGGCTGCGGAGGCCCGCGCGACCCGGAGGTGGTGGAGGCGGTGCGCCGGGCGGCGGACGTCTTCGCGTCGGCGGGGGCGACGGTCGAGCCGGTGGAGCCGTTCATGTCCCAGGAACTCCTGGACGACCTGGACCTGTTCTGGCGGGTGCGGTCCTGGAACGACCTCCGCAAGCTGTCCCCCGAGGCCGCGCTGCGCGTCCACCCGTACATCATGGGCTGGTGCCGCGAGGGCGCCGACGTGCCCGGCACCCGGGTGCTCCAGTGCTACCAGCAGATCATGCGGATCCAGGCCCTGACGGTGGCGGCGACGCTCCCGTACGACATCGTGCTGTCGCCGGTGGCGCCCGTGGCGGCGTTCGCGGCGGAGCAGCCGATGCCGTTCATGGAACCGGGCAAGACCATGTCGCACATCGGGTTCACCGCCCCGTACAACATGTCGGGACAGCCCGCCGCGACGGTCAACTGCGCCTTCACGGCGGACGGCCGGCCCATCGGCGTACAGATCTCGGGGCGCCGCTTCGACGACCTGGGCGTCCTCCAAGCGGCGGCCTGGTACGAGGACAACCGCCCGGCCGAGTCGGTCCCGCGGTGGCCGGACGACGCGCTCCTGAGCCAGGAGGGGCAGACGCCGTGACGGCGGACGGGGCACGGTTCCAGCGGGTCGCACCGGTACGGCTCTACCAGCGCATCGTCGAACAGATCGAGCAGGCGATTGCCTCCGGCGACCTGAAGCCGGGCCAACGCCTGCCGAGCGAACGCGAATTGGTGAACCAGTTCGGCGCGAGCCGCCCCACCGTGCGGGAGGCGCTGCGCGTGCTGGAGAGCGACGGCCTCATCCGCTCCCGCCACGGCGACCCGCACGGTCCGGAGATCCTGCCGTTCACCACGGCTGGCCTGGCCAAGGAGATGACCCGGCTGGCCCGCTTCGAGCGCCTCTCGATGGCCGAGCTGATCTCGTTCCGCATGATCCTCGACGGCTCGGCCAGCCAGCTCGCGGCGCGTCTGCGCACGGACGACGAACTGGCCGCGATGGAGGGGACGGTGACGGCGATGACGCACGCCATCGACGCGGGCGACGAGGAGTTCAGCAAGGCGGACGTGGCGTTCCACGAGGCGGTGGCGCGGGCCAGCCGCAACGCGCTGATAGAGGTCTCCAACCTGGTCGTACGCGGAGCGGTCCGCACCCTGATCACCGACAAGGTGGCCCACGCGGACAACCGCCGGGCCCTCATGCGCACGTCGCTCCGCCACCACCAGGAGGTCCTGGAGGCCATCCGCACCCGCGACGGCCTGGCGGCGGCGCGTATCTCGCGGCGGACGTTGTACGACTACTACGCGGGGTATGTGGCGGAGGAGGAGCGGGGGCCGTTGCTGGCGCTGGTGGAGGGAGAGGGGGCCTGAGAGCGGTGTCACCGGAACGTGTCGCAGTCATCGGCGTGGGCGTCGTGGGCGCCTGCGTGGGCTGGAACCTGGCCCGCCGCGGGGCCCACGTCGTCCTCGTGGACGCGGGGCGGCCCGGCGAAGGGGTCAGCGACTGGTCCTTTTCCTGGGTCAACGCCAGCAACAAGACGGTCAGCAGGGCCTACTTCGACCTGAATGTCGCGGGGGTCGCCGCGCACCGCGAGCTGGCCGGGGTGCTGGGCGCGGACCCGTGGTGGCATCCCACGGGTCACCTTCGCTGGGCGGACGAGGACGCGGCGGAGGCGAAGCTCGTCGGGACGGCGGAGCTGCTGGAGAGGTGGGGCTATCGGGTCGAGGCGTGCACGGGTGCCGAGGTGCGGCGCCGTTTCGAGCCCTCGGTCACGATTCCCGACGGGGCCCGCGTGCTGTTCTACCCCGACGAGGCCTGGGTGCACGGGCGGCGGCTCGTCGGCCGACTGGTCGAGGAGGCCGTCGCGTCCGGTGCCGAGGTCCGGACCGGAACCGCCGTGCGTGACATCCGCACCGGTGCGGACGGAGGCGTCCGGACGCTGGACCTCTCCGACGGGAGCGCCCTCGACGTCGATGCCGTCGTGAACGCCGCGGGCCCCGATGCCACCCACGTCGCCCGGCTCGTCGGTCGCGACTTGCCGATGCGCCGGGAGCCCGGCGCCGTCACCCGGCTGGACTGCGCCGAGGTCCCGGTCCGCCGGGCCATGCACACACCGCACATCGAGATCCGCCCCGACGGGGACGCGTCCGTGGTGCTCCACAGCCGCGAGATCGACGCGCTCATCGACGCGGCCGAGGGCCCCGAGGATCCGGACGGACTCGGGCGGCTGCTCCACGCGTCCGCACAGCGCGTCGTCCCCGCGCTCGGAGCCGCCCGCATCGCACGGACACGCGTCGTCAACCGGCCCGTCCCCGCCGACGGATTCCCCTCCGTAGGGGCCCTGCCGTCCATTCCCGGGTACTACGAAGCCGTCACCCACAGCGGCATCACGCTCGGCCCCGTCATCGGCCGGCTGCTCGCCTCTGAGCTCCTCGGCGGGAGGGGCGACGCGCTGCTCGCGGGTTTCCGGCCCGCGCGGTTTCCTGTGTGACGGTGGCCGTGCGACGGCCAGTGCGCCACGCCGTTCAATGCGAAACGACCCCCGAACGACCCTGGCGTGCTGGTGTTTTCCCGGTCGCAGGTGGTCAGTGTAGGAAGCGGAATGATGATCACCGGCTGCACGGAGGAGAGGCTGCACCATGGACGCCTATGTCATGACAGAACGTCATGAGGAACTGCGGGCGGAGGTGCGGTCGTTCGCCGAGGAGAAGATCGCTCCCCGGGTCGCGGACATGGAGGCCTCCCGGGCCGTCGAGTTCGAGCTGGCGCGGCTCATCGCGCGACAGGGGTGGATCGGGGTCACCGTCGACGCCGAGTTCGGCGGCATGGGGCTCGGGCATCTCGCGAAGACGATCGTCATCGAGGAACTCTCGCGGGTCAGCGGGGCCATGGGGGCGATGGCGCAGGCCTCCCAGCTGGGCGTCGCGAAGATCATCCACTTCGGCGATGCCGTCCAGCAGCGCGCATGGCTGCCGCGCATAGCCGCCGGCGACTGCCTCCCGACGATCGCGGTGACCGAGCCCGAGTCCGGTGGGCATGTCCTCGGCATGGAGTCGACCGCCCGCAGGGACGGGGACGACTACATCCTCAACGGCCGCAAGGTGTACGTCGGCAACAGTCATGTGGGCGATCTGCACGGTGTCGTGGTGCGGACCGGCGAGGGCTCGCGTGGGCTCTCGGCGTTCCTCGTCGAGTCCGACCGCCCCGGCTTCAGCGTGGCCCCGCACACCCCGGCGATGGGCCTGCACGGCTTCAGCTTCGGTGAGCTGCGCTTCGACAACTGCCGTGTCCCCGCGGCCAACCTGCTCGCCGGCGAGGGCCGCGGCCTGGACGTCGCGTACTCCTCCAGCATTCTGTACGGGCGCCCGAACCTCACCGCCGTCTCCCTCGGCATCCACCAGGCGATCGTCGAGGAGACGGTCCGCTTCCTGAACGAACGCGAGCGGTACGGCAAGCCGCTCAGCGCCCAGCCGAACGTGCGCCAGAAACTCGGCGCGATGCAGTCCGGCCTGATGACGGCCCGGCTCCTCGCCTACAACGCCGCGCACCTGCTCGACAGCGGTGCGTCGTGCGACGCGGAGCTGATGAACGCCAAGTACGTGGGCGTGGAGTCGGCGATCACCGCGGGCCGCACCGCCATGGAGATCCACGCGGCGGCGGGCCTGTTCCCCGACCGGCCGATCGAACGGTTCGTCCGGGACGCCATGCACATCTACTCCCCCGCGGGCACCTCCGACATCCAGGTGCTGCGCCTCGCCGAGGTCGCTCTGGGTGTCTCCCGCAGCCGCTGGTCCGAGCAGCTCGCCCGGCCCGTAGGGGTGGGTGCGTAGGTTCTACGGAAGCCGCTCCCCCGCCCGTTCGTAGATCAGCCGCATCGCGTCGTCCCGCACCTGCTTGATGAGCTGAAGGCTGTTGTGGCCGCTGTCGAGGGAGCGGGGCTCCGTGCCGACCGCGCAGACCGTGCCCAGGACGAGGTCGGTCTGCGGGTCGATCAGCGGGGCGCCGAGGTAGACGCGGATGCCCAGTTCGTCGACGACGGGGTTGCCTGCGAAGCGCGGCGCCGCGTACACGTCGGGCAGCACCAAAGGCTTCCGGCGGGAGAGGACCTCGGGGCAGTAGCCGTGGTCGCGGGACATCACACGGCCGACCTCGCTGGCGGTGTGGTCCTGCGGCACCATGGTGTGCCGGGTCCCCTCGGGGGTGTGCAGGCCGACGAAGAACTGCTGGTCGGTGATGAGGTTGACCATCGCGTACGGGGTGTCGGCGGCATTGGCCAGTTCGGTGGCGAGCCGGTCGAAGTGGGCGTCGGGCTCGCCGAGGCCGAGCTGCTTCAACCGCTCGGCGCGGGCCGCAAGTTCGGGGTCTGCGGCCGGGTTGTGGAAGCCGGTGAGGGCGTCGTAGGGCATGGTCGCTCCAGCTGGATCAACGGATCGCGGGCGTACGGTGGCGCCGGCTGAGGGTCAGGGCGTATTCGACGAGGGCGATGAGGACATGGCGGCCGGTGTCGGCGCGCCGGGCGTCGAAGAGAACGACGGGCACCTCCGGGTCGAGCTCCAGAGCGGAGCGGACCTCGGTGGACGTGTAGCTGTGGTGCGCGGTGTCGAACTCGTTGACGGCCACGATGAACGGCAGCCCGCGGTCCTCGAAGTACTCGATCGCCGCGAAGCTGTCGGCGATGCGCCGGGTGTCGACCATGACGACGGCCCCGATCGCGCCGAGCGCCAGGTCGTCCCACATGAACCAGAAGCGGTCCTGGCCCGGCGTGCCGAACAGCAGGATCTGCAGCTGCTGTTGCCACAGGGTGATGCGGCCGAAGTCCATGCTGACCGTGGTGGTGGTCTTGTTCTCCACCCCGTCGAGCCGGTCGAGCCCGGCGCTTGCCGAGGTGAGGATCGCCTCCGTGGTGAGCGGTTCGATCTCGCTGACGGCGCAGACCAGCGTGGTCTTGCCGACGCCGAATCCGCCCGCCACGAGTATCTTCAGCGCGGTCAGCGGGATGTCAGAGGCTGCGTAGGCCGACAAGGACTGCCTCCAAGAGGTTGGGGTCGCCGCCGTCGGCGTCGCGGGGCGGGACGGTCGGGGCCAGGACGTGGGAGTCGATGAGGTCGGACAGGATGACCTTGGTGACCTGAACGGGCAGGCGCAGCCGGGCCGCGAGCTCGGCGACGGAGCGCGGTTCGAGCCGGCACAGGGTGAGCACCTGGGCGCCCTCCGGCTGCAGGAGCAGACCGGGGCGCTCGATGTCGACACGCAGGTGCGAGCCCAGGCCGAGCGGGTGGTCGGGACGGGTGCGCCCGCCGGTCAGGGCGTAGGGGCGGGTGGTGGCGGTGTCCTCGGCGAGCCACGCGTTCCCCTCGGAGATCGGGTCGCGGTCCACCGGTCACTGCGCCCAGTCGGGCGAGGGCGCCGGACTGAGACGGGTGGGCGTGCCGAGGTGTCCGCGGACGCTCCTGACGAGCATGGTGATCTCGTAGCCGACGACGCCGACCTCCGCCTCGCGCGCGGCGAGGACGCCGAGCACTCCGTTGAGCCCGGCCTTCGAGACGAACAGATAGCCTCCCGCGCACTCCACGATGACCTGTTCCACCCCGGCCATCGGCTGGTGGATGGTGCTGAGGCCGGTGCCGAGCGAGCACATTCCCGTGGCGATCGCGCTGAGCCGGTCCGCCGAGGCGTCGTCGAAGCCGTGCCGGTAGCGGGTGACGCCGTCGCTGGAGGCGAGCACGGCACCCAGGACGTGGGGCACCCGGGCCGAGAAGTCGGCGAGGAGCCAGTCGAGGTCCTCTGAAGGCGCCTGCGTGGTCATGTGTCAGTTCTCCTGGTGTTCGTCGGACCTGGGCGGCTGCGAGGCGTCGGGCCGGGATGTCTCCCGGCGGGCCGCCTGTACCCCGCCGCTGTAGCGGGCGAGGAGCCCGCCGTCGAGTTCGTTGTGCTGCTGCGGGAGTTCCTCGTCCGCGGCGGCGCCGTGCCGCAGTTCGGGCACGAGGTGGCTGGAGCCACGTCGCGTCCGCTGCGTCAGGGGCGGGCGCTGGGCGGGATCACCGCCACCGTTCTGCGGGCTCTCCGGCGTGGGGGTGGGCCGGGACGCCTGTCCCGTCGTGTGGGACGTGGGGCCCGGTTGCGGCATCGGGCCGGGCGGGCTGCCGGGTGCCGGGTACGGCGACGGGCCCGCGGTGGTGGCCGTCGGGATGCGGCCGGTGGTCGAGCGGGCGGGGACCCGGCGCGGCAGGGTGGCCGCGCGGGGCGCCGCCCCGGCCTCCGGCTCCCGCCTGGCCGGGGTCTCCTGCCTGACCGGGGTCTCCTGCCTGGCCGGGGTCTCCTGGGGCAGCTCCGCCCGCCGCTCCCCGTGCCGCGCGCCCGCCTGGACGACCGGTCCCACCGGGCCGACCGACACGGCCTCGGGCAGGGGTTGCTGTTCGGGCAGCGAAGTCGCCACTGCCACGGGCGCGTTCGCGTCGGGGTGGGGCGCGTACGACGGGGTGGCTGCGGGGGCCGCGGCGGGCGCGGCGTCGTCCGAAGGGGTGTGCAGCACCGCGTGCGGCAGGATCACGATCGCCTGCGTACCCAAGTACATGTTGGCTTCCAGGCGGACCGTGAGGCCGCGCCTTGAGGCGATCTTCGCGGCGACGAACAGACCGGTGCGGCCGTCCTTGAGCTGCTGCTCGACGTCGTACTGCTCGGGGTGGGCGAGGAGTTCGTTCATCCGGCGCCGGTCCTCGTCCGACATGCCGAGCCCCCGGTCCTCGACCTCGATCACCATGCCGGAGCCGGCCATCGCGGAGCGGATCAGGACCTGGCTGGTGGGCGGCGAGAACCGCGTGGCGTTCTCCGCGAGTTCGGCGATCAGGTGGATCGTCTCGACGGCGGCGTGCCCACGCACCTGAACGCCGCCCGCCACGGGCATCACCCGCACCCGCGGGTACTGCTCGATCTCGGCGATGGACTGGCGCAGCACGGTCGCCAGCGGTACCGGGTGGCGGATCTCGCGCGGGACGGCGCCGCCGAGGACGGCGATGCTCTCGACGGACCGCTGGATCCGGGTGATCAAGTGGTCGATGCCGAACAGGGTGTTGAGCAGCTCGGGGTCCTCCACGATCCGCTCGGCGTCGTCGAGGCTCTTGAGCGCGCGGACGACCAGCGTCTGCAGCCGGCGGGCGATGGTGGTGAACGCGTCGAGCTGGCGGCGCGTCGCGGCTTGCAGGACCGCGTTGTGCGTGGCGTGCAGCCCGTGGTGCAGCTCGTGTTCGAGCACGGCGAGCGGATGGGAGTCGATCATGTGGGGCGGCGCGGCGACGGGCGAGCCCGCGGGCTCGCCCCGCTGGATCCGCTCCGCCGCCCGCTGGATCCCGTCGATGCGCTCCGTCAGCGTCGCCCGCAGGCGCGCCGACCGCTCGGCGACACTTGCTTCCTGGGCGGCGTGCGCGGTGTGCAGGGTGCGGGCGGTGGCGCGGGCCGCGCGCCAGGCGAGGCCGATGGCCGATCCGCAGAGCACCGTGGCCCCGGCGCCCGCGCTCCAGGCCACCGCGGCGGAGTCCGAGCCGACGCACGCCGCGTACGCGCCCGCGGCCGCGACGGTGACGGACGCGGTCGGGGCGACGGCGAGCAGGGTCAGGCGCTGCCGCAGCCCCTTCTCGGAGAGCAGCGTCGACGCGGGCTTGCCGCGGTGCAGACCGCGGCCGCCCACGGCGGCACCGTCCGCGGAGTAGTCAGGCATGGGGGTTCCTCGGTAGAGAAGCGAGCGGCGCACGGTGCGTGTGGCGGGCCACCAGGCCGGCACCTCGGACAACAGCCGCATCAAGATCTTGAACTACCCTGATGCTTCAGGGGCGTTCGGGGCTACTTCAGCCCAGGGTCGTTTCAGGGTCGTTCCGTCTTCGGCCGGTGTGCCGTCTGGTCGTTCGGGTCCGCCGAGCTTGCCCGCGAAGGCCAGCACCGCGTCGAGGGACTCGATGTCGACGAGCCGGCTGCGGGGCCGCAGCAGTCCCCCGGCGCCGAATGCCGCCAGCTCGCCGCAGCGCCGCGTCAGCCACTCCCAGTCCACGTCGAGGTGGTCGGCGAGCGAGCGCAGCCGTTCCTCGGGGCTCGCGCCGCGGGTCACCGCGTCGGCGCGGGCCCGGTCGAGCAGTGCGGCGCACGCCCGGACGTCAGCCGGCGCGTCACTGGTGTCGACGTGCCAGATCCCGTGCTCCGCCATCCAGTTGGTGACGATCACCTTGTCGTCGGGGACCAGGACGAAGGCGTCGGTGCGGGCGAAGCCCGGGTCGGCGTACACCCGCACCTCCAGGCCGTGCAGCTCCATCAGGGCCACGACGAGCCACAGCAGGACGCGTTCATGGGGCGCGGCGTCGCGCAGGACGCCCTCCGGGACGTACAGGGCCCGCTCGGAGGGGGCCGCGCCCGCGCCGTCCTGGATGTCGCGCAGGTACTCGGGCCAGCACGCGAAGAACAGCCAGGCCGCGGCGTCCTCGGCGGAGGGCAGCGGCGTCCAGAACAGCGGGGGTGCGCTGGTGCCCGCGAGTTGGCGGGTGATGTGCCGGGCGCAGACGTGCATGCCGAGCCAGGCCGCGCCCACGTTGGTGAGTTCCGGCATCGCCTCGCGGGCCATGGCCGAGCGTCGCTGGTCCAGGAACGGGCCGAGCCGCTGCTGCTCCGCGTGGAGCACGGCGTCGTCGGCCTGGAGGCTGTCGTCCAGGTTGGTCATCGCCCACAGCAGCGCGTACGTGAGCTGATCGACCCGGTAGGCGGACGGGATGGTTAGCATGTCGCCGCCGGTGACCAGGCCGCGCTTCGCGTACGCGGCGTCCAGGGCGTACGCGCTCCCCCGGGATTCGGCGAGGATGAGGGCCCGTCTGGTGGGGCGGATGAAGTGCCGGATGTGCGGCTGGTCCGCGGCGCCGATGATGACGAGTCCGGCGTGTTCGTCGGCCTCGTAGATCTGCACCGGCAGTTGGGCGCCGTCGAAGCGGTGCCGTCCGGTCAGGTGCCACAGTCCTTCGAGTCCCGAGGGCGCGTCCGACAGCCTGAGCGAGGAGCCGCCGAACGCGTCGTCGAGCGCCCGCGCGGTGTCGCGGACCACCTCCGCGCCGGTCCGTGGCCGGGGGCCGTCCTGGGCGTCGGCCACCGGCCGCAGCAGCGCCGCGACCTCGGCGCCGAGCCAGTGCTCCAGCACCTTCGCGGTGTCCGCGCGCGGTACCTGCTCACCGCTGAGCCACCGCTTCCACGTCGCCTGCGAGGCCGTCACCGCGGCGAGCCCGGGGCGCCCCAGGTCCCGCGCGGCGGCCGCGGCCGCGCGCCCGAACTCCGCGTCGAAGACCGCGTATCCGTGGCAGCCGCGTTCCTCCAGCAGGACCCGCAGCAGCGTCCGCCGGGCCATCAGCGCCTCGCCCCCGCGCTCCCGGCGTCCGGCGAGCGGACCCCTAACTCCCGTCGACCGGCCGGTATGTGACGGTGCGCATGCCGAAGGCATGTGCGGTTGCGGAGATCCATAGCCGCGATTATGTCTACGTCAGGTACTACTGAGGCGATGAATCTGTGAAGATCGTTTGTAGACACCCGCACCGGGCGGCAGAAGAGAGGATCCTGCCGCGCGTCGCTCACCCATGACAGTGGGCGGATCCCGGACGCGGCACGTCCAGCGTCGGGTTGCGGTCGAAGAAGCCGAACGGCTTGAGGGTGAAGCCCGTGCGGTCGACGGGCATGATCGGCCAGTCCTCGGGACGTGGGGCGTGGGTGAGGCCGAAGGTGTGCCACAGGGTCAGGGGTTGTCCGTCGAGGTCACGGTCCGCGGCGGCGTACGCGGGCAGGCCGGCCCCGCCGGGGTGCTGGTTGACGAAGTCGCCTGCCGGATAGCGCTCGGCGGCGTCGGAGCGGGTCACCCAGAGGTGCCTCGTGGCGAACGCGGCGCGCGCGGCGACCGAGGACTCCGGGTCGGCGAGCAGGGTCGGCCTCCCCTCAGGGAACAGGGCGTAACCGACGGGCCGGCCAAGGTGGTTGAGGGATTCCGGGTTGGTGATGTGCCATGTGCGGTCGGCGGCCGGGGCGGCGTCGCGCTGGGCCGCGCGCTCGGTGAGCAGCGGGGTGCGGCGCAGCGTGAAGGCGTTGCCCCGCGGGTTGTCGGGGCCGACCGGGACGCGGACGGCGTCGACCTCTTCGACGCGGTTGGTGACTCCGTCGACGGCCATGTCGAGGCGTGCGCAGAACAGGTGTTGGTGGAAGGGGGCGCCGAGCCCCGGCGCGATCTCGGCCCGGAACCGGTCGTCGCCCTCGTAGGCGGCGGTGAAGACGACTCCGGTCGCCTTGGCCTCGAAGGCGATGGTGCCGTCGAGGTACAGGTACCAGTAGAAGCCGTAGTCGTAGTTGCCGATGGTGGTGAAGAAGGAGAGCACCATGCGGCGCTGGCGCCGGGTCTCGGCGGAGCCCGCCCACAGGTCGGTGTGTTTCCAGAGGATCCCGTCGTCCTCCTCGTGCAGGCAGATCGCGTTGCGCAGGGTCCGCGGCTCGCCCTGCTCGTCGGCGATCACCGCGTCGAGGTAGGTGATGTCTCCGACGCAGTCGCAGCCCAGTTCAAGGGAGTTGGCGCAGCGGCCGATCAGATACTCGCCGGTGTCGAAGTAGTTCTGCCAGGAGCGGACCGGGGACGGGTCGGCGTAGGGCACGACCATTTCCGCGATGGAGGCGCGGTGCACGATCGGGCGGGTGCGTCCGGTGTCCCGGTCGGCGAAGGCGACGCGGTGCAGGACGAGGCCCTCGCGGACGTCGAAGCCGATGTCAAGCGACCAGTTCTCCCACGTCAGGCGGTGGCCGTCGAGGGCGAAGCTCGGTCCTTCGGGCTGGGTGATCTCGATGGGGCGCTGGGTGGTGCGCGGCGGGCCCGCGACCTCCGGGTCGTCGAAGTTGCCTGAGCCGGCGGGGACCGGGACGGGGCCGAGGTCGATGACCTGATCGACGGTGCGGTGGGTGACATCGACGTAGCCGACGAGCCCGTCGACCGGGTGTGCCCAGGCGTGGTCCACCTCGTGGTCCTGCACGAAGGCGAGGCCGCGCAGGATGCGCCGCCCGCTCTCCTGCGGGTACTCGTCGGCGTACACACCGGCGGACAGGGGTGCGACCCGCACCTTCCGCACATCGAGGCCCCGGCTCTCCAGGGCGGCGAGCCACCGCTCGTCCTTGGCGAGCAGCTCCTCGACGGCACCGAACTCCTCTTCCAATACGGGGAGTTGCCCGTCCGTCACCGGGTCGAGCCGCCGGTCCGACACCACGCGCCGGTCCGTCAGGGACACCACCACGTCGCGGGCGGGCGCCCCGGCCGTGTCCTGGAGCAGGACCCGCACCCGGCGCCAGTCCGCTGCCTCCGTACCGCCTTCGAACAGCGCCTCCTTCGCGGGCTCTTCGAGCCCCAGGTAGGCGAACCGGGTCGAGTCGGCGAGCAGGCCCGCGGTGCTCAGGATGTCCCGGGCCGCCCGGATCTCCTCGGCGGTCACCGGTGCGAGCGGGTCGTGATCGTGATCGTGCAGGTCACTCATGAGACGCTCCCGAAGCTCTTTCCCCTACGTCCGTGTCACCGCGAGCGTAGGCCGGTGAACTCCCGCCTGTGCGGCAGCGCGTGCACGCGGAGGCGCCATTGCGTGCACCCAGTGGTGTCCCGCGCCGCGCGCGAAGGGTCAGGGTCGCAGCATGCCGTCCCGCCGGGAACGGTCCACCGAGCGACCTACGGAGTACGTCACATGGACTCTCGCCATGACCACCTTTACATCGGCGGAGCGTGGGTGCGCCCCAGCACCGAGCGGCGCCTCGCGCCCGTCGACCCGAGCACGGAGCTGTCGCTCGGCTCGGTCCCCGAGGCGGTGGAGGCGGATGTCGACGCGGCGGTGGGCGCCGCCCGTGCCGCCTTCGACTCCCCTGGTGGCTGGGCGAGTTGGGAGCCGTCGCGGCGCGGCGAGGTGATGGAGCGGTTCGCGGCGGAACTGGACGCGCGGGCGCGGGACATCGCGGCACTGGTCAGCGCCCAGAACGGGATGCCCGTGAACATCGCCCGGCAGCTGGAGGTCGGCTACCCCGGCGCGGTGCTGCGCTACTACGCGGGTCTGGCCCGCGAGACCGGGTTCAGCGAGGTGCGTGCCGGGCTGCTCGGCGGCTCGGTGGAGGTGCGGCGACTGCCGGTGGGGGTCGTGGCGGCGATCGTGCCGTGGAACTATCCGCAGGTCCTGTCCATGTTCAAGATCGCGCCCGCGATGGCGGCGGGCTGCACGGTGGTCCTCAAACCGTCCCCGGAGACCGTGCTCGACTCCTACCTGGTCGCCGAGGCCGCGCAGGCCGCCGGGGTGCCGGCGGGGGTGCTGAACATCGTGCCGGGCGGGCGCGCGGCGGGCGCCCACCTGGTGGCGCATCCGGGCGTGGACAAGGTCGCGTTCACCGGCTCGACGGCCGCGGGCCGCGCCATCGGCGAGACCTGTGGGCGCCTGCTGCGGCCCGTGACACTGGAGTTGGGCGGCAAGTCGGCCGGCATCGTCCTCGACGACGCCGAGCTCGACCCGGCGGTCATCGGCCAGGACCTCGTCGCGGCGACGCTCACGAACAACGGGCAGACCTGCTTCCTCAGCACCCGCATCCTTGCCCCGCGCGGCCGCTACGCCGAGGTCGTCGACCTCGTCACGGACCTGGCCCGCTCCCTGCCCGTCGGCAACGCCCTGGACGAGCAGACCCTCGTCGGCCCGCTGGTCAGCGCCGCACAGCGCGAACGGGTCGAGGGGCATGTGGCCAAGGGCCTCGCCGAGGGCGCCCGGCTCACCACGGGCGGCCGCCGCCCCGCCGACCTCGACCGCGGCTGGTTCCTGGAGCCGACCGTCCTCGCCGACGTCGACAACTCCTGGACCGTGGCCCGCGAGGAGATCTTCGGCCCGGTCCTGTGCGTCATCCCCTACGAGGACTCCAAGGACGCCGCGGACGCCGTCCGCATCGCCAACGACTCCGACTTCGGGCTCGGCGGCACCGTGTGGACCGCCGACCCGGAGCGCGGCGCGGCCGTCGCCCGCCGCGTGCACACCAGCACGATCGGCGTGAACGGCTATCTGCCGGACCCCGTCGCCCCGTTCGGCGGCACAAAGGCCAGCGGCCTGGGCAGCGAGCTGGGCCCCGAGGGACTCGCCGCGTATCTGCGATTCCAGAGCGTGTACCAGTCAAGCCCCGCAGACGGACGAGAGCCAGCGGGGTCCGGGGCAGAGCCCCGAGACGCGGGGGCGGCCCACCAGCACACGCCGATGACCGCCACCACGACGACGCTCACCGCATGAACAACCCCCCGTTGGCATCCCAGCACGCCCCGGTCACCGTGTCCGCGTGCTCGGCGGAGAGCAGGACGACCATGTCGGCGATGAACTGCGGGCGACCCAGGCGGCCCACCGGGATCATCGCCTCGGTCTGCGCCAGCTTCTCCGGGTCCACGGTGCGGCGCACGACGGGGAGGTCCTGCGGGCCCGGCGAGACCGCGTTGACGGTGACGCCGCGCGGGCCGAGGTCGCGGGCGAAGATCTTGGTGAGCGTGGCGACGCCGCCCTTGGCCGCCGCGTAGTGGGCGCCGGTCGCCGTGCCGCCGTTCTGGCCCGCGAGCGAGCCGAGGTTGACGATGCGTCCGTAGCCGCGCTCGGCGAAGTACGAGCCGAAGACCTGGCAGCCGAAGAAGGTGCCGTGCATGTTGGTCTCCACCACGGCGGCGAAGCTCTCCGGGGTGATGTCCATGAGCGACTCGACCTTGGAGTGCCCGGCGTTGTTCACAAGGACGTGCACCGCGCCCCACCGTTCGACGAGCCGGTCGCGGGCGCGGGCGAAGGCGTCCTTGTCGCGGACGTCGAGGGCGAGGCCGACGGCGTTCTCGCCGGTGGGGTCGAGTTCGGCCGCCGCCTTGGTGGCGGCCTCCTCGTCCAGGTCGGTCAGGGCGACCCGGTACCCGTGGTCGTAGAAGCGCGCGGCGATGCAGCCGCCGAGGCCGCCGGCGGCCCCGGTGACCAGGACCACCCGGTGCGTGTCGTCCTCCCAGCGCTCCCCCACGCCCTCCGGGCTCACTTCGTCACGTCCGGCAGCGGACGGCCGACGCGGGCCTCGATCTTCATGTAGCGCCACAGGCCGTGCTCGCCGACCTGCACGGTGCGGAAGAGGTTGCAGGCCGCGGCGACGGTCGGCTGGTCGACGACGTCGGCGAGGACATAGCTGGTCCACGGCCAGGAGCCGGAGGGGCCGACCATGTGCTGGTCGTCGTCGATGGTGCCGATGACATTGAGGCCCGGCAGTTCGTGCAGCTGGCGCAGCATGCTGGTGAAGCCGTCCCAGACCGCCTTGCCCTGCCCGGTCGGCAGGTCGAAGAAGTTCTGGTTGACGCCGATGCAGAACAGCACCCGCAGGGGTGCCTGGGGGGAAGTGGTCATGGTGATGTCACCTTTCGTGAACCGTGAACCGTGAATCGTGAATCGTGAACAGGGTGGGGAGCGGCCGGACCGGGATCAGATATAGCCGGGGAACGGGTCGACGCCCATGAGCACCGCCCCCGCCCCGTCGTACAGGCCCTCTTGAAGGAACGCGTGCTGTGGCACGACGGAGGCGTCCCGCAGGTAGCGCTGCATCGGGCTGCCGTCCGCGATGGCCCGGATGCCCGCGAGCTGGTAGGCGGTGCGGGCGACGTCGAAGGACTCCTGCGCGAGGGCGGTGGAGGCAAGGCGCAGCAGGCTCGCCTGGTGGGCGGTGGCCGGATCGCCGCTCAGTACGGTCTCCCACACCTCTTCGGTGATCTCGTAGAAGAAGGCGCGCGCCGAGCGCAGCCGGGCCTCGGCGCGGCCCACCGCGATCCGGTACGCGGCGCGGTCCGCGGCGACGGGCCCTCCGGTGTAACTGGCGCGCCCGCCCTCCGTGATGACCTGGTCGAGCGCGGCACGCGCCACGCCGAGGCCGACGACGGCGAGGACCTGCGCCGCGTACGGCACGGCCGGGTAGCGGTACAGCGGTTCGTCGACGGTCGGTTCGCCGCCGCGGACGAAGGTCCACTCCTCGGGGACGACGACGCCGTCGACGGCGAGGTCGTGGCTGCCGGTGCCGCGCATCCCGATGACGTCCCAGTTCTCGACGATCTCGACGTCCTCGGGGCGCAGCACCGCGGTGCGCGGCCGGCCTGCCCGGTCCTCGCCCACCTTGATGCCGACGCCGAGGACGTCGGCGCCCTTGCAGCCGCTCGCGAACTTCCAGCGGCCCGAGACCCGGTAGCCGCCGTCGACCTGTTCGGCGCTCTGGACGGGGAAGAGGCCGCCGGCGAAGGCGATGTCGGGCCCGTCCGCGTACAGCCGCTCCTGGGTCTCAAGGGGCAGCGCCGCGAGGTAGATGAGGGAGGAGCCGAAACTCGCGACCCAGCCGGCCGATCCGTCGACCCGCGATATCCGCTCGATCAGGCGCAGGAATGCGGCCGGTGGCAGCGGTTCGCCGCCGAAACGCCGGGGCGCGCTGGCCCGGTAGAGGCCCGCCTTCTTGAATTCGGCGATCATGTCGCGCGGCACGTGCCGCGCGGTCTCGAATTCCGCCCTGCGCTCGGCCACCAGGTCAAGCACGTGCTCGAAAGCCGCGTCGGTGGAGGTCGAGAGCGGATCCAGCGTCTGCGTCATGAGTAATTCCCCTGCCTGGGCTGCGAGTTGATTGCTCGAACTCGATGCACCCATCACGCTATGCGCGGTCACGGTGCGCCAACAATTGGGAATGGCTGGCGGAACGTAGGGGATTTCCCTGATCGTTTACGCGTCCGCGCCCCGCAGCGGCAGCCGGAACCGGAAGACGGTGCCGCGCGGGGAGTTCGGGAACGCCTCGATCTCGCCGCCGTGGCGGGTGATGATGCGGTGGCTCAGGGCGAGGCCGATGCCGTGGCCGTTGCCCTTCGAGGTGAACACCCCGTCGAAGATCCGCCCGTCCGAGGACGCCGGGAGTCCGCCGCCGGTGTCGCGCACCTCGACCTCCGCGCAGTCGGTGCCCCTGCGGGTGGCGATGGTGACCTCCCCGGGTCGGTCGGGCCAACGGGCCATCTCCTCCAGGGCGTTGAAGGCGAGGTTCATGACGACCTGCCCGATGAGCACCTGCTCGCAGCTGACGGGCAGGTCCGCAGCCGTGCGTTCCCAGCACACGGCGACCTGGTGCTCCCTGGCCCGTACGTCGACGAAGTACGCGCAGTCGGCCACGATGTCGCCCAGGTCGACGGAGCGTTTCGCGTCCGCCAGGCGCACGACGTAGGCGCGCAGGCTCGACAGGATCGAGGTGGCGCGCTCCAGTTGGCGGGTGGCGTGGTCGAGGCCCCAGCGCAGCGAGGCCGGTTCCGGGGTGTCGCCGATGCGGCCGAGGGCGCCGGCGACGAAGTTGTGGGCGGCCGCGATGGGCTGGCTGACCTCGTGGGCGATGGCCATCGCCATGTCGCCCATGGCGTTGTAGCGGGCCAGGTGGTTGAGGTACTCGGCGTCGCGCCGGTGTTCCTCCTCGGTGTGCACCGTGTCGGTGATGTCATGGAAGAGGAGGAGCAGGCCCCGCAGGTCGTTCTCGATGTCGATGTACTGGCTGCGCGCCGCGAACCAGCGGTCGGGGCCACCACCGGCACCGTCGGAGACCGACAGCCGGTAGCGGGCGTCGGTGGGCCGGCCGCCGCGCGAGGTGTCCTTCAGTACGCCGCGCAGGACGGCGCCGGAATCGGCCGCGAGGAACGCGGTGAAGTCCGTGCCGAGCAGGCCGTCGGGGTCCCGGTCGAGCAGGATGCCGGCCGATTCGCCCGCGAAGGCGATCCGGCCGTCGTCGTCGAGGACGACGATGCCCTCATCGAGGTTGCGCAGGAACGCCTGGAGCCGGGCCTCGGTGCGGGTCAGATCACGCCGTGTGGCCTTCTCCTCGGCGATGTCGCGGAACTGCACCATGACGACGGGTCCGACCGACAGCTCCACGCGCACGGCGAGCGCCTCGCTGAGGATGTCGGTGCCGGACTTCGACCGGTAGCACCACTCGATGCGGCTGCGGCCCTCGTCCGCGGCCCGCTGGAGCCAGGCGACGCCGATGTGGCGCGCGTACTGCGCCGCGTTGGAGCTCATGTCGGGGGCCTTGAGCGGCTTGAGCTCGTCGAGCGTGAAACCGAGCGCGGTGCGCGCGGCGGGGTTGGCCCACAGGATGTCATTGGTGTGTGCGTCGTGCACCAGGACGCAGTGGTCGATGACCTCGAAGAGGCGGGCCAGGTCGGGGCATCCGAGGTCGGCGGTGGCGGGCATCGGGTGTCACACCTCCTCGGGGCGCAGGCCGCAGCGCATCATGTCGCCGATGAGCGCGCCGAGGGTGTCGGCGTCCGTCTTCTCGCGGATCCGCGCCCGGTGGGCGTCGACCGTCTTCAGGCTGATGCCGAGCTGCCGGGCGATCACCTTGCTGGGGATGCCCTCGACGACCTGGCGCAGGATCTCGCGTTCGCGCGGGCTGAGATGGGTGATCCGCTCGCGCAGGGAGCGCTGCTCGGCGCGGAGCGCGTAGCGCTCACCGGCCACCCGCAGGGCGTTCTGCAGGATGTCGAGCAGCCGCTGGGGATCGTAGGGCTTCTCCAGGAAGTCGACGGCTCCGGCTTGCAGGGCGCGCACCGACATGGGGATGTCTCCGTGCGCGGACACGAACACGATGGGCAGTGCGGCGCCCCGGGCGTTGAGGAGTTCCTGTACGTGGAATCCGCCGATGCCCGGCATGCGTACGTCGAGGACGAGGCAGGCCGGGCGGTCCGGGTCGAAGGCGTCGAGGAAGGCGTCGGCGTCGGTGAACCACTCGGTCCTGATGTGCACGGACTCCAGCAACCAGGCCAGGGAGAGGCACAGTTGCTCGTCGTCGTCGAGCACATAGACGAGGTCGGCCGCCGGTTCACCTGTCATGGTTCCTCGCTTCCTTCGTACGTACATGCCTCCGCGCCGCCCGGCCGCAGGAGGCCGAGGACCACGCCCCCGGCGAACACCGCGACCACGGTCAGCTCCAGGACCAGCGCCGTGGTGCCGGACGCGGAGACCAGGGTCGTGAAGTTGCGCAGTGCCAGTACCGTCGCGCCGCACAGCAAGGCGATCGCGAGCAGCGGGGCGAGCACGGTGTGCCAGATCCTTTCATCGAGCCGGGTCCTGCGGAAGAACACGATCACGGACACCGAGGTGAGCAGGTACAGCAGCATCAGCGCGAGCACGCTGACGCCACCGCCCCAGGTCAGCAGCGTGAGCACCGGGTCGGCCCCGGCGACGGCGAACGGCACGACGAGGACGGCGGCGAGCACCGTCTGCGCCAGGCTCGCCGCGTAGGGCGCCCCGTGCCGGTTGGTGCGGGCGAGCCCGCGGGGCAGCACCCCGGCCCGGCCGAGGGAGTGGAAGTAGCGGTTGATCCCGTTATGGAAGGCGACGACGCCCGCGAGCAGCGAACTGGCCAGCAGGAACTGCGTGACATCACCGGCCCAGCCGCCCAGCGTGTGCGTGAGGGGGGTGAGGACGACGGAGGTGGCATCGCCCTCGCGCAGCGCGTCGAGCGCGGCGCCCTGTACCCGGTCCGCGCCGTAGTAGCTCACGATCATCCATGAGACGAAGGCGAAGAACAGCGAGATCGCCGCGACCGACACATAGGTGGCGCGGGGCACCGTGCGCGCGGGGTCCCGTGCCTCCTTCGCGTACAGGGCGGTCGACTCGAACCCGAGGAGACAGCCGATCGCGAAGGTCAGCGCCACGCCGGGCGCGCCGGTGAAGAAGGCGGAGGGGGCGAACGACCCGGCGATGTCGAGGCCGTGCGGGCCGCCGCCGCTGAGGAGTTCGTACCCGGCGAACAGCAGCAGCACCGAGGTCTCGGCGACGACGAGCACGGCGAGCAGCCGCGCCCCGAGCTCGATGTTGAGGGAGCCGAGCGCCTGCACGAGGAGCATCGTGGCGAGCGTCCACACCCACCACGGCAGATCGAGCGAGAGGTAGCGCTGAGCGAGTCCCTGCACCACCACGCCGTACAGGCCGTAGAGCGCGGCCTGCGTCGCGCTGTAGCAGAGGATCGCCGCCTGCGAGGCACCGACGCCGAGCGGCCGGCCGAGGCCGCGGGACACGTACGCGTAGAAGGCGCCGGCGTCGGTCACGTGCCGGCTCATCGCGATGAACCCGACGGCGAACAGGCCCACCATGACGCCGACCACGAGATAGACGGCGGGCGCCGCGCCGCCGTTGCCGAGGCCGAGCGGGATGGGCAGGGTCCCCGCGACGCCGGTCAGGGGCGCCTGCGCGGACAGCACGAAGAACACCATCCCGGCCACGCCCACGGCGCCCTTGCGCAGCCGGGTGCGGGGCTGCGGTCCTGTGTCCGGTGACGTGTCCGGTGACGTGTCCGGTCCTGCGGACTGCTCGATCACGCGGTCTCCCTGGGGCCGGAGTTCGGTGGGGTCGGGACGTACTGTGCGCGCGGCGGGCGGTCCCGGAGTGCGGGCGCGTGCATCCGTTACCGCCTTTGCATGCACGCACGCGCGGGCTACGTTGATCGAAAGTCCCCCGGCGGGTGGAGCGCGGCATGCCTTCGTACGTGAGCACCGAGTACGTGACCACCGACGGCGTCGCCCGGGACGACCGCTTCGACCACTGGGCCAAGGAGATGTCGCAGGTGTTCGGCGGGCTCGACACCCGGCCGGTCGCGGCGGGCGCCTTCCACGGCACGGCCACCTGCGACGCGCTGGGGCAGCTCCTGCTCGGCTCCATCAGCGCGGGGCCGCTGCGGGTGCGGCGCACCGAGCGGCTGGCGGCGCGGAGCGAGGACGACCACTACAAGGTGGCACTTCAGGTCGCGGGCACATGTGTCGTCGAACAGGACGGCGTGTACGGGGCGTTGGGCCCCGGCGACCTCGTGATCTGCGACACCACGCGCCCGTACGCGTTCCGCTACGACACCGCCTTCCGCACCGTGCTGATGCTGGTGCCGCGGGCGATGCTGCCGGTGCGGCCCGAGGCGGTGCGCGGTCTCACGGCGCGGCCGCTGACCGGGGAGAGCGGAGTGGCGGCCGTGGTGGGGCCCTTCCTGCGCTCGCTCGGGGAGCAGGCGCGTACCTGCGCGGGGCCCGCGGCTTCGGGGCTCGCGGACGGGGCGGCGTCGCTGATGACGGCGCTGGTGTCGGAGCGGCTCGACCGTGCGGCGCCCGCGGAGCCGGGACACGCGATGATGCTGCGGATCCGCGCGCACATCGACAGCCGCCTCCCGGACCCGGGGCTCACCCCGGACTCGATCGCCGAGGCGCACGGGATCTCCCGCCGCTATCTGTTCAAGCTGTTCGCCGCCGAGGACCTCACCGTCGCGGGCTGGATCCGGACGCGCCGCCTGGAGCGGTGCGCGCGGGATCTGTCGAGTCCGGCGGCGGTGCGGCAGTCCATCGGCATGATCGCCGCGCGCTGGGGGCTGCTGGACGGCCGCCACTTCAGCCGGGTGTTCAAGACGGCGTACGGCTGCACGCCACGCGATTTCCGCCGCCGCGCGTTCGCACTCGCGGAACAGGCCCCTCACGGCCGAATCGGCACGCGGACGGACGGGTAACTCCCCACGCGTGCGCGGGCAGCGCCCGTCACGCGGTCAGTGACGTCGGGATCGCGTGGAACTGCCGGCGGAAGTAGACCAGCGCGCCCGCCCCGTCCTCGCCGACGAGCACCCGCTCCGCCTCGATGAACATCACGGTGTGCGAACCGCGTTCGGCGGTGCCGGTGACGCGCCCGACGATCGAGGCGGCGGAGCCCTTGAGCACGGGCACGTCGGCGAGCGTGTGGTCCCATACGTCGCCGCAGGCCGCGAAGCGCTCCTCGGCGGGTACGCCGCCGGCGAAGGCCTTCGCGACGTCGGCGTGGTCGGGGCCGAGGACGTTGACGCAGACCCGCCCGTTCTCCGTGAACAGGTCGTGGCTGCGGCTGGACTGGTTGATGCAGACGAGCATGGTGGGCGGGTCGTCGGTGACGGAGCAGGCCGCGCTCACCGTGATGCCGGCGCGACCGCGCGGTCCGTCCGTGGTGACGATGTTGACGCCTGCGGAGAGGTTCGCCATCGCGTCACGGAACGATCGTTGGTTCGAGGTGAGTTGGTCCACCGCTGCCCTGCGTGTCACGGGTGTCATGGCTGCCACGGTAGGGCGCGGCGGGTGCCCCGCGATATCGAGAGTTCCTTCGCACCCGTTAAGGATTTCCCCTATGCCGAGCGCTGGGTGCGGGGTGCCGGGCGCCGGGTGCCGGGTGCCGGGTGCCGGGTGCCGGGTGCCGGGTGCCGGGTGCCGGGTGAGCGTCACCGCATACTGCACGGGTGACGATGTCTTCGCTTCCCGCAGGGCTTGCTGCCCGCCGGGTACGAGCGGTACCTACGTGTGCTGCATCCGGCCGGGTGCGACGAGGACGACGAGCCGTGCGGGCCGGGCGAGGGTACGTTGCCGGGCCCGCTGGCCGCGCCGTTGGCATCGGTTCTGGAAGGCTGTACGACCACGCCGGACGACTGCTACTTCGGGGTGTGGGAAGGGTGCGGCTACCTGGAGGACGACCGGAGTTCGGTCGACGTCACCGGCGCGCCCCGCCTCGGACTGCCCCACCGCGGGTACCCCGTGTTCCATGGCCCGGTCGGCACGGTGACCCTCCTGGCCATGGCCGTCGCGGGTGAGCTCGGGGAGGGCGGCGACGTGGACAACGCCCTCGTACCCGACCTGTGGTGGCCCGCCGACCGCTCCTGGTTCGTGCACGGGGACACCGATCTCACCGCGACGTGGATCGCCTGCTCCGCCGCCGCGGCGGAGCAGGTCCTCGCACACCCGGGCCTGGAGGCCGTGGTCATGTCCCCGGACTCGCCGGTGCTCCCCTGACGGTCGGATCAGTCGGCGAGCGCGCCCATCGGGTCCCAGGCGGGCAGCACGATCGGCGGCTCGTCGAGGGCGGCGGAGAGCTCCGGCGGGAGGGCGGAGCGGCGGACGGCGACCTCGAAGACGTACTCGCCGAACCACGAGTCGTTCATGGTCCAGAAGCCCTTGTCGGCCTTCTCTTCGCCCCAGCTGTTCTCGACCCGCCAGCGGCGCGGCGCTCCGTCCACGACATCGACGCCGGTGAAGAGCATCGCGTGGGTCATCTGGGTCTCGTGGTGGAGCAGCCGGTCCGCCTTGTCGAGCTCGAACGACGCGTCGTAGACGGCCTCGTAGTCGAAGAGTTCCGCGTCCCAGATGCCGAGGTCGGCGCGCATCTGCTGGCCGACGTCGCAGCCGAACCAGACCGGCTCGCCGCCCACGACGGCCTCCATGGTGAGGCGCTTGAGCAGGTCGATGTCCGCGTTGAGGTAGACCACGGGCGGCGCCTCGACGATGTTGCCCAGGTGCTCGACGGTGAAGGTGCGGCCGGCCGGGCTGGACTCGCGCGGATCGTGGACGAGGCACACGTACTCGTCGAGGGGTATTCGCACATACGCCTCGGCGAACTCGGTCGGCGTCGTCCAGCCGTCGCGGTGGAACTCCTGGTCGCTGTCCCGCCACTGCCACAGGAACGACTGCGGTGGTGTGCCGAGGTGGATGCTGAGCACGCGGTGGACGGCGCCGAGCACCTCCGCCTTGCGGGCGCGCTGCGCCTCCACGCCCTCGGCCGCGGCGCGCCGCAGATCACGGGCGCCCTGCCGCAGCAGGCTCATCAGGGCCCGGTTCATCGGCCCGGTCGCCGACGAGCTCTCGGTCTCCGGCATCGCCGACTTGGGCACCAGGCCGTGCTTGGCGACCAGCGCCACGAACATGTTCCACTGCCCGCCGTCGCTGATCGGATCGCCGAGCAGATGCGCCACCGTACGGTCGTCGACATCGCGGTCGGAGGTGTCGATGACACTCTCCAGGAAGTGGTTCGCGCGCTCGAACTTGTCCCACCACAGCACGTAGTTCTGGGAGAACTCGAAGTCCTTCACACCAAGCTTCTCCGCGGCGCCCACGCGCAGCAGATTGAGTCCGGCGAACATCCAACAGCGGCCGCTGCGCTTCTGGTTGGTGACCTTCCAGTCGTCCAGGTGGTGCGAGACGGTGTGGTCGATGGCGGTGACGATCCGCCGGTCCAGGGCGATGTCGTCCACCGTCGTCTGCGTCACGGCGTTCTGCATCAGCCGGTTCGCGGGACGGGCGGCGAACTCCTTCTCGTAGGCCTCGAGTTGTGCCGGAGTGAGACTGCGGTCGCTGTCGTCCGGAGCGTCGGTGGGCTGAGAGGTGTGGGTGTGTCCGAGCGTCACGGTATCCGCTTCCCATTCTCGAATCGGCCCGTGCTCGCGCGGGGCCTGGCAGGTAAAAAGGGCAACGCGTTCTCACCGTCGCACGGCCGTTCTAGCCAGTCAACGGACCGGTGTTCATGATCGTCGGTCCAGGACTCAGCCCTCGGCGTCCTGCGGATACCACCGGAGTTCGACGGTGTTCCCGTCCGGGTCCTTGACGTACACGGACTGTGCCTGCCCCCGCGCGCCCCAGCGCGGCACCGGGCCCTCCAGGACCTCGAACGCCCCCGAGTCGATGACCTCCTGCCAGTCCAGGGGGTCGACGACGAGGCAGAAGTGGTCGACGTTGGACTCGGTCCGTGCCGTGGCGAACAGGTCGATGACCGTGCTGTCGTCGATCCGGACGGACGGGAACGGGACCTTCCCGGCCCGCCACTCCTCCACCCGCTCGGGCGCGAGTCCCAGTCGGCCGGTGTAGAACTCCAGCGACTTGTCGACGTCGGCCACGTTCAACACCAGGTGATCGAGAGCTTTGACTCGCATGGGTAGGGTCCCCGTCCTGTCGGTTGCACTGTCATGGACTGCCTAGTCCAGCAGCAGCGCGGCGGCAAGGGCTATTCCCCGGCGCGCCCCTTCACATCCTCGACCTCCTCGCTACGGGGCGTTGACGGGGTGGGTCGGCGCGGAGTCCTCCGCCTGAGCGCGCGCGGACGGTCCCCTGCGGCGTACCAGCATCGGTCCGATCAGGGCCAGCGCCGCCAGGGCCAGGATCGCCGCCGACACCGGTCGCGTGACGAAGACGGTCCAGTCGCCCTCGGCGAGGGTGAGGGCACGGCGGAACTGGGTTTCGGTCATGGGGCCGAGCACCGCGCCCAGGACCAGCGGGGCCAGGGGGTAACCGGTGCGGCGCAGCAGGAAGCCGAGGACGCCGAAGGCCAGGGCGACCGCGAGGTCGAAGGGGTTCTGCGCCAGGGCGTAGACGCCGAGGGTGGCGAAGACGAGGATCCCTGCGGTGAGCAGCGGACGGTCGATCTTCAGGAGCTTCACCCAGAGCGGGATCAGGGGAAGGTTGAGGAGGAGCAGGACCACATTGCCGATGTAGAGGCTGGCGATGAGGGTCCACACCAAGGTGGGCTGCGTCTCGAACAGTTGCGGTCCCGGCTGCACGTTGTACATCTGGAACGCGATGAGCAGCATCGACGCGGTCGCCGACGTGGGGATGCCGAGGGTGAGCAGCGGCACCAGGACGCCGGAGAACGCGGCGTTGTTGGCGGCCTCCGGGCCTGCGACGCCCTCGATGGCACCCTTGCCGAACTGTTCGGGGTGCTTGGTCAGGCGCCGTTCCAGGTTGTAGCTGAGGAAGGTGGGGATCTCCGCGCCGCCGGCCGGCAGTGCGCCTATGGGCATGCCGAGGGCGGTGCCGCGCAGCCACGGCTTCCACGAGCGGCGCCAGTCCTGCCGCGTCATGCCGATCCGGCCGCGCAGCGGCAGCGGTTCGGGATCCGGGGCGCGCCGCAGCCGGGCCGCGGTGTACAGCGCCTCGGCGATCGCGAAGAGTCCGACCGCGATGGCGACGAGAGCGATGCCATCGAAGAGTTCGGGAACACCGAACGTGTAACGGGCCTGCCCGGTAAGGCTGTCGATGCCGACGAGGCCGATGGCGAGGCCCAGGAAGAGGCTGCACAGTCCACGCACCGGCGCGTCGGCGACGACCGCGGTGACGGTGGCGAAGGCCAGCACCAGGATCGCGAAGTACTCGGCGGGCTGGATGTGTTCGGCGATCGAGGAGAAGGCGGGGCCCGCGAACGTCACGCCCAGCGTGGACAGGGTTCCCGCCACGAAGGAGCCGATGGCGGCCGTGGCGAGCGCCGCGCCGCCGCGGCCCGCGCGGGCCATCGGATGCCCCTCCAGGGTGGTGGGCACGGAGGCCGTCTCACCGGGAACGTTGAGCAGGATCGCGGTGGTCGAACCGCCGTACATGCCGCCGTAGTAGATGCCCGCGAAGAGGACGAGCGCGCCGACCGGGTCGACGACGGAGGTGAGCGGGAGGAGCAGCGCCACCGTGGTGGCGGGGCCGAGTCCGGGCAGCACACCGACCAGTGAGCCGAGCACGCAGCCGCCGAGCGCGAGCAGCAGATGCAGCGGGCTGAACGCGTGGGCGAACCCCTCGCCCAGATGGGAGAGCACATCCATGGGTTACAGGTCCCATCGCAGATAGCCGGGCGGGAGGTGGATGCCGAGCAACTGGTCGAAGAGCAGATACGTCGCGAGCGCGAGGGCGAGACCGACCAGCAGGTCGCGTCCGCTGCGGCGGCTTCCGAGGATCCGGGCGACGGCGGCGAAGAGCACCGCGGTGGTCTGCCAGTAGCCGAGGAACTCCAGCATGAGGACGTACCCGGCCAGGGTCACCAGGAGCAGCGCCACCGGACGCCATTCGGTGACGCGGGCCTCCTCGCGGGCCTGTTCGTCATGGGCGGGGTCGCTGCCGCGGAAGCACTGGACGGCGTTGATCGCGGCGGTGATCGTGAGGCCCGCACCGATGAGGAGCGGGAAGGCGCGCGGCCCGACATCGGTGCCCTCGGCGAGCGCCGGGGTGGGAATCGCGAACGCGAGGGCGAGGATGGTGACACCGGCGGCGAGGAAGGCGAGCGCGGCGACGCGGGGAGCGAGGGGGCGTCCTGCGGCCGGGGCGTGCGCCACTGGGCCGTGCGGGATTCCGCCGTGCGGGACCCGGTCGTGCGCGGTCCGGTCATGCGGAGTCCGGTCCTGCGCGGTCCGGTCCTGCGGGCTCCGGTCCTGCGCGGTCCGATCCTGCGCGGTCCGATCCTGCGCGGTCCGATCCTGCGCGGTCCGGTCCTGCGCGGTCCGGCCCTGCGCGGTCCGGCCCTGCGCGGTCCGGCCCTGCGCGGTCCGGCCCTGCGCGGCCCGGTCCTGCGCGGTCCGGTCCTGCGGGACCCGGCCGTGCGGGCTCCGGTCCTGCGGGCTCCGGTCGAGCGGGCTCTGGTCGCTCATCCGAGACCGACCTCCTTCAGCACGGCACCGACCTGCTTCTGCTGCCGGGCGATGAGCGCCCCGAACTTCCGTCCTGGGAGCCAGACTTGGTCCCAGTCGTTCTCACGAAGAGTCTTCTTCCAGCAACTCGTGCGCCGCATCTTGTCGATGAGCCGGACAACGGTGCGCTGTTCGGCGGCGTTCAGGCCGGGCGGCGCCATGACACCGCCGATGGCGTCCACGGCGTCGTCTCCGTACCCGAGTTCGTCGAGCGTGGGCGGGGAGCCGAGGTCCTTCGGCGACCTGCCGCCGGAGACCGCGAGGATGCGCAGCTTGCCCGCCTCCACTTGGGGGCGGATCTCGGAGAGGGTGGAGAGCCCGGCCGTGGCGACACCACTGAGCAGCATGTTGAGGACCTCTCCCCCACCGCCGGTGGGTACGTAGGTGAGTCGGTCCGGGGCCAGGTGCACACGCTGGGCGAGCGAGGCCACGGTGATGTGGTCGGGGCCGCCGAGGGAACCACCGACCCACTTGGTGGCGCGGGGCTTCTTCGCGGTGGCGCGCATCAGCGAACGCAGGTCGCGGTAGCGGGACTTGGCGGGGACGACGATGGCGGTGGTGGACACGGTGAGTCCGGCGATCGGCGTGAGTCGGGTGAGGGAGACCGGCGAGTGGTTCTGGATCCCGCCGCCGAGCAGGGTCACCGTGTCCATGGTCATCAGCTGGTACGGGTCGTCGACGCGGCCCGCCAACCGGGCCAGGCCGATGGTGCCCGCGGCGCCGGGCGCGTTGCTGACGGTGACGTCCTCGTCGATGACACCACAGCCGGTGAGCGCCGCGCCGATCCCCCGGGCGCGGGAGTCGAAGCCCCCGCCCACGCTGCCGGGGGCGAGGATCGCGAGGCCGCGGGAGGGGTAGCCGACGACGGCGGCACCGGACTCGACCGGCCCGATCGCACACCCACCGAGACCGGTACTGAGCACGGTCGCCAGCAGCACACCGAGGGCGATGCGCCCACGCCGGGGCGGATCCGGTGGCCGGGGGCGGCGGGAGAGCAGGGACATGAAAGGGACTCCAGCGCGGCGACGAGGGGCGTGAACGGACGGACGGCGTGAGCGGACGGCCGGTGTGAGCGGACGGCCGGTGTGAGCGGACGGATGGCGTGAGCGGACGGACGGCGTGCACGGACGGCGTGCACGAACCACTGGCGTGGATATGCAGGGCGCAAGTGGCCTGGATCTTCCGTGCCCCGCCGTCGCGGCGGCAAGGGGATTGACACCAAACCATCAATCCTCCAGGGTCGGCGGATGCCCGTCGTGATCGAACTCGGCCCGGTGGCGAGCCGGTTCGTGGTCCCCAGGGTCTCCCCGCTCGCCGAACTCTGCGCCTGCCTGCACGCCTTGCAGACACCGGGCCACCATCCGGCCTCGCGCCGCTGGGCGGACGCGGTGCGACAGGACGCCGAACCCGCCCTGCTCGACCGGGCGGCGGCCCTGTCACCGCTGTGGGGCGCGTTCAGGGCGCGCTATCTGCTGCCCCTTTCGGCGGACGGGGAACGCGAACTCGCGGTGGAGATCGCGGAGATCACGGCTCTGGACCAGGAGACGTTCACCGGGATGACGGCGCAGGCCCTGCTGGGCAAGAACACACCGCGCCCCGAGGACTCCCTGCGGGATCCGGGCCGGTTCCTCGCGCGGCTGCGGCAGCACGCGGAGGACCGGTTCACGCTGGGCGCGCGGCTGCTCTCGGACCCCGAGGGGCTGCGGGGGACGCTCACGGAGTTCCTCACCGTGGCAGGCGAGCAGTGGTTCGGGGCGGAGTGGGAGCGGGTCGCGGGTCCCCTGGGCTCCGAGGTCAGGGGCCGGTTCCAGGAGCACCGGCAGGACGGCGCCGCGGTGCTGGCCGGCTTCCCGACCGCGCGGGCGCTCACCGACCCGCCGCGGGTGGAGTTCGAGAAGCTGTACCAGGCGCGGGTGCCACTGGCCGGGACACCCTGTCTCCTCGTGCCGTCCCTGCACGTCAACCCGCATGTGGCGATCAAGCACTACCCGGGGTTCCCGATCGTCGTCCAGTACCCGGTGCGCGGCGGGGACGGCGCGGGACCGCCCTCCCTCGATGTGGTGCGGCAGCGACTGAAGGTGCTGCACGAACCACTCAGGGTCGACCTCTGCCGGACTCTGCTGCGCGAGGCGATGACCACCACCGAGCTGGCCGAGCAGTACCGGATGACGCCACCTCAGATGTCCCGGCACCTGCGACGGCTGCGGGAGTCCGGGCTCGTGGTCGCCCACCGGCGCGGCGCACGCGTCCACTACCAGCTCGACCAGGAGGCGGTCCGCACCCTCGGTGGCGACCTGCTCGCGGCGCTGCACCGCTGAACGGGCGTGGTCCGCACGGTCATTGACTCCTGCGCGGCAATCTCCTTGAGGTGACCGGACCCACCGGCGACGCTGACGACGGAACATCCCGCGCCCGTCAGGGCCCGGCGCCCACCAGGCCGTCCGCCGGGCACCGCCGCACCACGATCGAGGTCCCGCCGCATGAGCTCGCCGAGCACCGCCTCCCCCACGGGGTCCCGCACCAAGTCGACCACCGACTTCTACGTCACCGGGGCCACCACCCAGTTCGCGTCCCGCCACGACCAACGCCTGTCGTACTGCCTGTACGTGCCGACCGCGCACCGCACGGCGGAGCAGCCCCTGCCGCTCCTGGTGATGCAGCACGGCACCGGCCGCACCGGCCCTCAGTACCGGGACGCGATGGCCGGGTTCGCGGAGGAGCACGGCATCGTGGTGCTCGCCCCGCTGTTCCCGGCGGGACTCGGCAGCGACCCGGACGACCTGCACAACTTCAAGTTCATGGAGTACGAGGGCATCCGCTTCGACCTGGCCCTCCTCGCGATCGTCGAGGAGGCGGCGCAGCGCGTGCGCGTCGACGCCGGACGCTTCGTGCTGCACGGGTTCTCCGGCGGCGGCCAATTCGCCCACCGCTTCCTGCTGCTGCACCCCGAACGGCTGGCCGGGGTGTCGATCGGCGCCCCCGGGCGGGTCACCCTGATCGACCCGGAGCGCGCATGGTGGCTCGGCACGGGCGGCTTCGAGGAGCGCTTCGGCAAGCCCGTGGATCTGGACCGCATCCGCGAGGTGCCGGTGCAGCTGGTGGTCGGCGAAGAGGACACCGAGACCTGGGAGATCAACAACCCCGGCGACTCCAACTGGATGGAGGGCGCGGACGCCGTGGGCCGCACCCGGGTCGAGCGGATCACGGCGCTGTACGAGAACTATCGCTCCCTGGGGATCGACGCGTCCCTCGACATCGTTCCCGGCGTGGCCCACAACGGGATGGGCGTCCTGGACGAGGTCCGCGCGTTCGCGGCGGGCGCGCTCGGGCGGCGCTGAGCCGGCGGCCGCGCCCACCCCCGCCCCCTCAGTAGTCTTCCGCCCGGTCCTCCAGCACCGCGTGGATCTGCCGGGTCGTCGCCGCCGCGATCCCCGGTGACTCGTGGGCGTACGCGGTGTACGCGAGGAGGGCGCCGGTCAGTCCCCAGCCGCGGCCGCGGGCCCAGGTGTCGGCGTCCGGCGCGAGGGCGGTGCGGAAGAGCGCCCGGCCGGGCGGTGCCATCAGCGAGTAGGCCATCATCAGGTCGGTGGCCGGGTCCCCGAACGCCAGGCCGCTGAAGTCGATCACCGCGCTGAGCCGGCCGCCGACGGTGAGCAGATTGCCGGTGTGGAAGTCGCCGTGGACCCACACGGGCGGCCGGTTCCAGGGTTCGGCCGCCAGGGCCGCGTCCCACACCGCGGTCATCGCCTCCGCGTCGAAGGTGTCCGCGGCCCGCGCGATCGCGGCGCGCGTGGCACGGTCGCGGTCGGCCAGGGGCTGCGGGGGCGGGACCGCGGCGGTTCCCGGCGCCGGCCGGTGGACGCGGCCGAAGTCCCACAACGCCAGGAGAAAGCCCGCCAGTTCACCCGCGGCGGCGGTGTCGTCGCCCAGCTTCTCGGTGGTCGCCGTCTCCCCGTCCAGCCAGCGGGAGACCGACCAGGGCCAGGGGTAGCCGAAGCCGGGTCGGCCCTGCGCCACCGGGACGGGCACCGCGAGCGGCAGCCGCGGGGCGAGCCGGGGCAGCCAGGCGAACTCCTTGCCGAGCGCGCCGAGCGGCCCGGGATGCCGGGGCATCCGCACCGCGAGCTCGCCGCCGAGCCGGTGGATGACATGGTCCGAGCCGCCCGGTTCGACGCGCTCCAGCGGCAGGCCGGCCCACTGCGGGAACTGCGCGTCGACGAGTCTGCGGGTCAGTTCGGTGTCGATGGACGGACGCATCCACACACCTTCACGCCTCACGCCGCCCGCCGCACCCCTTTTTCCGCGGCGCCGGAGCGGCCGTAAATGTACGTACAGCTTGCGTCACAACCCGGCAGTCACTTGTACGTCGACGGGTACACGCCCTAACTTAGATGTACGTACATTATCGGGAGGGGTTCCCTTGGTGACCAAGCAGCACCACCGGACGGTGATCGTGGGCGGCGGCTCGGCCGGTATCTCGGTCGCGGCGCGGCTCCGGCGTGCGGGCGAGCGTGACGTCGCGGTCCTCGACCCGAGCGAGCGGCACTACTACCAGCCGCTGTGGACGCTGGTCGGTGGCGGACGGGCGCCGCTGAAGGAGAGCGTGCGGCCGCAGCGGTCCGTGATGCCGAAGGGGGTCCGCTGGATCCGGCGCGCCGCGGTCGCCGTCGATCCGGAGGCCCAGGAGGTGACGCTGGACGACGGCGGTGTCGTGACGTACGACCATCTCGTGGTCTGCGCCGGTATCCAGCTGGACTGGGACGGCGTGCCCGGCCTTGAGGCCGGGCTCGGCCAGAACGGGCTCTCCAGCAACTACCTGCCGCACACCGCGCCCGTGACCTGGCGTTTCATCCGCGAGACCCGCTCGGGCAGCGCCGTGTTCAGCATGCCGTCCGGAGCCATCAAGTGCGGCGGCGCCCCGCAGAAGATCGCCTACCTCGCCGCCGACCACTGGCGCAGGGAAGGCGTCCTCGGCCGAATGGACATCCATCTGGTGCTCCCGGCGGACACCATCTTCGGTGTCCCGGAGTTCGCTCGGGTCCTGGAGGGCGTGGCCCGCCGGTACGGCATCCACGTCCACTACGGCAGCGAGGTCACCGAGGTCCGTCCGGAGGCGCGCGAGGTCGTCGTCACCGACATCGGCACGGGCCTCAAGACGACCCTCCCGTACGACATGGCCCATCTCGTCCCGCCGCAGAGCGCCCCGGACTGGCTCAAGCACGGCCCGCTCGCGGACGCGGCGAGCCCGGCCGGCTACGTCGAGATCGACAAGCACACGATGCGGCACGTCCGGTACCCCAACATCTGGGCCCTCGGCGACGCCGGCTCCTCGCCGAACTCCAAGACCGGCGCGGCCGTGCGCCGGCAGGCACCCGTGGTCGTCGAGAACCTGCTGGCGACCATGCACGGCCAGGAGCCGCTCGCCGTCTACAACGGCTACTCCTCGTGCCCGCTGACCACGGCCCGCGACAAGATGCTGCTCGCCGAGTTCGACTACAGCAGCCGGCCCGCCCCGTCGATCCCGCTCATCGACACCGTCCGCGAGCGCACCGACATGTGGTACCTCAAGCGGCACGGTCTGCCGTTCCTGTACTGGAACCTCATGCTCCGCGGTCTCGCGTGACCCGCACACCTCCCCCGAACAGCAGCTTCATGACCCAGGAGTCCGTCATGCCCCAGGAGCCCGTCACCCAGGACGGCACAGGACCGCTGATATTCGTGCAGTTCTACCTCGACTGCCTCTCGCACGCCTCGTACCTCATCGGCGACCGCACCACGGGCCGCGCCGTCGTGGTCGACCCCCAGCGCGATGTCAACGAATACCTCGCCACCGCCGCACACCACGGCCTCACCATCGAGCGCGTCGTCGAGACACACGTCCACGCCGACTTCCTCTCCGGCCACCTGGAACTGGCCGAGCGCACCGGCGCCCCCATCTCCTACGGCTCCGCCGCCGACGTCGACTTCGACACCGACCCCCTCGCCGACGGCCGACACCTCCGCCTCGGGGAGGTCGACCTGGAGATCCTGCACACACCTGGCCACACCCCGGAGTCGGTCTGCGTCGTCGTACGCGAGCACGCCGGCGACCCCGTCCCCTACGGCGTCCTCACCGGCGACACCCTGTTCATCGGCGACGTCGGCCGCCCGGATCTGGTCAACGCGCGCGGCCGGTCCGCCCAGGACATGGCCCGCGCCCTGTACCGCTCCACCCGCGAGCGCCTGCTCCCCCTCCCCGACGAGACCCGCGTCTTCCCGGCGCACGGGGCCGGCTCGGCCTGCGGCAAGAACCTGTCGACCGCGCTGAGTTGCACGCTCGGCACCCAGCGCCGCACCAACTACGCCCTGGCCGACATGTCCGAGGACGCCTTCGTCGAGGTCGTGACCTCCGGCCAGTCCGCGGCGCCCGCCTACTTCTCCTTCACGTCCGCGCGCAACCGCGAGGCCCGCCCGGTGCTCGACGAGGACTCCCCCGTCCCCACCCTCACCCCGGACGCCGCCTTGCAGGCCGTCGCCGACGGCGCGACCGTCCTCGACACACGGGCCCCGGGCCCCTTCGCCGCCGGCCACCTGCCCGGTTCGGTCGATGTCCCGCTCGGCGGCCGGTTCGCCGAACTCTGCGGCGAGGTGCTCCCGGCCGGGACGGACCTCGTCCTGTGCGGCGACCCCGCCTCCGCGCGCGAGGCCCGCAACCGTCTCGCCCGCATCGGCTACGACCGGGTCCTCGGCGCCCTGCCCGCCGACACCCTGCGGGCCGAGCACATGACGTCGACGCCACGCGTGGAAGCGACGGCCCTCGCGGCCCGCCTCGCCGACAGCACCCGGCCCTTCACCCTGCTGGACGTACGCGCCCCCGGCGAGATCCACGACACCGGCACCCTCCCCGGCGCCCGCACCATTCCGCTGCCCGAACTCGTCGCACGCATCAGCGAGTTGACGCCGCATCAGCACCAGCCGGTCATCGTGGTGTGCGCCAGTGGCAACCGCTCGTCCGTGGCCGCCTCCGTGCTCCGGGCCCACGGCTTCGACGCCGACGACCTGCGCGGTGGCTTCGCCGCATGGCACGGCCCCGTCGAGCGCCCGGCGGGCGCGGGCGGCGTCCCCGCGTGAACATCCTGATCCTCGCCGTGCTCTGCGGCGCCGTCGTCGGCCTGGCCCTCGGCGGGCTCGGCGGCGGCGGTGGCGTGCTCGCGGTCCCCGCCCTCGTCTACCTCCTGGGCGTCGCCCCCGCCGACGCGGGCACCGCCAGCCTGCTCATCGTCACGATCACCTCCGCCACCGCCCTCGCCCGCCACGTGGGCACCGGAACCGTCCGCTGGCGGACCGGCCTCCTGTTCGCCGCGGTCGGCGCAGTGCCGACCGTCGGGGCGTCGATGCTCGCGCACCGCCTCCCGCAGAACCTGCTGACCGGCGCGTTCGCCGTGCTGGCCGGGGTGGCCGCCGCGGTGATGCTGCGCGGCACCCGTGCCTGTGACGACGCGGCGCCCGCGAGCCCCGACCCACCGGCGCGGGCGGCAGCGGGGCCCGCCCCCGGCCCCGTACAAGTACGAGAGGCGACACAGACGGCACAGACGGCCACCTCTACCACCGAAGTCGGCCGGGGCGGCCCCCTGCGGACCGCCGGGGCCGGGGCCGGGCTCGGCGCGGTGACCGGGCTGCTCGGGGTGGGCGGCGGGTTCCTCGCCGTGCCCACCCTGGTGTCCGTGCTGCGGCTGCCGATGCGGACGGCCGTCGGCACCAGCCTCGTCGTCACCCTGCTCAACTCGCTGGTGTCCCTCACCACCCGTCTGACGACCGAGGGCGTCTCCATCGATCCCGCGGTGCTCGGCCCCTTCGTCGGCGCCGCGATCCTCGGGGCGTGGGACGCCAGGCGCCTGGCGGCCAAGCTGTCGGGACCGGCACTGCAGCGCACGTTCGCGGTCCTGCTGCTCGCGACGGCGGCTTTCATGCTGGTGGACGCCGTCGTGTGAGTGCGCCCGAAGGTTTGCACCGCCTCCGCAAATCGACGAGCATGCATCCCGTGCCCACCAGCAGCTCGCAGTCCGGCCCCCGTCCGCTCACCCGGTCCAAGGGCACGCCGCTGTGGTCCCAGCTCCGCGCCGACCTGCTGCGGCGCCTTGAGGACGGCGAGTTCCGGGACGTCTTCCCCGGCGAGCACGACCTCGTCGCCGAATACCAGGTCAGCCGGCACACCGTCCGCGAGGCGCTGCGCACCCTGCGCGCGGAGGGCCTGGTCACGGCGCAGCGGGGCAGGGTGTCCCGGTTCGCGGCGAGCCGGCCGCTGGAGCAGAAGGTCGGCGAGGCGTACAGCCTCTTCCGCTCCGTCGAGGAGGTGGGCGCGGTCCAGCGCAGCACCGTCCGCCGCCTCGACCAGCGTGCCGACGGTGTCATCGCCGCCCGTCTCGGCCTGGAGGAGTCCACTCCCCTGGTGCACCTGGAACGTCTGCGCCTCGCCGACGGTGAGCCGCTCGCCGTCGACCGCGTCTGGCTCCCCGCGGACATCGCCCGCCCGCTCCTGTCCGTCGACTTCACGCACACCTCGCTCTACGACGAGCTGGAGCGCCACTGCCGTACGCACATCAGCGGCGGCTGGGAGCGCATCCGGGCCGTCGTGCCCACCCGCGCGGAGCGCAAGCTGCTCGACTGCCCCGAGTCCACCGCCTTGTTCGCGATCGACCGGCTCGGCCACGACGCCGCGCATCGCCAGGTCGAGTGGCGCCAGACCCTGGTCCGCGCGGACCGCTTCGCCGTGGCCGCGGCGTTCTCCGCCGACGACGGCTACCGATTGGGCGGGCCCGTGCCCACGCCCTGACAGGCCGTTCCGGAGGGGCTACTCCACCTCGATGCCGAAGTCCTGGACCAGTTCCTCCAGGCCTCCGGTGTACCCCTTGCCGCCCAGGACGAAGTCCCAGTCCCCGCCCGGCCGGTGCCGGAAGGAGCCGAGGACGAGGGCCGTCTCGCCGGGGCGGCCCTCGGAGACCTCCAGGTGTCCCAGCTCCGCGAGGCCCGGGTCGAGCAGTCGGATGCGGGCCTGGGTGAATCCCGCAAGATCGGCGTCGGGGTCGACCTCCGGGTCGATGGCGGCCACGAGCACCAACCGGTCGGCCGCGCTGGGCAGTTGGTCGAAGGCCACGCAGATCGCCGCCTTGTCCGGGGCGTTGGCCGGCAGGGCTCGCACCGAACCGTCCGGTGTCCGGGGGTTGTTGTAGAAGACGAAGTGCGCGTCGCCGAGAACGCGGGAGCCTCGGCAGACGAGGGCGCACACGTCCAGGGCGACCTCGCCCGCCCACGACATGCCCAGGACGTTGTAGTCGTCGGGCAGGGCGGGTTCCCGCTCCGGCGTCGGCTGCCGCGCCGCGTCACCACGGCGACCGGTGGTACCACCGCCCAACTGGCCGCTCAGGCCGTGCCGGTGGAGCAGATCGACGAGTTCCGCACCCGCGATCAGCTCCAGCGGCTTGCCGTTGGCGAACGTGTGGGAGCCCGGGCCGAAGCGCGATGTGGTCACGAGGACACCCTTGTTGGCGCCCGCGTCCTGCACCGTCCCGTACAGGTCGCGTACGGCGGTGGGTGGCACCGTGTTGCGGTACCGCTTCACCTGGACGACGATGTCGCCGCCCCGGATCGGCGTCGGGTCCAGGGCCCTGACGTCCACTCCCCCGTCGTTCGACCGCTGTGTCGTCACCGCCTGCATGCCCATGGCCTCGAAGAGCCGGGCGACGAGCGACTCGAACGCGATGGGGTCCATCTCGTACAGGTCCGGTTCCGTGTCGTCGCCGTGGGCCACGACGCGGCTGCCGACATCCCCGGGCCGCCGGCTCGGCCGGACCACGGCGGCCTGGTCGGGACGTGCGGAGAGCTGCCCGCGGAGCGCGTCGACCAGGCAACCGCACGCGTCGACCTGTGCCAGGTGCAGGCCACGGAACGCGGTGCGGGTGGCCATCACCGTGGCCAGGACGAGGTGCTCGGGCCGGCCCGTCGTCGGGTCGTGGCCGTCGACGAAACCGTTCAGGGCCACCGATTCCAGGGCCCCCGACTCGTCCGCGGCGAAGAGCTCGTGCACCGCCAGCAGTACGCACTGCGCGAGCACCTCCCGGTACAGCGCACGGCGCTGCCCGACAGGGCGGGCGGTCTCCCTGTACTCGTCGGCACCGGCCATGTACCGCACGGACTTGCCCGCGGGCACGATGTCGTACGCGGGCAGCTCCCAGTCCAGGACCAACTGCCGCGCGGCCGGGTCGTAGGCCGCCGTCACCTGGCGCGGAAACCCCTCGGGCCACGCCGACGACGCGTAGAGCGCGGCCGAGAAGTACTCGACGACGGAATCCGGGTCACGGCGCCGCACACCGTCGGCCACCGCTTCGACCGCGGCGTTGTGCCGCCGGATCTCCGCCAGGTGCGCGTCACTGCGCTGCTGGTGTTCGCGCTGGTACGCGGCCAACTGCCGCTGCCGGTGCGCCTCTGCGGCCTGGGCGGACTGCCAGTCCCGTTCGAACCGGGCCCGCGCCTCGGCCTGCGCATGGGCCCGCCGCCCCGCGGTCCAGCCGCCCTGCGCCTGGTACTGCTGCGGGTTCGGCATGGGCAACGGGTGCGCCAGTGGCCCCGGCGAGAACGGTTGGACCTCCTCGGTCCGCAGTAAGGAGGACGCGCGGAACACCGGTGCCCGACTGCCTGCCGCGAGGAGTCCCTGCAACGCGGCGACCTGCGCCTCCAACGCCTCCGTGCGGCGCCGCACCTCTGCCTGTTGATACTCGCGCCGACTCTGCGCGGCACGCCTCTGGTAAGCGCGCATCTCCTGCGCTTCGTGCCTGCTCCGTCGGGCTTCGATCTCGCGCTGGCGTTGCTGCTGCCGCTGCATCTCGGCCCAGACGCCGACCGTTCCCCTCGTGCGACGACTCATGTGCGAGCGCCCCTCCCCCAAGTGCCCTGATTCTCCCCACAACCAGGTATAGCCGCACTACTTCAGCGGGACACCACCCGTGCGCCGACCTGCCTCAGCCACGAGCCGCCCGACGCACGGAACGCGGCCGGTACTCCACCACCGTCAGCGCCAACGACACGTACCGCTCGACGAGTTCGTCGGGGGTCACCTCGCCGTCGGTGCGGTACCACTGGGCGATGGCGTTGCACATGGCGATCACGGCGCGGCGGGCGTCGTCCGGGTGGGGGGTCAGGAACACGCCGTCGGCGATGCCCCGTTCGATGACCTCGCGGAACTGCTGGGTACCGCGCTCCTCGTTCTTGCGGTAGCGGGCGAGGTGTTCGGGTTCGAGGCTGCGGCCCTCGGTCTGCACGATGCTGCTCTTGACCGGGTGCTCGATTCGGAACTGGACCGTCGCGGTGACGAGTGCCTCCAGTTGCTCCGCGGGGTCGCCCCCGGCCGCTTCGAGGGCCGTCCCGCAGGCGTCGAAGTAGGCGTCGAGGCCCTCTTCGAGGATGGCGACGAGCAGGTCCTGCTTGCCCTTGTAGTAGTAGTACAGCGCGGACAGGCTGACTCCGGCGCGCTTGGCGATGTCGCGGATCGAGGTGGCCCCGTAGCCCTGCTCGGAGAACTCCTCGCGGGCGGCCTCGATGATGGCCTTGTGACCTGCGGGTCGAGTGGACACGATGCTCCGATCTGCTGGGCCGCTCAGTCCGCCCCGCCACTGAACATCCGTACAGCCGGCGACGGCGCCGTCATCGTAGCGCCGTGTGTCCTCGCCGCCGAGCCCGTCGTGGAAGTCGGCCGACAGGCGCTTCCTGTTCCCGCCGCTCTCGGTGGTCCCGCTTGCTGCCTAACGAACGTTAAGCCGTGACCGTGCCTCGGCGACCCGCCCCCGTGCGGGCCGCCGAGCGGTTCAGTCGGTGATCTCGATGTGCCCGTTCACCGATTCCGCCCCGGCCGGTTCGGCGGTCTTCGGGGCGGGCACCGTCGCGCCCTTTCCGCCGGTGATGTTCTTCAGCAGCGCGGCGACATCGACGCCGGTGGTGGAGTTCAGCAGTTCCACGCCCTGGGCCACGTTGTCGGCGACCGTACGGGACAGCTGGCTCGCCCCGTCCGTGGAGATCACTGTCATCTTGTCGACGGCGCTCAGCGGTTCCGACGCCTTGGCGACGACCTGCGGCAGCACCTCGACGAGCATCTGCAGCACGGCCGCGTCGCCGTACTGCGCGAACGCGTCGGCCTTCTTCCGCATGGCCTCCGCCTCGGCGGCGCCCTTCGCGCCGATCGCCGCCGCCTCGGACTCACCCTCGATGCGGACCGCGTCCGCGAGCGCGGCACGGTGCGCCTTCTCGCCCTCACCGGTCAGGCGGGAGCGCTCGGCGTCCGCCTCGGCCTGCTTGACGAGCCCGATCCGGCGGGCCTCTGCCTCCTGCTCGGCCTGGTAGCGGGCGGCGTCGGCGGGCTTGCGGACCTTGGTGTCCAACTCCCGGTCGGTCAGGGCGGCTTGGCGCTGGGCGACCTTCTCCTGCTCGGTCAGCACCTCCTGCTGCCGGGCCGCGTCGGCGAGCGGGCCCGCCGCGTTCGCCTGCGCGGAGGCCTGGTCGGTCTCCGCCTTGATCTCGGCCTGCTTCAGCGCGAACGTGCGCTGCGCGATCGCGATCTCCTCCTCGGCCTTCAGCCGCGCCTGCTCGGCGGCGCGGCGCGCGACGGCCTCGGCGATGTCGGCCTCCTGCTTGGCGCGGGCGGCCTCGGGCCGGCCCAGGTCCTCCAGGTAGGAGCCCTCGGTGGAGATGTCCTGGATCTGGAAGGCGTCCAGGACCAGGCCCTGCCCGGACAGCGACGCCTCCGCCTCCTCGGCGACCTGCCCGGCGAACGCGGCCCGGTCGCGGATGACGTCCTCCACCGACATCCGTCCGACGATGGAGCGCAGCGCACCGGACAGCACTTCCTGGGTGAAGCCGACGATGCCGTCCTGCTGCATCAGGAAGCGCTGGGCGGCGGCCCTGATCGAGTCCTCGGTGCCGCCGACCTTGACGATCGCGACGCCTTCGAGGTTCGCCTTCACCCCGCGCAGGGTGACCGCGCCGCGCACGGCGACCGGGATGTGCCGCGAGGACAGGTCGAGGGTGAACTTCTGCTGCACGAACGGGACGACGAAGACACCGCCGCCGACCACGACCTTCTGGCCGCTGTTGTCGGTGATGACGTGGCCGGTCTCCGGGTCGGTGGACCTCTTGCCGCGCCGCCCGGTGACGATGAACGCCTGACTGGGACCCGCGACCTTGTAGCGGGTGATGACGACGAGCGCCAGCAGGACCAGGAGTACGACGACTCCGGCCACGGCGATGGTGACAGGGCTCATGATGGGTTCCCCCTCTGCCCCCTCGCCTCCCGGGAGACGGCAGTCGGTTGGTGGTGGTTCGTGATGTGCGTACGAACGATGGTCAGCGGTCGACGGTGCGGACCTCGACCGAGGTCGGCGACAGGATGTCCGCCACCCACACCTCGGCGCCGCGGGCGACCGCGATCGCGCTCTTCGCCGAGAACTTCGTCGGCTGGCCCGCGAGTTGGAGCAGCACCTCGCCGTATCCGTCGACCGGGATGGCGGTGACCACGGTGCCCGCGCTGCCGACGAGGTCGTCGCCGCGGGGCGTCACCGCGGTCTGGTCCCGCATCAGCGCGCGGGTCAGCTTCCACGTCAGCCAGCCGGCGCCGCCCCCCGCGACGGCACCGACGGCGGTGGCGGGCCCGGCACCGAGGTCGGTGGTGCCGAGCACGATCGCGCCGCCGAACCCGAGCATCGACACGAAGCCCGCGATCACGGGCAGCGACAGCAGTCCGTCGAAGAGCCCCTCCAGCACCCCGTCCAGCACCAGGGACAGGACGAGCAGCACCACTCCCGCGATGCCGAGTCCGAGAAACCACGTCATGCCACTGGCCTCCCTGGTCGTCCCTGTTCCGCGTGCTTGCCCCGGATGTTGTCATCGGCAACCACCTGAAGTCGCTTCCGGATCCCGGCAATCTTTACGCGATTTTGATGCCTACTTGCGCATACGTTAAAAAGTGCGGGGAGTACACGGCACCGCGATGGGGGTGGGCATGGCGTCGCAGCAGGACGTCCCCGACGAGTATCTGGACGGGTACGTCCAGGCGGTGGCCGACGCCTCCGCCACCGGACGCCGGCTGACCCGGGACGAACTCGACGCGCGCCGCGCGCTGGGCGAGCGCGCCGCGGAGGCCGGCCTCGGGCTGCGCGCCCTGGTCGCCGCCCACCTGGCGCGGACGCACACCGGCAACATAGGCACCAGGGTGACGGTCGACGCCGTCGTCGCGGCGGGCGCCCAGGCCATCGACGCGTTCGCCGAAGGCTACGAGCGCGCGCAGCGGCAGACCATGCGCCGGGAGGAAGCGGCGCGCCGCGAGTTCATCGACGACCTGCTCTACGGCCGCAGCGACCTGGGCAAACTCGCCGAGCGCGCCGAACGTTTCGGGCTGCGCCTGTCCGGCGAGCACGCCATAGCGGTGGCCCGCGGCGACAGCGCGTACGAGGAGGGCGACACCGTCGCGCGGGAGGTCGAGCGCGCGGTGATCGCCCGCTTCGGCAACCGGAACATCCTGCTGACCACCAAGGAAGGGCGGCTCGTCTGCATCGCCCCCGGCTACCAGTACGAGGTGCTCGCCTACTTCGCCAAGCAGGCCTACGCCGCCGCCGACGGCGGGGGCCAGGTCGCCATCGGCCGCCCGCAGTCCGGTCCCGGCGGTGTCGTCCAGTCCTACGAGGAAGCGCTGGGGGCACTCGACCTGGCCACCCGCCTCGGCCTCGACACGCCGGTGCTGCGCTCGGCCGACCTCCTCGTCTACCCCGTCCTCACCCGCGACCGGCAGGCCATGACCGACCTGGTCCACCACACGCTGGGGCCGCTGCACCAGGCGCGGGGCGGCGCCCAGCCGCTGATCGACACACTCATGGCGTACTTCGACGCCGGCTGCGTGTCGGCCGAGGCCGCCCGCCAACTGTCGCTCAGCGTCCGGGCCTTCACATACCGCCTCGCCCGCATCCACCAGCTCACCGGCATCGACCCGGCGATCCCGGCCGACCGCTACACGTTGCAGACCGCGGTGATCGGCGCCCGCCTCCTCGACTGGCCGGCGGACTCCGCCTGACGCTCGACAGTCGGTCGCAACACGTGCCCAACACGGCCGCTGCGTCGATACTGGCGAGGGACCGAAAGACGTCGACGAGCGCCACCTGCTAACGCCACCCGGAGGTACCAGTGAAAATGCTGATCAACGTAGCCGAGACGGTCGTCGCCGACGCCCTGCGCGGGATGGCCGCCGCCCACCCCGAACTGAACGTGGACGTCGAGAACCGGGTGATCGCGCGCCGGGACGCGCCGGTGGCCGGGAAGGTGGCGTTGGTGTCGGGCGGCGGATCCGGGCACGAGCCGCTGCACGGTGGGTTCGTCGGTCCCGGGATGCTCGCCGCGGCCTGTCCCGGTGAGGTGTTCACCTCGCCCGTGCCGGATCAGATGGTGCGGGCCGCCGCCGCGGTGGACAGCGGCGCCGGTGTGCTGTTCATCGTCAAGAACTACACCGGTGACGTGCTGAACTTCGACATGGCCGCCGAGCTCGCCGAGGACGAGGGTGTTCAGGTCGCCAAGGTGCTCGTGAACGACGACGTCGCCGTCACCGACAGCCTGTACACCGCCGGGCGGCGCGGCACCGGGGCGACCCTGTTCGTGGAGAAGATCGCCGGTGCCGCCGCCGAGGAGGGGCAGCCGCTGGAGCGCGTCGAGGCGATCGCCCGGCAGGTCAATGAGAACGCCCGGAGTTTCGGCGTCGCGCTGAGCGCCTGCAGCACGCCGGCCAAGGGTGCGCCCACCTTCGATCTGCCGTCCGGCGAGCTGGAGTTGGGGATCGGGATCCACGGTGAGCCGGGCCGGGAGCGGCGCCCCATGATGACGTCCGGGGAGATCGCGGACTTCTCCGTGAACGCCGTCCTTGAGGACCTCAACCCGAGCAGTCCCGTGCTGGTGCTGGTCAACGGGATGGGCGCCACCCCGCTGCTTGAGCTGTACGGGTTCAACGCCGAAGTGCAGCGGGTCCTCGGGGAGCGCGGCGTACCCGTCGCCCGCACACTCGTCGGGAACTACGTCACCGCGCTCGACATGGCCGGGGCCTCCGTCACGATCTGCCAGGCCGACGAGGAGTTGCTGCGCCTGTGGGACGCGCCCGTCAGCACGGCCGGTCTGCGCTGGGGCATGTGACACACCTGCCTGGGCATCCGACCACGTCAACGAACCTGAAAAGCAAGGAGATCACGTGCTCGACGCCGACTTCTTCCGGCGCTGGCTGACGGTGGCCGCCGCGGCCGTGGACCGCGAGGCCGACCGGCTCACCGAACTCGACTCACCGATCGGCGACGCGGACCACGGCAGCAATCTGCAGCGCGGCTTCAACGCCGTGCGCGCGACCCTCGACAAGGACGCGCCGGACACGCCCGGGGCCGTACTCACCCTGGCCGGACGACAGTTGATCTCGACGGTGGGCGGCGCTTCGGGGCCTCTCTACGGGACGCTGCTGCGCCGCACCGGCAAGGCGCTGGGCGAGGCGGCCGAGGTCAGTGAGGCGGACTTCGCGCAGGCGCTGAAGGCCGGGGTCGACGCCGTCGCCGCGCTCGGCGGGGCCGCTCCCGGCGACAAGACGATGCTCGACGCCCTCGTTCCGGCGGTGGAGGCGCTCGGCGACGGAGACTTCGCCGCGGCGCGGTCGGCGGCCGAGCACGGAGCGGAGGCCACCATCCCGCTCCAGGCCCGCAAGGGCCGGGCGAGTTACCTCGGTGAGCGCAGCATCGGGCACCAGGATCCGGGCGCCACGTCGTCGGCGCTGCTGATCGCCGCGCTGGCCGAGGCGGCGGGGGCCGAGTCATGAGCGCCCCCGACAAGCCCGTCGGCATCGTGCTGGTCTCGCACAGCAAGGACGTCGCCGAGTCCGTGGCGCGGCTCGCGGCCGGGCTCTCCGGGGGCGGCGACACCGCGCCCGTCGCGGCGGCGGGCGGCACGGAGGACGGCGGCCTCGGCACCAGCTCCGAGCTGATCTCCGCGGCCGCCGCCGAGGTCGACCGTGGTGCGGGTGTCGCGGTCCTCGTCGACCTCGGCAGCGCCGTGCTGACCGTGAAGGCGCTGCTGGCCGAGGGCGATGAACTCCCGGACACCACACGCCTGGTGGACGCGCCCTTCGTGGAGGGCGCGATCGCCGCGGTCGTCACGGCCTCGGCCGGAGCGGACCTGGACGCGGTCGCCGCGGCGGCCTCGGAGGCGTACACGTACCGGAAGGAATGAGGGATTGAGGGAATGAGGGAGCGGGGAGACACCTCCCGCCCTCGCCTCTCTCGCTTCCCTCGCCTCCCCCAACGAACCTTTGGTACAGACCTGTTGGCGCGAACCACTTGAGGAATGCCCGCCTCTCGTGCCATACAGGTCTGTACCAATCCGTTCGAACGGAAGGCCCTCCGTGCGACGCCACCCCCCACGCACCCGGCTCGCCCGCGCGGCCTGCGCCGCCGCGCTCGTACCCACGCTCGCCTCCTGCGGCCTCCTTTCCGACAGCGCGAAGGCCGACGGGCCCGCCCTGTCGGCGCCGGCCGGGGTCACCGCACAGGCCGGAAGCGCCACCTCCGTGCACGTCATGTGGAACCGCCCCGCGAGCACGGCGGAGGTCAAGGAGTACGAGGTGTACCGCGGCGCCAAGCGCGTGAAGCGGCTGCCCGCGGAGCGGCACATGGTCGATGTCACCGGGCTCACCCCGACGTCCCGCTACGTGTTCACGGTGCGCGCCCGCGGCACGGACGGCTCCCTCGGGCCCGCCAGTACCCGCGTCACCGTCACCACCCCGGCCGCCGTCAAGGAGGACCGCGCGGCACCGAGCCGGCCGACCGGGCTGCGCGGGGAGGCGGACGGGAGCAGGGCCGTGTCGCTGGCATGGCGGAAGGCGACGGACGACCGGGGCGCCGCCTCGTACGACATCTACCAGGGCGCCATGAAGATCCACAGCGTCGGCGGCAGGGAGACGCGGGCGCTGGTCACGGGGCTGCGGCCCGGCACCGCGTACGCGTTCAGCGTGCGGGCCCGGGACGCCGCGGACAACACCTCGGCCGCGAGCGGGACCCTCCGACTGACGACCGCGCGGGGCAAGGGTGAGGAGGGGCCCGGTACCGCCCCGGCGGAGTTCGAGGCGTCGACGCGGCACACGAAGGGCGCGTACTACATCGACCTGGCGTGGACGCCGCCGCGGACCGGCGGCGAGGTCCCGGCGTACCAGGTGTACCTGGACGGCCGGGAGGCGACGACGGTGATGTGGGGCGAGAGCGCGCCGGCCGGCTCGGCGACGTACAGCTTCTACATCGGCAAGAAGCCGCACGTGAAGCACCGGGTGAAGCTCCGCGCGCAATTGCCGGACGGGACGTGGGGTGCCTTCTCGACGGAGCGGTCCGTGGTCACGGGGAAGGCGGCGGAGAAGGGCTGAGGGTCAGTCCAGCTCCGTCAGGGTGCACTCAAGCCAGTCCACCCAGAACCGTTCGAGATCGATGCCCGCGCGCAGCACCGCGTGCTGCAAGCGGTCCGCCTCGCTGTTCTTCTCCGGCGGGAAGTCCCGCTTCTCGATGTCCTGGTACGTCGCCAACTGCTCGCGGTGCAGGGCGAGATGGCGTGCCAGATCCTCGGCGATGCCCTCCGTGCCGACCACGGCGGCCGAGCGCAGGCGCAGCGGCAGCGGGTCGCGCAGCGGCCTCGGGTCCTGGGGGGTGGCGGTCCAGCGGGCCAGTTCGGCGCGGCCCTGCGGCAGGACCTCGTACTCCTTCTTCTGCCCGCGTGCGGGTGCCTGGGTGGGCAGCGCGCGGATCAGTCCCTCACGTTCGAGTTTCCCGAGCTCCCGGTAGATCTGCTGGTGCGTGGCCGACCAGAAGTAGCCGATGGACTTGTCGAACCTGCGGGTCAGTTCGAGGCCCGACGACGGCTTCTCCAGGAGCGCCGTGAGGATCGCGTGCGGGAGTGACATGTCGTAAGGGTAGGTGAGTTCCGATCGGTGAAGGGGAGTCACGTGTCCGGCGGGCCCGGTCACGTGACTCCCCGGTCTCTACAGGGCCGCCGCGACCTCGGTGCCCTGCTTGATGGCGCGCTTGGCGTCCAGCTCGGCCGCGAGGTCGGCGCCGCCGATCAGGTGCGGGGTGCGACCGGCGGTCACCAGGTCGTCGAACAGCGTGCGCTGGGGCTCCTGGCCCGCGCACAGGACGACGGTGTCGACGGGGATGAGGGTCTGCTCGCCCTCGACGGTGATGTGCAGGCCCGCGTCGTCGATCAGGTCGTACGTGGCGCCCGCGACCATGGTGACTCCGCGGTGGCGCAGTTCGGTGCGGTGGATCCAGCCGGTCGTCTTGCCGAGGCCCGCGCCGACTTTGGTGGCCTTGCGCTGGACGAGGTGCACCTGGCGGGGCGGGGTGGGGCGCTCGGGCCTGGTGAGGCCGCCGCGGTCGCCGTAGTCCATGTCGACGCCCCACTGCCGGAAGTACGTGGCCGGGTCGAGGCTGGCCTTCTCGCCGCCGTCGGTGAGGTACTCGGCGACGTCGAAGCCGATGCCGCCGGCGCCGATGATCGCGACGCGGTCGCCGACGGGCGCGCCGCCGCGCAGGACGTCGAGGTAGCCGACGACCTTCGGGTGGTCGACGCCGTCGATGGCGGGGGTGCGCGGGGCGACGCCGGTGGCGACGACGACCTCGTCGTAGGAGTCGAGGTCGCCCGCGGCGACGCGGGTCTCCAACTTGACCTTCACGTCGTGCAGTTCGAGCTGCGTGCGGAAGTAGCGCAGCGTCTCGTCGAACTCCTCCTTGCCGGGGACCCGGCGGGCGACGTTGAGCTGCCCGCCGATCTCGGCGGCGGCGTCGAACAGGGTCACCTCGTGGCCGCGCTCGGCGGCGCTCACGGCGCAGGCGAGTCCGGCGGGGCCCGCGCCGACGACGGCGACGCGCTTGCGGATCCGGGTCGGCGAGAGGACCAGCTCGGTCTCGTGGCAGGCGCGCGGGTTCACCAGGCAGGAGGTGATCTGGAGGCTGAAGATGTGGTCGAGGCAGGCCTGGTTGCAGCCGATGCAGGTGTTGATGGCGTCGGAGCGGTCGGCGGCGGCCTTGTTCACGAACTCCGGGTCGGCGAGCATCGGGCGCGCCATGGAGACCATGTCGGCGGCGCCGTCGGCGAGCAACTCCTCGGCGAGTTCCGGGGTGTTGATGCGGTTGGTGGTCACCAGCGGGACGTTCACCTCGCCCATGACCTTCTTGGTGACGAAGGTGTACGCGCCGCGCGGCACGGACGTGGCGATGGTGGGGATGCGGGCCTCGTGCCAGCCGATGCCGGTGTTGATGATGGTGGCTCCGGCCGCCTCGATCTCCTTGGCGAGGTGCACGACCTCGTCGAGGGTCGAGCCGCCGGGGATCAGGTCCAGCATGGACAGGCGGTAGATGAGGATGAAGTCGGGGCCGACCCGCTCGCGCACGCGCCGCACGATCTCTACGGCGAACCGGATCCGGTTCTCGTACGAACCGCCCCAGCGGTCCTCGCGGTGGTTGGTGGCGGAGACGATGAACTCGTTGATGAGGTAGCCCTCGGAGCCCATCACCTCGACGCCGTCGTAGCCGGCGGACTTGGCGAGCTCGGCGGCGCGCGCGTAGTCCTCGATGGTCCGCTCGACCTCTTCGTCGGTGAGGGCGCGCGGGACGTGGGCGCTGATCGGCGCCTGCACGGCGCTCGGCGCGACGAGGCCCGCGTGGTGCGCGTACCGGCCGAAGTGCAGGATCTGCATGGCGATCTTGCCGCCCGCCGCGTGCACGGCGTCGGTGACCTCGCGGTGCTGCGCGGCCTCCGCCTCGTCCGTCATCTTGGCGCCGCCGTCGAAGGTGCAGCCCTCGGCGTTGGGCGCGATGCCGCCGGTGACCATGAGGCCCACGCCGCCGCGGGCGCGGGTCGCGTAGAACTCGGCCATGCGCGCGAACCCGTTCGGCGCCTCCTCCAGGCCCACGTGCATCGAGCCCATGAGGACGCGGTTGGGGAGCGTCGTGAAACCGAGGTCGAGCGGGGCGAGCAGGTGCGGATAGCGGCTCATGGGGCCCTCCGTGAGCGGTGAACGGTCGAAACAGTTGTAGAGGACACCGCAGGGGTTTTGCAACAAGTTGCATAAGAGATACGCGCCACGTCCGACCGCCTCCGGGCGTGCGGGGTTGTAGAGTGCAACGAGTATCCCGAAAGGAACCGCCGTGGCACAGCCAGATCACGCGGCCGACCGCGAGGCAGCCGTGGAGACCATTCAGCGCGAGCTGACCTCGTTCGCCCGGCGCGCGCGGGCCACCGCCGCGCGGATGCACCCGGAGCTCTCGCTCGTCTCGTACTCGCTGCTCGCCCACCTCGACGAGCGGGGCGGCTGCCGCGCCACGGACCTGGCGGCACACTATGCCCTCGACAAGTCGACGGTCAGCCGCCAGGTGGCCGCCCTGCAGCGGGCAGGACTCGTGATCCGCCGCGTCGACCCCGACGACCACCGGGTGCAGGTCCTGCATCCGACCGAGGCCGGGGCCGACGTCCTGCGCCAGGTGACCGTCAACCGCCGCCAGATCTTCGGCGACCGCCTGGCGGACTGGCCGGAGGAGGACCTGGAGCGGTTCGCCGACTACCTGGTGCGCTACAACCACGCGTCCCAGGAGGAGCCCGGCTCGTAGGCCACCACGCCTCAGCGCGGCGCGCGCACCGTCCGGAAGCGGGTCGTGTTGCGCAGGTGGAAGCCCAGGGACTCGTACAGGCGGATCGCGTTCTTGTTGCCCGCGCCGGTGTGCAGGAACGGGGTCTCGCCGCGCTCCTGGACGACGGCCGCGACGGCCTTCACCAGGCGGCCCGCGAGGCCCTTGCCCCGGTGGTCCGGGTCGGTGCACACCGCGCTGATCTCGGTGTATCCGGGCAGGTGCAGACGCTCCCCCGCCATCGCGACGAGCGCGCCGCCGTGGCGTATCCCCAGGTACGTGCCGAGTTCGACGGTGCGGGGCGTGAACGGGCCCGGCTGGGTGCGGGCCACCAGGTCGAGCATCTCCGGCACGTCGTCGTCGCTGAGCAGGACGGCCTCCGGGTCGGGAGTCGCGTCCACCGCGTCACCGACCATGCGCACGCCCGCGACATCCATCGTCGTCTCCCAGCCGTCCGGCAGCTCGATGTCGGTGCCGAGCAGCGGCAGGGTTCCGTCGGGGGCGGCGAAGGCGGCGAGGTCCGCCCAGTCCGAGGGCCCCGGGTCAGGGGGCAGCGCGGTCCACGGCGTGACGGCGGTGGGATAGCGCAGGGCCCGGCCGCTCCGCTCGGCGAAGTGCGCGTGCGGGCCGGTGAGCGCGGCGTACGCGGGGTGGTCGAGGGGGTCGAACCCGCCGTCGGTGTGCGGGGCGGGACCCGTGGTGCCCTCGTGCGCTGCGTACGTCTGCGTCTGCGTCATCCGTCGGAACCTTCGAACCTTCTCCTGTGCCACTGCCGCCCCATCCGTCAGGGACAGCCACAGGATCAGAACCGTCGGTGCGGCCGAGGCATTCCCCCGCCCCCCATTGTCGACGCGCGACCACGCTTGGCATCCTGGCGCGATGCCGTTCACGTCACTGACCGATCACGTCGAGTCCCTGCTGGCCGGAGCCGCCGAGGAGCCGCTGCCGATCGTCGCGGCGGGCGACCCGGTCCTGCGCCGCCCCGCCGAGCCCGTCGACGGACAGCTCCCGGACGAGCTGCTCGCCCGGCTGATCGCCGCGATGCGGGTCACGATGCATGCCGCGCCCGGCGTGGGCCTGGCCGCGCCGCAGATCGGGGTGCCGCTGCGGCTCGCCGTCATCGAGGACGCGGCGGCCGTGAGCGAGGAGCTACGGGCGGCGCGGGGGCGGGTGCCGCAGCCGTTCCGGGTGCTGGTCAATCCGTCGTACGAGGGTGTGGGCGAGCGCCAAGTGGGGCTCTACGAAGGGTGCTTGAGCGTGCCGGGCTACCAGGCCGTGGTCGCCAGGCACGAGCGCGTGCGGCTGCGCGCCCTCGACGGGCAAGGGCTCGCGGTGGACGAGGAGTTCACGGGCTGGCCCGCGCGGATCGTGCAGCACGAGACGGACCATCTGAACGGCACGCTCTATCTCGACCGGGCCGAACTGCGGTCCCTGTCGTCGACGCAGAGCAGTGTCAGGGTGAGGCGCTGGGCACAACCGACACCCCAACTCGCTTCCCAGGAGCTGGGGTTCACGCTTCCGTCGTCCGACTGACCGTCAGGACGTCTTCGGCATCTCGCCCTTGGCCGCCGTCACGTCGATGACGGAGAACGCGGCGCCCTGCGGGTCCCCGACCGCCGCGAACCGGCCGAAGGGGGTGTCGAAGGGCCCGAAGTGCAGCTTGCCGCCCAGGCGTTGGACGGTGGAGACGGCCGCGTCGCAGTCCTCGACGACGAAGTACACATTGACGTACGACGGCACGTGGGGCGGGAAGTCGTCCGTCATCAGCATGCGGCCCATGGTCGGCTCGCCGTTCAGCTCCCAGACGTTGAAGTCGACCTGGTCGTCCTCCATCTTCTTCACGTCGTAGCCGAAGACGGCCGGGAAGAAGGAGTCGGTCCGCGCGGCGTTGCGGGTGTTGACCTCGGCCCAGCAGAACGCGCCGGGCTCGTTGACCTTCTCGAAGCCCTGGTGGGTGTCGGGCTGCCAGACGCTGAAGACGACCCCCGCGGGGTCCTGGGCGGTGATCATCGTGCCGAACGAGGCGACCTGCATCGGGTCCATCATGAGGCTGCCGCCCGCGTCCTTGATCCGCTCGGCGACCGACGCGATGTCCGCGGTGGCGAGGTACAGGTTCCAGGCGGGGTGCACGCCCTCCGCGCCGGGCATCTGCGGCACGAGCGCCGCCACGTGCTTGCCGTCGGGCGTCCTGGCCTGCGTGTAGTTGCCGAACTCGGCGCTGCCCTCGTCGTAGGTCCAGCCGAACAGCTCCGCGTAGAAGCTCTTCGCGGCCTCCAGGTCGGGGAACATGGCGTCGGCCCAGACCGGCGCGCCTTCAGGACGAGCTGACATGACGCGACACCCTTCCGTCGGTCGCCGGGCACGACGCGGCCCGGCAGGTACGGGACCACGCTAGGCGCGGCGGGCGCGCGGCGCGATCCGGCGGCCCCCAACCGGCAGGCTCGGCTCCGCGGCGCTCCTGCCGAGCCCCGTCAGCGGCGCGTGGCCACGACCAGCCTGCACCGCGGGCTGCCGTCCGGCCGCTCGCCGAGCTCGGGCAGCGCGTACAGCGCCACATCGAATCCGGCGCGGTCCAACCCCCGCCGTACGTCGCCGAGCCGGAACGGCCGGTAGTACATGACGAACGGGGGCCGCCACACCGCGTTGCGCACCCGCATCGCCCCGTCGAAGCCGAGCATCGCCCAGTAGCCCACCGATCCGGGCCCCGCGGGCGCGGGCAGCGGGAACGCGAACTGCCCGCCGGGGCGCAGTACTTGGCACACCTCGGAGAACAGTCGCGGCCACTCGCGGGGCAGGAAGTGCCCGAACGCCCCGAAGCTCACCACCAGGTCGAAGACCTCGCCGAAGGGCAGCGCGAGCGCGTCCGCGCGGACGCGGTCGGCCGTCGGCTCATCGCGCCCCGCGACGTCCAGCATGCCGCCGCTGAAGTCCACGCCCACGGCACGGCCGACCCCCGCCTCGCGCAGTACGCGCAGGCCGGCGCCGGTGCCGCAGCACAGGTCGAGCCCTGTGTCGTACGGGCCGAGCCCGGCGAGCGCGCCGCCCACCGCGTCCAGCACGACATCCGGGGTGCGGAACGGTGTGTGGTCGAATTTCGGCGCCAGCAGGTCGTACCCCCGCTCGACCGATGACAGTGCCTGAACGGCCAGCTCGCGGAGGGTGGGGCCCTGATCGGTGAACATGGCGGATCAGCATAGGGCGCCACGGCTCCGAAGTCGGGGCTTGCCGCGCGGCGGGGTTCGGGTGGTACGGTCAAGGCGGTACATGTGCTCGCCCACTTTGAGGCGCCGGTACCGAATCTCCTTCTTCATCTCTTTCCTCCGCGCTCCTGGATCGACGGTTCCCCGTCACCGAACAGCGCACGTCATCCCTGGTCAGCGGCTTCTGGCGGGCTCTTCACCCGTCGCCGTACCCACCAGGTTCTCCCCGGCCGCGGGGCGCGCTCAGCCGCCCCTGCCACTCGCCGGATCCCACCCCTTCCCTGCCCTTGTACGCCTGCCGCGTCCGCGGCTCGGCCCGCGAAAGGACCTGTGATCGCCATGACCACGGCCACCACCACGAGCACCACCCCCGCACCACCCCAAGAACCCGTCCGCACCGCCGGCGTCCTCGACATCGGCGGGAACGGGACCGGTTTCCTGCGGGCGGCCGACCTGGAGCCCACGTCGCACGACGTCCAGGTCCCCGCCCACCTCATCCGCCAACTCGGCCTGCGCAAGGGCGACTTCGTCGAGGGTACGTGCGGCAGGCCGCGCAGCCTCGCACACGTCGATACCGTCGGCGGCGCCCCCGCGGACGCGACCCGCCGCCGCCCGCACTTCGCCGACCTCACCCCGCTCCACCCCAGCGAGCGGTTCCGTCTCGAACACCCGGCGGCGGGGCTCGCCGGACGGGTCGTCGACCTGTTCACGCCCATCGGCAAGGGCCAGCGCGGCCTGATCGTCGCCCCGCCGAAGACCGGCAAGACGGTGCTGCTCCAGCAGCTCGCCGCCGCGTTCGCCGCGAACCACCCCGAGGTCCACCTCATGGTGGTGCTCGTCGACGAGCGCCCCGAGGAGGTCACCGACATGCGCCGCTCCGTGCACGGCGAGGTGTACGCCTCGACGTTCGACCGCCCGGCGAAGGCGCACATCGCGCTCGCCGAACTCGCCGTGGAGCGCGCCAAGCGCCTCACCGAACAGGGCCGCGACGTGGTGATCCTCCTGGACTCCCTCACTCGGCTGTGCCGGGCGCACAACAACGCCGCCTCCACCAGCGGCCGCACCCTGTCGGGCGGTGTCGACGCGGCCGCCCTGCACGGCCCGAAGCGCTTCTTCGGCGCGGCCCGCGCCACCGAGGAGGCCGGTTCGCTGACGATCCTCGCGACCACCCTCGTCGACACCGGATCCCGCGCCGACGACTACTACTTCGAGGAGCTCAAGAGCACCGGCAACATGGAGCTGCGCCTGGACCGCACGCTGGCGCAGCGCCGCGTGCACCCGGCCGTCGAACTCATCCCCTCCGGCACCCGCCGCGAGGAACTCCTGCTCCCCGCAGCCGAGTTGTCCGTCGCCCGCGGCCTGCGGCGCGCCCTGCAGAGCCGGGACCCGGCCGCCTCCTACGAGGCCCTGCTCGACAAGCTGCGCGAGACCCCGGACAACGCCACGTTCCTGCGCCAGGCCCGGTCCACGGTGCCCGCAGCCTGACCCCGCCCCCGAATGCGTAATACTCGACATATGAACGCGAGCATTACGCGCCGTGGAAGGGGTCCCTCGATCGCCATCCGGCGGGCCACCGCCCAGGACGCCCGGCGCCTCACCCGTCTCGTGCGCGGCTCCAGCGCCTACCGGGACCCCTACGCCTCCATGGTCGCGGGCTACCGGGTGGGCCCCGACTACGTAGAGGCGCACCACGTCTACGTAGCCGTGGATCAGGCCGACGAGCGGGTGCTCGGCTTCTACGCGCTGCTCACCGAGCCGCCGGAGCTGGACCTGATGTTCGTCGCGGACGAGGCGCAGGGCCGGGGCATCGGGCGGCTGCTCGTCGACCACATGCGGGCGCAGGCCCTGGCAGCGGGCCTCGACCATGTCCGCGTCGTCGCGCACCCGCCCGCCGAGGGCTTCTACCGCGGCATGGGCGCGCACCGCACCGGAACGGTGCCCGCGCGCCCGCCGGCCGTCGCCTGGGACCGACCCGAACTCGAATTCCCCATTCCCCCGGCCGTCTGAGGGGTTCCGCCCTTGCCCGGTACGGCGCACACTCGTGGGCGTCGGAATGCGGCAAGGAGGCCACATTGGGCAGCAGTCAGGCACGCGCCGAGGCGTTCGACGTGATCGTGGAGATCCCGCAGGGCTCACGGAACAAGTACGAGATGGACCACGATCTCGGCCGGATCCGGCTCGACCGGATGCTGTTCACGTCGACGCAGTACCCCGCGGACTACGGCTACGTCGAGGGCACGCTCGGCGGTGACGGCGATCCGCTGGACGCGCTCGTCCTGACCGGCGACGCGACGTTCCCCGGCTGCGTCATCGAGTGCCGGGCGATCGGCATGTTCGTGATGAGCGACGAGAAGGGCCCGGACGAGAAGGTCCTGTGCGTCCCCGCGCACGATCCACGGCACGACGCGGTCCGCGACATCGAGGACATCGCCGAGTTCGACCGCCTGGAGATCACCCACTTCTTCGAGGTCTACAAGGAACTGGAACCCGGAAAGTCGGTGGACGGCTCCCACTGGGAGGGCCGGGAGAAGGCGTACGAGGAGATCCAACGGGCCCGTGAGCGGGCTTTGGGGTAGGTAGTAGGGTGGTCGGGCCGTGGTGCTCGGGAAGACCGGTGACGGCCCCTCAGGGGCCCATTCCGGAGCGGCCCTCGCCACTGTGATCGGGTTTCGGACAGCGCCGTCCGGAGCGCGCCGTTCCACCCTGTACGCCACTGGCGGCCGCCGGCCGCTGGGAAGGCCGGAGCGGCGGGCGCGCCCGTAAGCCAGGAGACCGGCCGCGGCATCTCACGAAGTGATCCACGAGGTGCTGGAGCGTGATCGACGCATGACCCTGCCCGGGAACTCCCAGAATTCCCCTGCCCTGAACTCCCCTCCCCCTGCTTTCCGTTGGCGCCGCGAGGACACGCTGCGCACGGCCGGCCTGATCGCGGTGATCGCCGCGCTGCACGTCGTCGCGTTCGGCGTGCTCTTCCTGCTCGTCGTCCCCGAGCACTATGAAGTCGACAACAAGGCCTTCGGTATCGGCCTCGGCATCACGGCGTACACGCTCGGCATGCGGCACGCCTTCGACGCCGACCACATCGCCGCCATCGACAACACCACCCGCAAGCTGATGGCGGACGGCAAGCGGCCCCTCTCGGTGGGCTTCTGGTTCGCACTCGGCCACTCCAGCGTGGTGGTCGCGATGGCGGCGCTCGTCGCGGGCGGCGCGGCGCTCGCCGGCACCCTGATGAACGACGGCTCCCGCACCCACCAGGTGCTCGGCGTCGTCGGCACGACCGTCTCCGGTACGTTCCTGTACCTCATCGCGGCGCTCAACCTCGTGGCCCTGATGGGCATCCTGAAGGTCTTCAAGGCGATGCGCGCGGGCTCCTACGACGAGCGCAAGCTCGAGGAGCACCTGGACTCCCGCGGGTTCATGAACCGGATCCTCGGCCGCTTCACCAAGTCCATCACCCGCCCGGGGCAGATGTTCCCGCTGGGCTTCCTCTTCGGTCTCGGCTTCGACACCGCGACCGAGGTCACGCTGATGGTCATGGCGGGCAGCGGCGCCGCCGCGGGCCTGCCGTGGTACGCGATCCTGTGCCTGCCGCTGCTGTTCGCCGCGGGCATGAGCCTGTTCGACACGCTCGACGGCACGTTCATGAACTTCGCCTACCAGTGGGCGTTCTCCAACCCGGTGCGCAAGGTGTTCTACAACCTCACCATCACCGGTCTGTCGATCGCGGTCGCGTTCTTCATCGGCACGATCGAACTCGTCGGCGTCCTGCACGACAAGCTCGACCTGAGCGACGCCGCCACCGGCTGGATCGCCGGTCTCGACCTCGACAACGTCGGGTACGTGATCGTGGGCCTGTTCGTGGCCGTCTGGGCGGCGGCGATCGCCTACTGGCGGCTTGCGAGGGTCGAGCAACGGTGGTCGGCGCGGGTCGCCGACGGCGCGTAAATCGGTTGCCGGGGCGCGCGGCCGACTGCTGCACTGAGCTCCATGCGGCAGTAGGCCGCGCGCCCCGACCGTGAGGACCGATCCATGCGCACTGCAGACATGTTCCTTCAGAAGGCCCCTGCCCTCTCCCCCAAGGACATGACTGCCAGTGCACACATTGAATCTGGGCATTCTCGCGCACGTCGACGCCGGTAAGACCAGCCTGACCGAGCGGCTCCTGCACACCGCAGGGGTGATCGACGAGCTCGGCCGGGTCGACGACGGAAGCACCCGCACCGACTCCCTCGACCTGGAGCGCCGACGCGGCATCACCATCAAGTCGGCCGTGGCGTCGTTCCCGCTCGGCGACACGAGCGTCAACCTCGTGGACACGCCTGGCCACCCCGACTTCATCGCCGAGGTCGAGCGGGTGCTCGGGGTGCTCGACGGGGCGGTGCTCGTCGTCTCTGCCGTGGAGGGCGTGCAGGCGCAGACCCGCGTCCTGATGCGGACGCTGCGCCGACTGCGCATCCCCACCGTGGTGTTCGTGAACAAGGTCGACCGCGCGGGCGCCCGCGAGGCCTCACTCCTCGACGACCTGCGGCGCAAACTCGCGCCCGCCATGGTCCCGATGAACACGGTGACGCGCGGCCTCGGCGGCCGGGACGCGCTCTGTGTCCCCTACGCCGCCCAGGACGCCGCCCATCGCGCCCGCCTGGTCGACGTGCTCTCCGCCCGCGACGACGCGCTGTTGGAGGCGTACGTCAAGGACGAGGAGTCGGTCACGTACGGCTGGCTGCGCGACGCGCTCGCCGAGCGGACGGCGCGCACCGAGGCGCATCCCGTGTACTTCGGCTCGGCGATGACCGGGGCGGGGGTCGACGCCCTCGTGGACGGCGTCACGCGGCTGCTGCCTCCCGCCGAGGAACTGCCCCAACTACCGCTGTCCGCCCGCGTGTTCAAGGTGGAGCGCGGCCCGGCCGGCGAGAAGATCACGTATGCCCGCGTGTTCACCGGGGCGCTGCGGGTGCGCGAGCGGATCGCGCTGCCCGGTGGCGGGGAGGACCGGGTGACGTCGGTGCGCGTCTTCGCGGACGGGGCGGACACACCGCGTACGGAAGCGGGTCCCGGACAGGTGGCCCGCCTGTGGGGGCTCGGCGGGGTACGCGTCGGGGACGACCTCGGCGAGCCCCAGGTGCCCGTCAAGGAGCACCACTTCGCGCCGCCGACCCTGGAGACCGTCGTCGACCCGGACCGGCCGGGGCTGCGCGGCGCCCTGCTCGCCGCGCTCACCCAGCTCGCCGAGCAGGACCCGCTGATCGGCCTGCGGCAGGACGACATCCGCCAGGAGGTCTTCCTGTCGCTCTACGGCGAGGTGCAGAAGGAGGTCGTGCAGGCCACGCTCGCCGAGGAGTTCGGGCTCGCCGTGACGTTCCGGGAGTCGACGCCGCTGTGCGTCGAGCGACCGACGGGCTCCGGTGCGGCGGCCGAGGCCATGAAGGACGAAGGCAACCCGTTCCTGGCGACCATCGGCCTGCGGATCGACCCGGCGCCCATCGGCTCGGGCATCGCGTTCCGGCTCGGCATCGAGCTCGGCTCCCTCCCCCTGGCCTTCATCAAGGCCATCGAGGAGACCGTGCACGGGACGCTGCGCCAGGGACTGCTCGGCTGGCAGGTCACCGACTGCACGGTGACGCTGACCCGCTCCGGCTACGCCCCGCGGCAGAGCCACGCGCACGCCGTCTTCGACAAGTCGATGTCGAGCACGGCGGGCGACTTCCGCGGGCTGACCCCGCTGGTCCTGATGAGCGCACTCGCGCGCGCGGGCACGGCGGTCTGCGAGCCGATGCACGGCTTCCGCCTGGACATCCCGGCCGATCTGTACGGGGCGGTACTGCCGGTGCTCACCCGGCTGCGGGCCGTGCCGACGGGGCAGCGCACGGACGGCGGGGCGTGGACCACGGTCGACGGGCTGATCCCCGCGGCACAAGTACGCGCCCTGGAGCGGCAACTGCCGTCCCTCACCCGGGGCGAGGGCGTCCTGGAGGCCTCCTTCGACCACTACGCCCCGGTCCGCGAGGACACGCCGCGCCGCTCCCGCACGGACCACGACCCGCTGCACCGCAAGGAGTACCTGCTCCGGGTCGTACGCGGGGCGGGGGCGCGCACGGCGTGAAGGTTGTGGGTCGATCCGGGGACGGTTGAATCCGGGCCGTTCGGCCCTCCGTAAGGGCCCCTTGGCCCCATCCGCCGCGGGGCCGCGCCCTGAGATGCTGCGGTATCGAGCCTCCCGTGCCCTCGCCCTCCCGCCGCGGCGCACGGTCGAGGCCGAGGACGGGCCCGCCGTTCGCAGAAGGGGGAGCCGCGAATGGCGGGCCCGTCCGTGCCTCCGCCCGGGACGGGCCACCCTGGTCTCGCACACGCGTCCGCCGCGCCGTTGTGGCAACTCGCGCGCAAAACGGCCCAATCGGAGCGATAAAGTAGCTCGTCAACCCACCCGTGCCCGATCACCCAGGAGTGCTTTCGTGTCCGTTGCCATCGACTCGTCCGACGCCGCCACCCCGTCCGGCGACGCCGCCCCCGCGGAGCCCGTGCCCGCGCCGGCCGTCGCGCCGGACGACAGCGCCGCCGCACCCGCGAACGAGGAGACGGCCGAGCCCGGGGACACCGCGAACATGTGGACCCCGCCGACCACCGACACCCCGGAAGCCGCCGCCCCGGCCCCCGAAAGCGCGTCCGACAGCTTCTGGACGCCGCCCACGGAGGTTCCCTTCGCGGAGAGCTCCGTGGCCGACGACGAGGCGGCGGCCGACGACGACCCCGCCCCCGGCGACGTACCGGAGGCCGTCACCCGCGACGCCCACGAGTTCGGCGTCTACGCCCGCACCGGGGGCTGGACCTTCGCCCTGAAGGTGGCCCGCAGCGTGCGGCCCGGCGGGCAGCCCGCAGGGGAGTCCGCCAAGGTCTCCGCCCGGAAGTTCGCTGAACTCGCCGGCTGCTCCCCCGACCGCGTCATGCGGTTCTACAAGGCGTGGGACAGCGCGGCGGACGACGGCCTGGTCCCCCAGTTCGAGGCCCTCACGCCCGGTACGGACGTCGAACTCCCGGACGCCGACGTCTGGTTGTCGTACTACGTGTCGCGCAACAGCGCGACCTCGGTGCGCGGCCAGGCGATCACCGAGGCCGCCGAGGCCGAGGGCATCCGCCCGACGAAGGCCCTGGAGGTCGCGGAGAACCCGACCGCACTGCGGGCCGCGATCCTCGCCGACCCCGGCACCGCGGAGGCCGCCCGCAAGGCGCTGATGGACCGCCTCGACGAGGACCCGGTGCTGCGCACGGGCATGGCCCGCGACATCGTGCGCACGGACGACCTGAAGAAGGCCGTCGCCGAGGAGACCAAGACCGGCGGCCAGCTGGAGTACGTGCGCAGGATCGCGGAGGAGGGACAGGTCAAGACCCCCGCGGGCCAGAAGATCGAGGCCTCGCCCGCGCTGCGCGAGGAGGCCGAGCGGCACCTGTCCCTCATCGACGAGCTGGACGAGGACGAGGAGGCGGGCGAGTGGGCCCGCGAGGCGTACGACACCGTGCGCACGCTCGTCGCCGAGACCGTCGAGAAGGATCCCGAGCTGCGGGTGCAGGAGCGGCGCGCGAAGTTCTACAGCAGTCTGCAGAAGGCCACGAAGGCGTTCGAGGAGCTGACGTTCGACGACGTCGCCGCCGAGGAGATCGACGACATCGTGGAGGACGACATGCTGCAGCGCCTTGAGGAGCTGCAGTCGGCGATCACCATGTGCATCACGGCACTGCAGTCGGCGCAGAAGAAGGACTGACTCCGGTCGGTCCCGTCGATGCCGCCGCGGCACGGTCCGCGGTGGCATCGTGTGGCCATGGCACAAACCCCACATACCCCCAGGCCCACGGGCCGCCCGGCCCACCAGAACGTGACGTTCGACAGCCACGGCAGCACGGCGCACGGCTATCTGGCGCTGCCGGCCTCGGGGCACGGACCCGGCGTCATCGTCATCCAGGAGTGGTGGGGCCTGACCGACCACATCGCCGACGTCGCCGACCGCCTCGCCGCGGAGGGCTTCGTGGCGCTCGCCCCCGACCTGTACGGCGGGAACGTGGCGCACGACTCCGAGGAAGCGTTCCGCATGATGCGGGACCTGCCCGTGGAACGCGGCGTCGCACTGCTCTCCGGCGCGGTCGACTGCCTGCTGGCCCTCCCCCAGGTCACCTCCGACACGGTCGGCGCGGTCGGTTTCTGCATGGGCGGCGGCTTCGTCCTGTACCTGGCCGCGGCGGACCAGCGGGTGAGCGCGGCCGTCCCGTTCTACGGCGTGATCCAGGGCGAGGTCCCGGACTTCTCCCGCCTGAAGGCGCAGATCCTGGGCCACTACGGAGAGCGCGACGAGGCGATCCCCCCGGCCACCCTCGACGGCCTGCGCGCCGCGATCAGCTCCCAGTCGGGCGTGACTGCCGACTTCCGCATGTACCCGGCGGACCACGCCTTCTTCAACGACGGCCGCCCGGAGGTGTACGACGCGCGGTCGTCGGCGCGGGCGTGGGCGGCCACGGTCGAATTCCTGAAGGGGACGCTCGCCGCGTAGGCGCTCGTCTCCTCGGTGATTCCGCCGCTCAGGAACGCGGTGCGACGGGGCAGCCGAGCCGTGCGCGGATGTCCGCCACGGAGATGTCCTCGACCAGCGGGTCCGCCGGTGGTGCGGGCTCCCCCGCGTCGAGGTTCGTCCGGTGTTGGTGGACCACGGTCCGCAGGTCGGTGACGACACGGGTGACCGGGTCGCCGACGCCCGTCAGCGGCAGGGTGTGGGCGACGTCGCCCCAGACGCTGATCGTGCAGCACCCGTGGAGGGCCTCCGTGTCCTGGATGTTCACCGGCGGGAGGGTCCAACCGTCCGCGGCCTGCAGTTCGTCGCGCAGCTCCGACACCCGATGGAGGATGAGGGCGCCACCGTCCGGGTCGAAGTGCTCGACCATGTCCGAGGAGATGAGAACGCGCAGCGGCGCACCGCGCTGCTCGGCCTGCCAGGACAGACGGCGGAAGGCCTCGACCGACTGGGCCGCTGATTCGTCGGTCTCCGCGTCGGCCCCGTCCGCCTCGGCGAGCTGCGCCAGTTCGCCGAGCAGCTGACTCTCCAACACGGCAGAGGGGAGGGCTCTGGCCAGGGCGCACGCCGCCATGAGGCTCCATCTCGCGTCGGCTGACGCGTGCGGCCGTTGTGCGGTGGCGAGCTGCCGCAGGACGAGCGCGGCGTTGTATGGCTGATCGGCCGCCAGCCAGTGGCAGACGCTCAGGCGCAGCCGCTCCTCCGCGGCCGTGCCATCTCCTGTCCCCTGGGCCACCGAGCCGAGAAGTTCGTGCGCGCGTGCCGCCGTCGCGTGGTCCGTGACGGCCTCGGCGAGCGCGAGGGCCTCCGTCAGGTGGGAGCGTGCCTCCAGGAACCTCTCGTCGGCCAGGAGCCGGCCGCCCAGAGCGGTCAGCCGCAAGGGCAGCGCGGTCCGGTCGTCGGACGCCCGGCACAGTTCGAGCAGCCGCTCCAGTACGGTGCCATGTTCGAGAGCCGCGTCCGGTGCCGTCGCGGCCTCGTCGGCGAACAGGTCCCACGCCCGCATCTCTCGCTGCGGGTCGTCGTTCGCCCGGGCGAGCAGTGCCGCTTCACGGGCCTTGTCGAGAACCGCCGCCGCGTCGTGGTCGGAGAGCTGTCGTTCCGCCTCGGCTGCCGTGAGCAGCAGGTCGATCCGCAGCCACGGATTGCGCTGCGCGAGGTTCAGGGCGTGCGCCTCCCGGCGGCTCTGCGCCGCTCCCTCCGTGTCGCCCAGCGCCCAATAGGTGTTGGCGAGCTGGTCGAGCGACCGGAATTCCAGCAGCTCGTCGCCCATCTCGCGGCAGCGTTCCCGGGCCAGTCGGTAGTGGTCGATCGCGCTGTCGTGCGCGTTCCGGGAGGAGGCGACCGCCCCGAGGCAGAATTGGACGCTCGCTTCGACGTGGGCCGACCGCAGCCGCTGATTGAGCCGGATCACCTGCTGGACCAGCTGCTCGGCCTCGTCGGGGTCGGGCGGATCAAGCTCCAGCAGACGGACGGCCAGCTCAAGGATGGTGACCGCCTGATGGAGCGGCATCTCGTAGTGCTCGTACGCCGCGATCACGGCACGGAACTCGGTGCGCACGGACTCCGGGTCGTCGCCGATGATGCTCCGCGTCACTGCCTGGTTGAACCGGACGGTGGTCGCCGTCTGGCCCCGATCCCGCACGCGCCGGGCGGCGTTCATGGCTTCCTCGAACAACGCCGGCACCACGTCCAGCTCCGACGCCACACCTCGGTTGGCCACGTGGAGGGCGAGCGCGCACAGGGCGACGACCAGCGTCTCGTCGGAGCCGTGCTGCCTCGCCAGCTCGACGGCCTCTTCCGCGTGCCGGCGGCCGAGGTCCTGATTGCGCCGGCTGGCCGCCACGGCGGACTGGGCGAGGATCTGCGCCCGATCGCGCGGGTTGTCCGGGGGACACAGCTCCAGGGCCTGACCCACGTACAGATCGGCGTCGGCGGCGTGCCCCAGCTCGTTCTCCGCGACGCCCAGCATCAGGTACAGCCGGTGGTCGCTGCTCTGCCCGAGCATTTCCCGGCACAGCGCGGCCGCCTGGCTGAACCGCCGCCAGGCCAGCTCCACCAGGGCAAGGCCCAGCGTGGCGTTCACGGCGTGCGGCAGCTTGTGGCCCGCCAGCGCGAGTCTGCGCGTCTCCTTCAGGATGTCGTGGTCCAGCAGCCGGGCGTCGGGGACTTCCAGGAAGTCGTCACCCAGGAGCCTGACCAGCGCCTTCGCGCAGCGCGCCACCCGGCGTCGTTGCTGCCTCGGGTCGGGCAGGGCGAGCTGGGAGCCCAGCAGCAGGGGGACCTGGAAGCGGAGTGAGCCGTCCTCACCTCGGACGCTCTCCAGCAGGCCCAGACCCGCGAGTCGCCCGGCGCGCTCCCCTGCCTCGGCGGGCGTGGTGCGGGTCAGCAGGGCGTGCGTGCCGGCAGGAACCGGCGTGCGGATCGGCGCCGCGGCCTCCAGTTGCACGCGGGCCTCGGTTTCGATCCGGCCGAGGAGCATCGGCGCCAGGATGCTGCGCTCCAGGAAATCGTCCCGCTTGCCACGGAAGAGCTCGAGGAGAGCCTGCTCCTCCACCGGCGCCACGCCGAAGGAGCGGTCGTGGTCGAGGACGTGGCCGCGCGCCGCACGCAGCAGCCACGTCAGCAGTCGGGGATTGTCCCCCGACATGCGCCTGGCCCAGCCGACCACCGATGGGTCCAACGCCCGTCCCTCGCCGTTCAGCCGGTCGACAAGCCGGTCCACCTCGAATGGGCGCAGGTTCACCAGGTGCTTCGTCTCCAGGTGCCGTATGCAGTCGAGGGCGGGCAGATACCGGGTGGTGATCACCAGCCGGTGTGTCTGCCTCGACGTGTGGACGGCCTCGACGAGGTCGGTGAGTGCCGCTGCCGCCTCCGGACGGGTGGAGGGACGGCCGTCGACCAGCTCTATGCCGTCGCGTGACAAGCGGTCCGGCAGGTAGTTCAACTCGAACTCGTCCAGCACGATGAGCAGTTGTGGCGCCCGGTCCAGGAAGGAGCGCAGCACGTGGCGCAACGAAAGCTCCGGCCTGACGTCCCCGAGGGTCGGTGCGAGCAGGGGATCGTCCCTGATGGCGGACAGCAGCCGCGCTCCGTCGAGATCTCCTCGCAGCCACAGGCAGTGCACGGTGCTGTCGTCGCACAGGCGCTGCACCAGCCGGTTCGCCAGCGCGGTCTTTCCGATGCCGCCCAGTCCGTGCAGGACGAGCCCGTCCGACTTCTGCTGCGCGTCCCAGAAATCCAGCAGCCGCCGGGCCCACTGGACCTCCCGGCGCCGGCCCACGAACGACAACCGGTCCAGCGGTTCCCCGGCCCTTTCCTCGTTCCCGCGTCGGCCGGTGAACCGGTCTCGCTGGGCCGTTCGGGGCGGGGCCACCAGGGGGCCGGGCACCTCACCGCGTACGAACATTCTGAGCAGGTGCCAGTACGGCACGGAATCCCGGACCAACTGCCGGTACGTCCCGGCCAGGGCGACGGCCGGGGACAGTCCCTCGGCCAGCTGCTGGTAGAAGGTCGCGGCGGCCAACGTCGCGACGGCGTCCGGGACCGGACGGCCCCAGCCGAGGACGAGCGGGGCGGTCGACGATGCCAGGGACTCGGCGAGCGAGGCGACCGCACCGTCCTCCGCCGACTCGGCGCTGCGGCAGCCCGACAGGAAGACCAGCGACGGCGGCCTGCCGAAGAAGGCCTCGTGCAGGTCGCCTGCGCCGACGGCCACCTGCTCCCCGTGCGTGCCCTCCGTGAGGAAGCGGGGCACGCCGTCGGTCAGCACGGCGTGCCCCGTCAGGTGGACGACGTCGACATCACCCCGGTCGTGTGCCAGCACCCGATGGCGCAGCTCTGACAGCTCGCCGCTGTCCTCCACCTCGAGATCGACCCGGAAGCGCCGGGTGTGGTCCCAGATCCGCGCCTCCTCGTCGTCGCAGTCCAGCACCCCGCCGGACTGCTCCGGGTCACAGGCCATGAAGACGATGCGCAGCGGGCGCTTGCGGGTGGTGAGTACGGGAGCGGTGCCCGGCACCTTGCGGACCGGGGCGACGGGGTTGGCCGACGCGACCAGGAATTCCCTGCCGTCATGCAGCAATTCCCACGGCAGGTGCGCGAATCCCGACCCGGTCTCCAGGGCGAGCACCCGGACGTCACAGGCGCCCCGCGTCTCGTCGAGGTACGAGGAGAGCCGGCGCTGCGGGGTGTCCAGGAACTCGAAGAGTTTTCTGCCGTAGTTCACCAACAGCCGGCGTGCGTCGTCCGGGTCCTCGGGGAGCCGGGCGTAGTAGTGGCTCTTCGCCCGCTGGAGCATGTCCGTGATCGTGGACAGTTCGACGGGGGCCGTGTCGGGCTCGCGCTGCGGGCCGTAGTCGTAGCTCAGCCGGGCCCGGTCCGCGTCGAGCCGACCGATGGAGATGACGAGGGTGCCGTCGCGGTGTTCCATGACGAGGTGCCGCCGGTCAGTCGTCCAGCTCGTCCACCGGCGCCAGTCGGCGGGCCAATGTCTCTTCGTCCAGTGTTTCGAGTGCCAGCCGACGACCGTCGACGAGCATCAGCATCTGGTGCGGGCAGTCCGGCCGCCCCTGCCACCGGCGCCGCCATTTCATGATCTGCTCGACCAGGGCCGCCGATCCGGCGGTGATGCTCACGATCGCTGCGACGGTGAGGAGCACCGGTTCCTTCTGAGTCGGATCGCCCCGGACCAGCTCCACCTTGTCGTCCATGCCATCGAGCGCGGCGAGTTCACGCGCGGCCGACTCGAAACCGTTGCCCTCGACGAGAAACTGGATCGTCATGGGATCCCCCAACCGCTCCCCCAAGCGCCTCATTCCTGGGCATATCTTGCCGCAGAGGGCCGGACGGCGTCCACCGTCCGGCCCTGCGTGGGGTCACGTCACCAGATCCGCACCCGCTCGGCCGGCTCCACCCACAACCCGTCCCCGACCACCGTCGAAAACGCCTCATGGAACTCATCCAGGTTCCGCACGATGTTCGCCCGGAACTCCGGCGGCGAATGCGGGTCGATGGTGAGGTACTGCTGCTCCTGCTCCGCGCGCCGCTTGGTGCGCCAGCAGTACGCCCAGTTCATGAACAGCCGCTGCGTACCGGTGAGTTCGCCCTCGGTCGGCACGGGGGCGTCGCCGAGCGCGATCTTGTACGCGGTGTGCCCGATGGTGAGCCCACCGAGGTCACCGATGTTCTCGCCGACGGTCAGCGACCCGTTGACGAACTCGCCCGGCAGATTGCGCGGCGAGAAGCCGTCGTACTGCTTGATGAGCGCCTTCGACTTGCTCTCGAAGGCGGACTTGTCGTCGGCGGTCCACCAGTCGTTGAGGTTGCCCGCGCCGTCGTACTGCGCGCCCTGGTCGTCGAAGCCGTGCCCGATCTCGTGGCCGATGACGGCGCCGATGCCGCCGTAGTTCTCGGCGGCGTCGGCGTCCGGCGAGAAGAACGGCTTCTGCAGGATGCCGGCCGGGAAGCAGATCTCGTTCGTGCCCGGGTTGTAGTAGGCGTTCACGGTCTGCGGCAGCATGAACCACTCATCGCGGTCGACCGGCGCGCCGATCTTCGCCAGCTGCCGGTCGTGCTCGAAGGCGTCGGCGGCGTACGCGTTGGCAAGCAGGTCGTCGGGGACGACGGCGAGCCCGGAGTAGTCACGGAACTCGTCCGGGTAGCCGATCTTCGGCCGGAACGTGGCGAGCTTCTCGTACGCCCGCTCCTTCGTCTCGTCCGTCATCCAGTCGAGGCGGGAGATGGACTGGCGGTACGCCTCAAGGAGGTTGGCGACCAGCTCGTCCATGAGCGCCTTCGAGCGCGGCGGGAAGTGCCGGGCCACGTACTCCTTGCCGACGGACTCGCCGATGGCGCCCTCGACGAAGGCGACGCCGCGCTTCCAGCGGGCGCGCAGCTCCGGCGTGCCGTTCAGCGTGTGTCCGTAGAACTCGAAGTTGACGCGCACGAACGGCGTCGACAGGTACGGCGCGGCGGAGCGCAGCACGCGCGCGAGCAGCCAGTCGCGCCACTGCTCGATCGGCACCTCGGTGAGGACCGCGGAGAGGTGGGTGAGGTAGGAGGGCTGGCGCACGCACGACTCGGCGAGGGTCTCGTCCTTGCCGCCGAGCCCGGTGACGTAGCCCTGCCAGTCGAACGCCGGGGCGAGCTCGGTGAGTTCGTCGAAGGTGGTGAGGTTGTACGTCTTCTGTACGTCGCGGGTCTCGGCGCGCTCCCAGTGGCCCTCGGCGAGCCGGGTCTCCAGGGCGAGGACGGTGCGCGCGGCGGCGGCCGGGTCGGTGTGCTCGCCGAGCGTGAACAGCTCGGTCAGGTACGCCTCGTACTTCTCGCGGATCTCCGCGAACTTCTCTTCGCGGTAGTACGACTCGTCGGGCAGACCGAGACCGCCCTGGAGGATGTTGAAGAGGTAGCGGTCGGAGTTCCGGTCGTCGCTGTCGATGTAGGCACCGAACAGGCCGGAGCCGCCCTTGCGCTCGAAGCGGCCGAGGAAGCCGGCGAGCTGCCGCACGTCGCTGAGGCCCGCCACTTCGTCGATCAGCGGTCGCAGCGGGTCGAGACCGCGGGCCTCGACGGCCTCCTCGTCCATGAACGACGCGTACAGGTCGGCGATCTTGCGCGCGTCGTCCGCGTCCAGGCTCGTGGGGCCGCCGGCCGCGATCTCCTGAATGATCTCCTTGACCCGCTGCTCGGCCACGTCCACGAGCTCCACGAAGGGGCCCCAGCTGGAGCGGTCGTCGGGGATGGGCTCGGTCTCCAGCCACTGGCCGTTGACATGCCCGAAGAGGTCGTCCTGCGGTCGGATCGCCGGGTCCATGCCCGGGCGTGCGTCATCCAGAGTGCTCATCGCTGCACCCTACCCAGGTCAGGGCGTAGGAGGAGCGTCAAATACGGCGCCTTCCGCGCAGCGAGAACAGCACTGCCCCCGGACGGCACGGGCCGTCCGGGGGCAGTGTTCGCGCAGCGCTGATCAGACGCGCATCAGACACGCATCAGACGCGCATCGGACTCGGACCGGACTCGCATCAGGCGAGCGAGGCCAGCGCCTCGTTCAGCGTCTGCGACGGGCGCATGACCTTGTCGGCCTTGGCCGGATCGGGCTTGAAGTAGCCGCCGATGTCGGCCGGGGAGCCCTGCACGGCGATCAGCTCGTCGACGATCTTCTGCTCGCTCGCGGCGAGCTTCTCCGCGAACGGGGCGAAGGCCTTGGCGAGCTCCGCGTCCTCGGTCTGCTTGGCCAGCTCCTGGGCCCAGTACAGGGCGACGTAGAAGTGGCTGCCGCGGTTGTCGATGCCGCCGAGGCGACGGGTCGGCGACTTGTCCTCGTTGAGGAAGGTGCCGGTGGCGCGGTCCAGGGTCTCGCCGAGGACCTTCGCACGGGCGTTGTCCGTGGTGGTGGCGAGGTGCTCGAAGGAGACGGCCAGCGCGAGGAACTCACCGAGGGAGTCCCAGCGCAGGTAGTTCTCCTTGACCAGCTGCTGGACGTGCTTCGGGGCGGAGCCGCCGGCGCCCGTCTCGAAGAGGCCGCCGCCGTTCATCAGCGGGACGACCGACAGCATCTTGGCGCTGGTGCCCAGCTCCAGGATCGGGAACAGGTCGGTCAGGTAGTCGCGCAGCACGTTGCCGGTGACCGAGATGGTGTTCAGGCCCTGGCGGATGCGCTCGACGGAGAGCTTGGTGGCGTCCTCCGGGTTGAGGATCCGGATGTCCAGGCCCTCGGGGCCGAACTCCGGCAGGTACTGCTCGACCTTCTTGATCAGCTGCGCGTCGTGGGCGCGGCCCTCGTCCAGCCAGAACACGGCCGGGTCGCCGGTGGCGCGGGCGCGCGTGACGGCGAGCTTGACCCAGTCCTTGATCGGGGCGTCCTTGGTCTGGCAGGCGCGGAAGATGTCGCCCTCGGAGACGGCCTGCTCCAGGACGGCCTCGCCGGCCTGGTTGACCACGCGGACGGTGCCGGTGGTGGGGATCTCGAAGGTCTTGTCGTGCGAGCCGTACTCCTCGGCCTTCTGCGCCATGAGGCCGACGTTCGGGACGGTGCCCATGGTCGACGGGTCGAAGGCGCCGTTGGCGCGGCAGTCCTCGATGACGGCCTGGTAGACACCGGCGTACGAGGAGTCCGGGATCACCGCGAGGGTGTCCTGCTCCTGGTCGTCCTTGTTCCACATGTGGCCGGACGTGCGGATCATCGCGGGCATGGAGGCGTCGATGATGACGTCGGACGGCACGTGCAGGTTGGTGATGCCGCGGTTCGAGTCGACCATGGCCAGGTCGGGACCGGCGGCCAGCTCGGCGTCGAAGGACGCCTTGATCTCGGCGCCGTTCGCGAGGGTCTCGAGGCCCTTGTAGATGCCGCCGAGACCGTCGTTCGGGGAGAGGCCCGCGGCGGCCAGGTCGGCGCCGAAGCGGGCGAAGGTCTCCGGGAAGAAGGCGCGCACGACGTGACCGAAGATGATCGGGTCGGAGACCTTCATCATGGTGGCCTTCAGGTGCGCGGAGAACAGCACACCCTCTTCCTTGGCACGGGCGATCTGCGCGGTGAGGAACTCGCGCAGCGGCGCGACGTGCAGCACGGAGGCGTCGACGACCTCGCCGGCGAGGACCGGTACGGACTCGCGCAGCACGGTGGTGGTGCCGTTGTCGGCGACGAGCTCGATCTTCAGCTTGTCGTCGGCCGGGATGACGGTGGACTTCTCGGTCGAGCGGAAGTCGTTCTCACCCATGGTCGCGACGTTCGTCTTCGACTCGGCGGTCCAGGCGCCCATGCGGTGCGGGTGGGCCTTGGCGTAGTTCTTCACCGAGGCGGGGGCGCGGCGGTCGGAGTTGCCCTCGCGCAGCACCGGGTTGACGGCGGAGCCCTTGACCTTGTCGTAGCGGGCGCCGACCTCGCGCTCCTCGTCGGTCTTCGGCTCGTCCGGGTAGGCCGGGAGCGCGTAGCCCTGCTCCTGCAGCTCGGCGACGGCGGCCTTGAGCTGCGGGATGGACGCCGAGATGTTCGGCAGCTTGATGATGTTGGCCTGCGGCGTCTTGGCCAGCTCGCCGAGCTCGGCGAGGGCGTCCGGGACGCGCTGCTCCTCGGTCAGGTACTCCGGGAACTGGGCGAGGATGCGCCCGGCCAGGGAGATGTCACGGGTCTCGACGCCGACACCGGCGGTGGACGCGTAGGCCTCGATGACCGGCAGGAAGGAATACGTCGCGAGGGCCGGGGCCTCGTCTGTGTGCGTGTAAATAATGGTCGAGTCAGTCACCGGATGCTCCGCTTCCACGTCTTCCGCGTCGTCTGCAGTCTTGCTCTCTGATTGCTCGACATCAAGATATCTCGTCCTCGACCAGGATTCGAAAGGGGTTCGCTCGCCAAGATCTTTCCGGCCCCGCGGCGGGGCCGGGGATGTTCCGTGTTCTGGTGGTTCACCGTTCTGGTGGCTCACTGTTCTGGTGGTTCACTCCGGGACGCAGACCGTGAGCCACTCCGCGCCCCAGGGCCGGTAGCCGTGCCGCCCCCGCAGCCCGGCCACGATCGCCGGGACGTGCCCGGCTCCATAGACGACGGCCACCCGCAGCGGTTCCGCGTGGTGCTCGGCGTGGATCCCGTCGAGCGCGTCGAGCAGCCGCAGGTCACGGTGGTCGGACATGGCGTGACCGATCGGATGGTCGGCCAGCATCTCCGCCCGCGCCGTCGTCGGCAGATCGTCGACCGCCAGGTCCTCGTCGAGGAAGGCGCGCGGCCCGCGCAGCGCGAAGACCAGCCCCATCACGGGGGCCGCGAGCAACATCAGCAGATAGGTCCACCGCGGCAGCGTCTTGAGGTCCGCGACCGCCTCGGCCGCGGTCACGTCCGGGCGCAGGACCGGCACGGACTCGGGGAGCAGCAGGTCGCCGCGCTGCAACTGCAGGCCGTTACGGCTCCGGCGCGGGGCGAACCGGTAGGCGAGCGTCAGCGTGCTCACCACGGCCGACTTCCCGCGGATGCCCTCCATGACGACGAGGTCGCAGGTCCGCAGCCGGAGCCGGACCTGGGCATAGAACGCCGGCGACGCGACGTGCAGCATCGGGAAGACGACGAACTCCATCGGCGTCCCGCGCCGCCGCAGAGTGATCACCGCGGAACGTATGGCGTACCCGGTCACTTCGATGATCTGCACGACGCCCCCCGTTGCCGCCCGACATCTGGGGACACGAGGGCTCCCGTGCGCACGGTTCCGCCATTCAAGCCCCTACGCGGGGGTCGAGCGACCTCCGGTCCAGGCGAGCAACTCCTCCGCCGACCAGGTGGTCACCACCCGCTCCGCAGGAACCCCACACTCCTCGGCACGGGCGCAGCCGAAGAGTTGCCAGTCGAGCTGGCCGGGGGCGTGGGCGTCGGTGTCGATGGCGAAGAGGGTGCCGGCCGCCACCGCCTTGCGCAGCAGGCGGCGGGGCGGGTCGAGCCGTTCGGGACGGCTGTTGATCTCGACCGCGGTGCCGGCGGCCGCGCACGCCGCGAACACCTCGTCGGCGTCGAACTGCGACTCGGGGCGGCCCTTGCCGGTGACCAGGCGACCGGTGCAGTGGCCCAGGATGTCGGCGTGCGGGTTGCCGACGGCGGCGACCAGGCGGCGGGTCATCGCGGCGGCGGCCATCCGCAGCTTGGAGTGGACCGAGACGACGACCACGTCCAGACGGTCGAGCAGCTCGGGTTCCTGGTCGAGCGAGCCGTCGTCGAGGATGTCGCACTCGATGCCGGTGAGCAGCCGGAACGGCGCCCAGTGCGCGTTGAGTTCGGCCACCACGTCCAGTTGCTCGCGCAGCCGCTGCGGTGAGAGGCCGCGGGCCACCGTGAGGCGCGGCGAGTGGTCCGTGAGCACCGCCCACTCGTGGCCGATGTCCCGGGCGGCGCGGCCCATCTCCTCGATCGGGCTGCCGCCGTCCGACCAGTCGGAGTGCAGATGACAGTCGCCGCGCAACAGGGACCGCAGCGCGACGCCCTCGTCACCCTCCAAGGGCACCGTGCGCGCCAGCTCGTCCTCCAGGTGCGTCAGGTAGTCGGGGACCTGCCCGGCGGCCGCCTCCCGGATCACCGCGGCGGTCTTGGGGCCGATGCCCTTGAGCGACTCCAGGGAGCCGGCCGCGATGTGCCGCGCGACCTCCGCGTCCCCCAGGTCGGTGATCACACCTGCGGCGGTACGGAACGCGCGCACCCGGTAGGTGGGCGCGCCGTCCCGCTCCAGCAGGAACGCGATCCGTTCCAGCGCCCGTACGGGCTCCATCGCCACCTCCGGCCGCTCCGCTTACATGTCCATCGTGCCGCACTCGGCACGGAACTGTTTCCTGGACGGCCAGACGGCCAGACGGCCAGACGGCCAGACGGCCAGACGGCCAGACGGCCAGACGGTCAAGGGTCAGGGGCGCGAGAGAACCTGCGCACGGGACGATCGTTCACCACGGCGGGTACCGGCTCCGGCCAACGCGGGCGGACCTTCGTGGAGAGAGAGCCTTCGTGCGGTGGTTGCAGCCAGGGCCGACGAGCGCGTTGCTGCTCGTGCTCGCCGGATCGTTTCTCACGGCGGTGCTGTTCGTACGGTGCCGCGCGGCGCGGCCTGGGCGGGCGTCGGCCTCGGGCCCGGTCGTCTGGGGTGGGGTCGCTGCTGGTGGTGCGGTGGCGGGCGTCGCCTCTTGCGCGGCGGGTGTCGCGCTGGTGTGGCCGTTGGCCATGGGCGCTCTCTCTATCAGTGCTTATGCGCTTCTTCGCCGCGCGACGCCCCGGCTGCACACGGCCGGCCACCTCATGGCAGTGACCGGGCCGGTCGTGCGGCTCGCGCTGGTGGGATGGTGGGCGGCGATTGCGGTACCTCTTGTTTTGCGCGCTGCGTGGCCGGTGGTGGCTGTCGCGGCCGTATGGGTGGTGCTGGGCCTGCTACGGCTTCCCTCCGCGCTCCTCGACGCGCACCTGACCCAGGAGGTGTTGTGCCGGCGGTCATGGCGGCGCCCCACCCGACTTTCTGGCGCCGAGACGGTGCACGGTCCCCGGATCTGCGTACACGTGCCGTGCCACGCCGAGCCCCCGGACGTCGTGATGGCCACGTTGGACGCCCTGGCGACCCAGCGGTACCAAGATTTCGAAGTACTGGTGATCGACAACAACACGGCGGATCCCGCGCTGTGGCGCCCCGTCCAGGATCACTGCGACCGGCTGGGGCCGCGCTTTCGATTCCTGCACGTGATGGGGCTGACCGGTGCCAAGGCCGGGGCACTCAACCTCGCGCTGGAACAGACCGATTCGCGTGTTGAGGTGATCGCGGTGGTCGACGCCGACTACCAGGTGCGGCCCGATTTCCTCTCCCGCCTTGCCGTTCCCTTCGCCGACGGCCGCACCGGGTTCGTCCAGGCCCGTCACGACTACCGTGGCTGGTCCGCAAGTGGCTGGCTGACTGGCTGCTATTACGAGTACCGGCTGATGTACTCGACTTATCTTGTCGCTCGCAATGCCTACGACTCCGCGCTCATCGCGGGCACGCTGTGCCTGGTCCGGCACACGGCCCTACGGGAGGTCGGCGGTTGGGCGGAGTGGTGCGGCTCGGAGGACTCGGAGCTGGCCCTGCGCATCACCGCGGCCGGCTGGAGGTCGCAGTACACCGACACGGCATTCGGATACGGTCTGATCCCCGAGACGTTCGTCGGTTACCGGCGCCAGCGCGCCCGCTGGGTCTCCGGCCCGGCTCAGGAACTGCGGCACTACTGGCGCCTGTTCCTGCCCCGTCCGTGGGCGGCGCCCTCACGGTTGGACGCCCGGCAGAAGATGCTGCATGCCCATCATGGTGCCCGCGAGGCCCTGCGCTCGCTCCACATGGCCGCGTCGCTGCCCCTCGCACTCGCGGCCGTGGCTTTCGCCAGGAAAGAATCGGAACTACAGGTCGACGGTGCCGCGTTGGGGGCCACCTTGCTGTTCGCCGTCGCCTCGCTCACACAACGCTGGAACGTCTTCCGCTATGTGGTGGGCGCTTCGCGTATCGCCGTCCTCCGTGCGTGGGCCGCTCAGGCAGCTCTGGACCACGTCTGCTGGACGGCGGGCTTCGCCTTCTGGCGAGGACGGCGCCCATGGCTGCGTACAAGCAAGTTCACCAACCGGCCGTGCGGGCTCGGCGCTCTGGCCGGGGCCCTGCCGGAGTTGCTCATGACTCTCCTCTGGCTCGCCATGGCACTGGGCGCGCTTCTCTCCGCCCGATCCCCGCTCGGACTCCTCATCGGCTGCGGGCTCCTGTTGCCGGCCGGACGTGCTCTGGCCGCACCGGCGGCGGCGCTCTACGCGGACCGCTGTCTGGCACACGCAGCAAGACACCCCGATACCGCAGAGCCGCGCCCTCGACGGCGAGCCGGGGTGCCTGCGGCAGTATCCAGCGATAGCCCAGCGCGGCAGGACAACCACGCGCACGCACGATCGTCCGATTGAAGATCAACAGACTAGCGCCCTCCGTGGGAACCCCCTTCTCCGTGGGACGACTTACGACTTCCATCTCCCCAGATCCAAGGAGCCCATTCCGTGCTCACTTCCGTTCCGCCGCTCCAGGTGCCCGAGTATCAACGTCTGCGCATCGTCATCACCGGAGGAGCCGGTTTCATCGGCTCACACCTCTGCGACCGACTCTTGGCTGATGGCCATTCAGTGCTCTGCTTCGACGACCTGAGTACGGGGCGGATGGACAATCTGGCAGCGTGCCTGCCCCATCCACGGTTCTCGTTCGTCCGACATGACGTGGCCGAGGAGTTCGACTGCGAGGGTCCCGTTGCGGCGGTCGCACATCTGGCTTGCCCTGCGAGCCCGCAGGACTATCTGCACCGCCCGATCGAAACCCTCCGGACCGGCTCGCTCGGAACGCTCAACGCCCTGTCGCTGGCCAAGCGTAAGGGCGCTCGCCTGCTCTACGCCTCCACCAGCGAGTCCTACGGCGACCCAGAGATCCACCCCCAACCCGAGGGGTACTGGGGGCATGTGAACCCGGTCGGCCCCCGAGCCGTGTACGACGAATCCAAGCGATTCGGTGAAGCGGCTGCGGCAGCGTACCGCCGAAAGCACGGAGTCAGCACCGGGATCGTGAGGATCTTCAACACCTACGGTCCCCGAATGCGAGCGCAGGATGGCCGGGTGGTGCCCGCGTTCATCACCCGGGCACTCGTCGACGAAGCCCTGCTGCTGCATGGCGACGGCGCGCAGACCCGTTCCTTCTGCCACGTGGATGACCTTGTTGAGGGACTGGTCTCCATGCTCGAGTGCGACCACGCAGGTCCGATCAATCTCGGCAATCCCGAGGAGGTGACCATGCTGGAACTCGCCTCCCTGGTCCAGGAACTCACCGGCAGCCGGGCCGGGATGACGCGTGGCCCCGCCCTCGAGGATGACCCCAGCCGCCGTATGCCCGACATCACACTTGCCGGGACCGCTCTCGCATGGAGGCCGACCATCTCGTTGGCGGAAGGTCTGGCGCGCACCATCGCGTGGTTCACCAACTGCCAGCAGCTCTCGGGCACCGCAGGCCGCGATCCGGAGGTCGCTGCACCGGGCGCGCACTGAGGCTTGTCAGCACGGGAGCCAGCACCACCACACCCGGGGCCAAAAGTATGGTGCCCCACCACATGTGCCACTGACCTGCGTGTTCCTACCTTGTGGCAGCACGCAGACGTCCCCCTCCCTACCTGGAAGTGGTGCACATGGCCTCCGCAGCAACCGCTCCGCCAACACCCGGAAACCTCAAGCGCATTGTCGCGGCGAGTCTCATAGGCACCACCATCGAGTGGTACGACTTCTTCCTCTACGGCAGCGCCGCGGCGCTGGTGTTCAACAAGCTCTTCTTCCCCGACTCCGATCCCCTGGTCGGCACCCTCCTCTCCTTCCTGACGTACGCAGTCGGATTCGCCGCCCGTCCTCTGGGCGCACTCGTCTTCGGGCACTACGGCGACCGGCTCGGGCGCAAGAAGCTCCTGGTGGTCAGCCTGCTCATGATGGGCGGCGCCACCTTCGCCATCGGCCTGCTCCCGACCCACGCGACCGTCGGCACGGCCGCGCCCGTACTGCTCACCGTGCTCCGTCTCGTCCAGGGCTTCGCCCTCGGCGGCGAGTGGGGCGGCGCGGTGCTCCTCGTGTCCGAGCACGGAGATGCCCGGCGCCGCGGCTTCTGGGCCTCCTGGCCGCAGACGGGCGCGCCCGCGGGACAGCTCCTCGCGACCGGCGTGCTCTCCGCCCTGACCGCCCTGATCTCGGATGCCGCGTTCACCGACTGGGGCTGGCGAATCCCGTTCCTCCTCTCCGGCGTGCTCGTGCTCGTGGGTCTGTGGATACGTCTCTCTGTCGATGAATCCCCCGTCTTCAAGGAGGCGTTGGCCCGCGCCGAGGCCCGCAAGGCGGTCTCCGACACCGTGGAGAAGATGCCGCTGGTAGCGGTCCTGCGGCACCACTGGCGCGATGTCCTGGTCGCCATCGGCGCCCGCATGGCCGAGAACATCAGCTACTACGTCATCACCGCCTTCATCCTCGTGTACGCCACCACGTCGGCCGGCGTCTCGAAGCAGACCGCGCTGAACGCCGTGCTCATCGCGTCCGCCGTGCACTTCGCCGTGATCCCCGCCTGGGGCGCCCTCTCCGACCGGGTCGGCCGCAGGCCGGTGTATCTGCTGGGCGCGGCGGGCGTCGGCCTGTGGATGTTCCCGTTCTTCTCCCTCATCGACTCGGCGAGCTTCGGTGGCCTGCTCCTGGCCGTGACCGTCGGCCTGGTGCTGCACGGCGCCATGTACGCCCCGCAAGCCGCGTTCTTCACCGAGATGTTCGCGACGCGGATGCGCTACTCCGGGGCGTCGATCGGTGCACAGTTCGCCTCGGTGGCGGCGGGCGCGCCCGCACCGCTCATCGCGACGGCCCTGCTGTCCTCGTACGGCTCCTCGACGCCGATCTCCCTGTACGTCATCGCGGCCGCGCTCCTGACGCTGATCGCCGTGGGCGTGGCGAAGGAGACCCGTCACCGGGACCTGGCCGACCTGGACGCCGTGGGCTCGGACGACGTAGCGCGCAGCGACCGCCCGGTGAAGCTCCACGGCGCCTGACACGTGCAGCGCCTTACCCCCGCCGGCCCCGTGGTTGCGGACTCGGGACTCGCCCCGGACCCCGCGCCTCAATCGCCGGCGGGGCTTGAGGTGACCGGCGCGGACGGGGTCAGGCTATGTCCGGGGCCGCCAACCGGTGCAGCCGCAGGGCCAGTTGGATCTCCAGTGCGCGCTCCGGTGTCTGCCAGTCCTCGCCGAGGAGCCGGCCCACCCGCTCCAGACGCTGCGCGACCGTGTTCACGTGCACGTGCAGCGCGTCCTTCGTGCGGGCCGGGCTCATGCCGGACGCGAAGTAGGCATCCAGGGTGCGCAGCAGGTCGGTGCCTCTTCGCTCGTCGTAGGTGACGACCTCGCCGATCGTGCGGGCGACGAACCCCGCGACGTCCCGGCTGTCGGCGAGCAGTAGCCCGAGGAACCCGAAGTCCTCGGCCGCCGCGCCCTGCCCGGACCTGCCGAGCAGCCGCAGCGCGTCGAGACAGCGCTGCGCCTCCACGTACGCGGCAGCCACTCGCTCCGTCCACCCGGCCAGGTCGGCGACGGGGGCCGAGGCGCCCACGGTGACGCTCTCGTGGATCGCCTCGGAGAGCCGGCCCGCGACATGGGACGCCAGCTCCGACGCGGCGGTGGTGTCCGCCGGGAGCAGCAGGACGGTGCCGCCGTCCCGCGCGGCGGCCAGGCCGTGCCGGGTCGCCGCGAGGTGGTTGGCCGCGGACCACAGGCGGCGGCGCGCGGCCGCCTCCTGCTCGGCGTCACCGGTGCTCTCCAGGCGGGCGGCGAGCACCACATGGGTCGCGTCGAGGTCGGCGTGCAGCCGCTCGGCTCTCTCGCGCAGGAGCCGCGGGTCGCGGTCGCGCCCGTCGAGGAGGTCGTCCAGCAGCTCGCCCCTGACCCGCTGTTCGGCCTCGGCCGCGGAGCGCCGGGCGAGCAGCAGCAGCGAGGTGACCATGGCGGCGCGCTCCAGGGTGCGCTGGTCGACCGGGTCGAGGCCCGGGTGGCCGCGCAGCACGAGGGCGCCGAGCAGCTCGCCGCCGGCGGCGACGGCCGCGACCCAGTCGTCCCGGTGTCGCACCGCGTGCCCGTCGGCGCGGGACGCTTCGAGGGCGCGGCCGGGTGCCGCCTCCGCGTCGGTGAACTCCACGGTGCCGTCGAGGACTTGGGAGACGGCCGCGGCCACGTCGTGCACTCCGCCGCCGCGCAGCACCAGCTCGGCGAGCCGGTCGTGCACGTCGGACGCGCGCTCGATGACGCCGCTGCGGTCGCGGATGATCTCGTTGGCGCGCTCCAGTTCGTTCAGCGCCTGCCGGGTCTCGGTGAGCAGGTTCGCGGTGTCGATGGCCGCGGCGGCGAGCGCCGCGAAGGAGCCGAGGAGCGCGATCTCCTCGCGCTCGAAGACCCGTGCGCGCCGGTCGGAGGCGAACAGCACCCCGATCACCTGCGCTCCCAGCATGAGCGGCACGCCGAGGATGGCGACGAGCCCTTCGTCCCCCACCCCCGCGTCGATGGTGTGGGTGTGCTGGAAGCGCACGTCGTGCCCGTAGTCGTCGGTGACGTACGGCCGCGCGGTCTGCGCGACGAGGCCGCCGAGACCCTCCCCCATGCCGAGGCGCAGCTGCTGGAAGCGGGCCGCGACCGAGCCCTCGGTGACCCGCATGTAGGTGTCGCCCCTGGCCGGGTCGTTCAGCGTGAGGTAGGCGACGTCGGTGCCGAGCAGCGAGCGGGCCCGCTGGACGATGGCCTGCAGCACCGCGTCCAGGTCGCGCAGGCCCGCGAGGTCGTGCGCGGTCTCGAACAGTGCGGACAGCTCCGCCTCGCGGCGCCGCCTGCCCTCCATCTCCGCGCGCACCCGCAGCGCGAGCGCCTTGGCCGCTTCGAGTGCCGCTATCCGCTCGGGCGTCGCGCCCTCGGCCCGGGCCAGCAGCACGGGCTGTTCGTAGGCATCGGCGGAGGCGCCCCTGGCGAGCAGTTCCAGGAACGGGGCCTGCGGGTCCTCGGTGGTCACCGGGCCGGAGGCGGTGGCTGAGTGCGGTTGGTGGCGCGACATGCGGACAAGGATTACCCGTCGAGCGGTCGGGCCTGCTAGCCCTGTGGACAACTCGGGTCGTCGCGGAATCTCGCTCACCCGGTCGAGGGACCGCGCTTCATGCGAAACCACCCGAAACCCGACGAATGGTGGGGCTGGATCAGTGGGCGGACCAGCCGCCGTCGAGAACGAGGGACGTGCCGGTCATGAACGAAGCCTGCGGCGTGCACAGATACGCGACGGCCTCGGCGACCTCGGAAGGTTCGATCAGCCGCTTGATCGCGCTGTCCTGCAGCATCACCTCGGCGAGCACCCGCTCCTCGGGGATGCCATGCGCGGCGGCCTGGTCGGCGACCTGCTGCTCGACGAGCGGCGTGCGCACATAGCCGGGGTTCACGCAGTTCGAGGTGACGCCGTGCGCCGCCCCTTCCAGCGCGGCCGTCTTCGACAGGCCTTCGAGCCCGTGCTTCGCGGCCACATACGCGGACTTGTACGCGGAGGCCCGCAGCCCGTGCACCGACGACACGTTCACGACGCGGCCCCAGCCCTGCCCGTACATGTGCGGCAGCGCGCCACGCAGCAGCCGGAACGGGGCCTCCAGCATCACGGTCAGCACAGTGTGGAAGACCTCGGGCGGGAACTCCTCGATGGGCCGGACCAGTTGGATCCCGGCGTTGTTCACGAGGACGTCGGTGCCGGCCGCCGCCGCCTCCGCGGCGTCGAGGTCGGTCAGGTCCAGGACGTACGGCTCGATGCCTGCGGCCTCCCCGGCCAGCGCCTCGAGCCCCGCCGCGTCCCGGTCCACCGCTCTCACCTTGGCGCCCGCCGCGGCGAGGCGCAGGGCACAGGCCCGGCCGATGCCACTGGCGGCGCCGGTGACGAGTGCGGTGCGCCCGCCGAGATCCAGCTCGGGGGCGGTGGGTGCGGTCAGCGGGGTGCGCGGCGTCATGACTGGCACCCTAGGCAGCTGATCAGCGCCGCCCGATGTGGGCGGCACCCATACTTCAGCGCTCGCTCATGGTCTCGAACCATGTGGGTCCCTCCGACTGGGCCTGCTTGATCCGGAACAGCGAGAACTCCTCGAGCGGCGGCAGCGCGTCCAGGGCGAACCAGGCGACGTCCAGCGACTCGTCGTCGTTGACGCGTGCCTCGCCGCCGGTGGCCCGGCAGCGGAAGGACGTGTCCATGAACTGGCACTGGTCGCCGTTGGGATACGTGATCGGTTGCAGCGCCTGCACCAGCACGACCCGCTCGACGACGCACTCGACGCCGGTCTCCTCGAACACCTCGCGCGCGGCGACGTCCGCGGGCTGCTCGCCCGGCTCGGGGATCCCGCCGATGATCGACCACTTGCCGGAGTCCGCGCGCCGCCCCAGCAGCACCCTGCCCTCGTCGTCGAAGACGATGGCACTGACCCCCGGCAGAAGCAGCAGCTGGTGGCCCGCGGAGGCCCGGATCGTACGGATGAATTCAGGAGTCGCCATGCCGGCGAGCCTACCTGTACGCCCCAACGAACCGGCAGGCCACAAGCCCCGTCAGGCGTCCGCGCGACGCCCCGCGCGGGCCCGCACGACGGCCCAGCCGAGGCCCCCGACGCCGATCGCGACGAGCAGCGCCTCGGGCCACACGCCCGCGCGCGTGGCGAGCGTCTGCGAGGTCCGCTTGGGGACATCGGCGAGCAGTGTGGCGGGCTCGAACATGCCGGTCTGCTGCGCGATCGTGCCATCGGCCCGGATCACGGCGCTGACCCCACTGGTGACCGGGACCATCACGGCCCTGCCGTGCTCGACGGCCCGCACCCGATCCATGGCGAGCTGCTGGTACGTCATCTGGCTGCGCTCGAACGTCGCGTTGTTGCTCGGCACGGACAGGATCTGCGCGCCCTCGCGGACCTGGTCGCGCACCGTGTCGTCGAACGCTGCCTCGTAGCAGGTGACGTTGCCGATCTTGGTGCCCGCCATGTCGAAGACGACGGGCTTCTTGCCAGGTACGAACTCGCCCGCCCGGTCGACGTCCTTGCTGAAGATCCGGAAGAAGCTGCGGTACGGCATGTACTCGCCGAACGGCTGCAAATGCCGCTTGTCGTACACGGCGCCGGGCCCGGTCTTGGGGTCCCACTGGATGAGCCGGTTGCGGGGCGTGCCGTCCTGCGCGGTCACCACGGCGCCCACCGAGATGGGCACCCCGACGGCCTGCGCCGCCTTGGTGATCTCGTCGTAGGCGTCCTGGTTGACGTACGGGTCGATGTCCGAGGAGTTCTCCGGCCACAGCACCAGGTCGGGACGCTTCACCTGGCCGGACTTGATCTTCGCGGCGAGCTTCATGGTCTCGCGCACGTGGTAGTCGAGCACAGCGCGGCGCTGGGCGTTGAAGTCGAGGCCCATGCGCGGCACATTGCCCTGGATGAGCGCCACGCGCGCGGTGCCCGCCTCGGCGCTTGTCGCCACGAAGGGCATCGCGACCGCTCCGGCGACGATGGGGGCGACGGTGAACACGGCCGCGGCGACCATGCCCTTGTCCTTCAAGAAGGACAAGCCCTTCAGGGGCGGTGCGTCCTCGGACGACGCCCGACGCACCTTCCTGAAGCGCAGGGCGAGGGAGGCGAGCCCGAAGCCGCACAGGACCACACCGAAGCCGAGCAGCGGGGTGCCGCCCAGCGAGGCGAGCGGCAGGAACACCCCACTGGGCTGCCCGAACGCGACCTTCCCCCACGGGAACCCATTGAACGGGGCACGCGCGCGCAGCGCCTCGGACGCGATCCAGACCCCGCCGGCCCACAGCGGCCACAGCGGAAGCCGCGACACGTAGGCGATGCCCATGCCCGCGAGCGAGACCAGCAGTGCCTCCGCGGCGGCGAGCGCCAGCCACGGCAGTGGCCCCACATCGACGCCGGTCCAGGAAAGCAGCGGCACCAAGTAGGCGAGCCCGAAGGCCAGGCCGAGTCCGAAGCCCGCCCTCAGCCGCCGCCCGTACACGGCCACGCCGAACAGCGCGAAGGAGATCGGCGCGAGCCACGGCAGCTCGCGCGGCGGAAAGCTCACATACAGGAGCAGCCCGGCGATCACCGCGAACGCGAGGGGCGCCGACCGCCGCAGGTGGGAGCGGACCCTCGACAGTGCCGACTGCTCTGCGGGCTCGTCCGACGGGGCTACGGGAGGTGCGGTGGCGGTCACCCGGGGAGTGTACGGCGCGTCACTGTCACGCCGACATGCCGGTCGACGCGCCCCCGCGTCGGCCGCGCGGAGGATCGTTCCTGTGCAACACCGGTCCGCTGCGGCCCACCAGCCGTTACCGTGTGGCCCGGATCCCGACAACGCGGCCGCATCCGGCCACGCGTCCGGGGTCCGGCTACGTCGGGGGGCGACGGGTGGATGCAACGGGGTGGTCGACGGATGCGGCGACGGACAGCGCACTGCGGGGGCACCGCGGCGCCTCGGACGCCGCGGGGGTCGCGGTTCTCGGGTGTTGCGCGGCATGGTCGCTGATCAGCGCCACCGCGCGCGCGGGCAGACCGGAAGGCGTGCTCCTGGCTGTGCTCGCCGTGATCGCGGGGTACGCGTGCGGGCGCATCGGCGGGGCGCTCGTCCCGGTCGCCGCGTCCTGTGCGGTCGGCCTCGGTGGCCTGTGCCTCGCGCTCACCGCCCCGTACGCGGCCCCCGCGCCGGATGTCGTGACGCCGCTGGGCCGGGTCGGCGCGACCGCGGCGCTGCTCGCCCTGTCGGCGGGGGCGCTGTGCTGCGCGGCCTGGTCGGCGCGGCAGCGTCCGCTGCGGGTCGTGCTGCACCTCCTGGCGGCGTGCAGCGTGGTGGTGGCCGCCGTCGTCGACTCGCCGGCCGGGATCACGGTGTGCGCGGGCGTCGTCCTGTGCTCACTCGCGGCGGCCCGCGTGCGCAGCCGGGCACTCGGTCTGACGGGGCTCGGTCTCGTCACCGCGGTGGTGGCCGGACTCGGTGTGGCGCTCGCCAAGAGCGCCCTGCCTGCCGGCCCGACGGCCTCCCTGGAGACGTGGCTCTCGCACCGGCGGATCCTGCTGTGGCGCGATGCCGTGCACCTCGCCGAGGCGCACCCCGCCCTGGGCACGGGCCCGGGGCGCTTCGAGGACCTCAGCCCGACGCTCGCGCAGTCCCCGCTCTCCGACGGCAAGCCGCACTCCGCGGTCCTCCAGATGGCGGCCGAGCAGGGGCTCATCGGCGTGCTGCTGCTCGCGACGGCCTTCTGCTGGCTGCTGTACGTCCTGTGGCGCTCCGCGCGCTCGACGCGGGTGGTGCTGGCGGCGGGCGCGGCCCTGACGGCGGTCGCCGCGATGGCGACGGTCGGCAACGCGCTCAGCTTCACGACGGTGACGGTGGGCGTGGGCCTGCTCGCCGGGATCTCCACGGCGGAACCGCTCACGGACGGGCCACCCGACGAGGCGGCCGCCCCGGAATTCCTCCGGGACGGCCGCGGCTGAGTCTGTCGGTTGGGACCTGGCTCAGAGGACCGGGCCCGCGGCGGTCGGCTTCAGGCGGTCGCGGATGTGCCGCACCGCGCTCTCCGCGTCGTCGACGGTCACCGTGAAGATGCGGCCGTCACCGAGGCGGAGCACCACGCCCTCGCCGCGCCGCACCACGACGGCCGTGCCGATCTCCGGGCGCCAGCGGTAGCCCCAGCCGCCCCACTGCCGGGGCGTGACGCGCGGCGCGACGTCCGCCTCGACCACATGGGCGAGCGGGATGCGGCGGCGCGGCAGACCGGCGTGGCCGCAGCGCACTTCGAGGTGGTCCTTGTCGACCTTCACCGCGACGTGCAGGAAGGCGAGGGTGCCGAACAGGATGAGCAGGCCCACGGCGATCAGGCCGACCACGGACATCGCCAGGGCGAGTATGCCGGTGGCCCAGGAGTTGTCCACGGCCAGTTCGATGCCCAGGGCCAGGCAGGCGAGCCCGCCACAGGCCAGGAACCACTGCACACGATTGTGTGCGCGGCCGGTCCAGATGTCGGTCGCGGGGGCGGAAGAGTGCCGCCCCGAGTGCTCGTCGGGGGCGTGTTCCCTCATGGAACCGAGCCTACTCATGTTCCGCGGGTCCGGCACCGGCTTGCGCTGTCCTGTGGGCCGGGCCGGAGCAGGCGCTCAGCCCGCGTGGCTCAGCGCCTGCAGGTCACGGCCCTCCGCATAGGCGAGTGCCTCCTTGGGCAGCGCGTCCTCCCGGCCACCCAGCAGGACGGTGAGCCGGCCGCGCGCACCCGGCCCGGCCTGCGCGTCCTCGCCGATCCGGCGCAGCGCCTGCGCGGCGACGGCGCCCGCGCTGCTGTGCAGGACCAGGGGGTCGGCGTCGGGCTGCTGCACCGCGGCACGGATACGCTCCGCGACCAGCTCGTAATGGGTGCAGCCCAGGACGACGGCCCTTACATCACGGGGAGTGAGGGCGGCCGCGGCCTCGATGGCCCGGTCGATGCCCTCCTCGTCGGCCCACTGCACCGCGTCGGCGAGGCCGGGGCAGGGCACCTCGGTGACCTGGGCGCCGCCCCCGAAGTCCCGGATCAGCGCCTGCTGGTAGGGGCTTCCGGTCGTCGCGGGTGTGGCCCAGATGGCGACGGGGCCGCCGCCCGCGGCGGCGGGCTTGATCGCGGGGACGGTGCCGATGACCGGGATTCGGGGCTCGAGCCGGGCGCGTACCGCGGGCAGCGCGTGCACGGAGGCGGTGTTGCAGGCGATGATCAGCGCGTCCGGGCCGTGCGCCGCGGCGGCCTCGGCGACGGCGAGCGCCCGCTCCGTCACGTCCTCGGGCGTGCGCGGCCCCCACGGCATGGTCTCCGGGGCGGAGGAGAGCACGAGGTCGGCGTCCGGGCGCAGGCCCCGTACCGCGGCGGCGGCCGCGAGCAGTCCGATTCCGGAGTCCATCAGCGCGATCTTCACCCGGAAACCATAGACGATCGGTCCGACAATGCCCGTGCCGGTGGGGCAGACTGCGGCGGATGGACGTCGTTGTGTGGATCACCGCGGCTTCGCTCGCGGCGTGGCTGTGGCTGCTGCTGGGCCAGGGCTTCTTCTGGCGTACGGACCTGCGTCTGCCGCCGCGCGCCGAGCCCGGAAGCTGGCCGGATGTGTGCGTCGTGGTGCCGGCCCGCGACGAGGCGGCGGTGCTGCCGGACAGCCTGCCGTCCCTGCTCGCCCAGGACTATCCGGGGCGGGCGGAGATCTTCCTGGTGGACGACGGCAGTTCGGACGGCACGGGCGAGACGGCGCGCACCCTCGCGGACCGGTTCGGCGGGCTTCCGCTCACGGTCGACTCACCGGGCGAGCCGCCCGCGGGCTGGACGGGGAAGCTGTGGGCGGTGCGGCACGGCATCGGCCTGGCACGCGCGCGTGACCCCGAGTTCCTGCTGCTGACCGACGCCGACATCGCGCATGAGCCGGACAGCCTGCGGGAGTTGGTGGCTGCGGCGCGCACGGGCGGCTTCGACCTGGTGTCGCAGATGGCGCGGCTGCGGGTGGAGAGCGTGTGGGAGCGGCTGGTCGTGCCCGCGTTCGTGTACTTCTTCGCGCAGCTGTACCCGTTCCGTTGGATCGCGCGGCAGGGCGCGCGCACGGCCGCGGCGGCGGGCGGCTGCGTCCTGCTGCGCACCGAGGCGGCCGAGCGGGCGCGGATCCCGGACTCGATCCGGCAGGCGGTCATCGACGACGTGTCGCTCGCGCGGGCCGTGAAGCGGTCGGGCGGGCGCATCTGGCTCGGCCTGGCCGAGCGCGTCGACAGCGTGCGGCCGTATCCGCGCCTCGCGGATCTGTGGCGCATGGTGTCCCGCAGCGCGTACGCACAGTTGCGGCACAACCCGCTGGTGCTGCTCGCCACCGTGCTGGGGCTCGCCCTGATCTACCTGGTGCCGCCCGCCGCGCTGATCACGGGCCTGGTCGCGGACAGCGCGCCGACCGCGGTGCTCGGCGCGCTCGCCTGGGCGGTGCTGGCGGGAACGTACATCCCCATGCTGCGTTACTACCGGCAGACGCTGTGGCTGGCGCCGTTTCTGCCGTTCACCGCGCTGCTGTACCTCCTGATGACGGTCGATTCCGCTGTGCAGCACTACAGGGGGCAGGGCGCGGCCTGGAAGGGGCGCACGTACGCCGCGCCCGATCGTGGGTGAACGCCTCGCCGCGGCACGCTACTTGCGGCCCCGCGTCCAGTTCATGCCCCACCCGTAGGCGCGGTCCACGGTGCGCTGCGGGCTGACGCCGCGGTCCGCGACGAGATAGCGGGCCTCGCGCTGCACGGTCAGGTCGCCGCCGTGGTTCGTGAGCAGGGCGAGCGCGCACACCGTGGAGGGCACCGTGCACTCGTCCAGGGAGAAGTCGATCGGTGCGCCGTGCGCCGGTTGCAGCGTGACCGTCGCATGGAGGTCGGCGAAACTGCGCGCGCCTTCGTAGATGGTCACGAAGACGAGGATGCGGCGGAACGCGTCCGTGTGGTCGAGGTTGATGGTGAGGTTCTCGCCGGCGGCGAGGCCTCCGCTGCGGTCGTCGCCGTCGAGGTGGATGTACGGGGCTTGGCTCAGCGCCCCGAAGGCGTTGCCGAGCGCCTGCACCACCCCCTTGCGGCCGTCGGTCAGTTCGTACAGGGCGCACAGGTCGAGATCGAGGCCCCGGGCCCGCCTGCTCCCCCGGCCGCCGAACTGCTTGCGCACCTCCCAGTTGAGGTTCACGCGCAGGGCGCCGGACGTACCGCCCTGCTTCGCCAGGGAGACGGTGGGAGCGGCCTTCGTCAGCGTCACTTTGGTCAGTCGCACGGGCTCCGCGCGCGTGGGCGGTGCCGAGGCGGCGGCGGGCGGCGGCGCCTGCCGCGGTTCGTCCACCGTGATGCCGTAGTCCCTCGCGAGGCCTGCCAGGCCGCTGTCGTAGCCCTGGCCCACGGCCCGGAATTTCCAGGCTCCCTGACGGCGGTACAGTTCTCCGAGGACGAATGCGGTCTCCACCGTCGCGTCCGCGCTTTCGTAGCGGGCGAGTTCGGTCCCGTCCGCCGCGTCGACGACGCGGACGTACAGGCCCGGCACCTGCCCGAACGCCCCGCCGTCCGCGGATGCCGCGAGGACCACCCGCTCGATGGCGGGCTCCACGCGCGCAAGGTCGACGAAGAGGGTGTCCGTGACGGCGCCGCCGCTGGTGGACCTGCCCTCGTGCCGCACCGCCCCGGACGCGTGCGCCGGTTGGTTGTAGAACACGAAGTCCGCGTCGGAGCGGGCCTTTCCGGAAGCGAGCAGGAGCGCCGAGGCGTCGACGTCGGGCACACCGGGGCCCGAACGCCGACCCAATTCGACGCGTACGGCCGAAGCCGCCACCCCGACATTCGCCCCTTTAGCCATTGTCATGTCCGCCCCAAACGGCTGCCCTCGGCTTACCGGCCAACATATTCCCTGGAGCCTTCCGGCCCCCAGAGGCCCGCTCGAAGATCACTGGCCAACCGCCGGTAACCCCCCGGAATCTCGGGCACTACAGGAAATCTGCCCCGGGCGACGACCGTTTTCCCCAAGTTCGCTCGCATTGAGGACGCGCGGTCACGCACGACACGCAAAAGAACCCTCTTATCGGTCTACCCCAACGACCACATCGTGGGCTTAACTTATGTGTCATGACCTCCCCCCGCTCCACATATGGCGGCGGTTACTACTCCGCGCCGTCCTTCCCGGATACTCCGATCTACGACTCACTCGTCGCGGAACGGGGTACGCCGCAGATCGCCCCGATCCGGGTTCCCTCCGCGTACGACAGCAACAGCCACCTGCCGGCGCTGCCGGCCGCGCTGCCCGCCCTGCCGTCGGCGCACTCCGCGCCCGCGCCGCAGTACGGCTATCCGCACCCGCAGACCGCCCCGATGCAGGCGGCCCCCATGCAGGCGGCGCCGACCGCGTACATCCCGCAGCAGGCGGGCGCCCCGCGCGGCTATCCGGGCCAGCAGGCCCAGCAGCCGCAGCGACCCGCGACCGGCTACGAGGCGATGCGCCCGGCCACGCCGCGGCCCGCCCCCGCGCCGTACGAGGATCCGTACAACCGCCAGCAGTACCGCGGTTACTGACCCGACACGGCCGGAACGCTCCGGCCCACCACAGCAGCCACGGGCGATGTCCGTGGCTGCTGGCAGAATTACCGGCATGTCGCAGCCAGCACTCAGTTCGATCCATGTCCACCCGCTCAAGGCGGTCCGGGGGCACGCTCCGCGCGAGGCCGTCGTGGAGCCGTGGGGCCTGGCCGGAGACCGGCGCTGGGTGCTGGTGGGCGCGGACGACAAGATCGTGACCCAACGGCCGCATCCGCGCCTGGCGTTGGCCGCCGCCGAGCAACTGCCCGGCGGCGGCGTTCGCGTGTCCGCGCCGGGGACGGACGCGCTGACCGTCGCGGTGCCCGAGCCGCGGGAGACGACCACGATCGAGGTCTGGTCGGACAAGGTCGAGGCGGTCCCCGCCGACCGCGCGGCCCACGCGTGGTGGAGTGCGTACCTGGACACCGAGATACGCCTGATGCATCTGGACGACCCGGCGGCCAGACGCCCCATCGACCCGGACTACGCGCGCCCGGGCGAGACGGTCAGTTTCGCCGATGGCTACCCGCTGCTCCTGACGACGCTCTCCTCCCTCGACGCCCTCAACTCCTTGATCGCTCAAGGTGACCACGCCGACGAGGGCCCCCTGCCCATGAACCGGTTCCGGCCGAATGTCGTCGTCTCCGGCACGCCTCCGTGGGCGGAGGACGACTGGTCGCGCATCGCGATCGGCGACGTCACCTTCCGGATCGCCAAGAAGAGCGGCCGCTGCGTGGTCACGACGACGAACCAGCAGACCGCGGAGCGTGGCAAGGAACCGCTGCGCACGCTCGCTCGCCACCGCCGCTTCGGTGACCAGCTCTGTTTCGGCACGAATCTGGTGCCCGAGTCGACGGGCACGGTGCGTGTCGGAGATCCCCTGACGATCCTCGAATAACCGTCATCCGGTCGGGGAACCCGGCGCCGCGACATGCTCGTTGAGAGACAATGGCAGTGTCGGAAGCGCCAGTGAGCAGGGGCGGGCAAGTCGGGTGATGTCGCTCTCTCTTCTCTTCTCCGGCATGCGGGCGCTGCCGTTCGGGGTTAAGACAGACCCGGAAGGGGGTGCAGACCGTGCGAGCGTTGATCGGGCTCTGGCGCTGGCGCCACAATCCGGTGTGCCGCGGGACCGACCTGGCAGAGGCCTGGGTCGCCGTGATCGCACTGTTCCTCATCGTGGTCGCCGCACCGGTGGTCGGCGTCGTCGCGGGCTCCGTGTCGCGTGACGCCCTGTACCGCTCCGTGGAGGAGCAGCGCAGCATGCGCCACGAGGTGACGGCGACCGTGGTGCACAAGGTGGCGCAGCCGCCGCTGGACCCCGACCCGGAGACCTCCACGGCGCGTGACGCGCACACGCGCGTGGTGGCGACCTGGAGGGCGCCGGACGGTTCGCTGCGGCAGGACCGCGTCGTCGCCGCCCTCACCACCCCGCACCGCGGCGACAAGTTCACCGTGTGGACCGACGACCAGGGCCGTGCCGTCGGCCGGCCCCTCGACCGGCCCACCGCCGCCACGCACGCGGCGCTCGCCGGATTCGGTGCGGCCGTCGCCGTCACCGGCCTGGTGGAAGGCACCCGGCGCCTGGTCCTGTGGCGCATGATGCGCCGCCGGTACGCGCGTTGGGACAGCGCCTGGGACATCGCGGGACCCGACTGGGGCAGGACCGGCACGGGCAGCTGACCGCCGTCCACAGGCTCGCCGCTCTGGTCAACTGCCGTGCTCCGCGCACGCTACGGTGGAGCCACCTTTTGGCAGGCAGAGTGCAGGAAGAAGCCAGGAACGGCGCCGCGCGAGGCGCGCACACTTCCTGCGTAGGACGAGGTGGGGGCAGATCAGCGCCATGGCACAGGGCTCGGTCCAGGTGACGCACACCGGCACTTCGCGGTGGCGGCGCCGCACGGGTGAGTACGCGTCGCTGGCAGCCGCCCTGGAGGCGGCGACCGACGGCGACGTGCTGACCGTGGCCCCCGGCACGTACCGGGAGAACCTGGTCCTACGGCGGGCAGTGACGCTGCGTGGCCCCGAGGGCTCCCCCGGCTCCGTGCGGATCGCGCCGGCGGACGGTGTCCCCGTGACCGTACGGGCCTCCGCGACCGTGCGTGACCTGCACGTCGAGGGGCAGGACGCGGCGGCGCCCGCGCTGCTCGTCGAGGAGGGCGCCCCGGAGATCATCGGCGTGCGCGTGGTGACCCGGTCCGCGACCGGCGTCGAGGTGCGCGGCGGCGCCCGGCCCACGGTGCGCCAGTGCACCGTCGACAACCCCGGCGGCATCGGCATCGCCGTGCTCGACGGCGGGGGCGGCGTGTTCGAGGAGTGCGAGGTCGTCGCCGCCGGACAGGCGGGCGTCGCGGTACGTGGCGGCGCGCATCCGCGGCTCGAGCGCTGCCGGGTGCACCACACGTCGGGTTCGGGCCTGTCGGCGACGGGCGAGAACTCCGGCCTGGAGGCCGTGGGCTGTGAGGTGTACGAGGTCAAGGGTTCCGGTGTGCAGATCACCGGGCGGGCGGCCGCGCACCTGACCGACTGCGATGTGCACCGCACGACGGGGGACGGCGTCACGCTCGACACGGACGCGGTGCTCACCCTCGCCGACTGCCGTGTGCACGACGTTCCGGAGAACGCGATCGACCTGCGCTCCCGGTCCGTGCTCACGCTGACGCGTTCCACCGTGAGCCGGTTCGGGCGCAACGGCCTTTCGGTGTGGGACCCCGGCACGCGCGTGGACGCCAACCAGACCGAGATCCACGACAGTACGGGCGACTATCCGGCCGTCTGGGTCAGCGACGGCGCGACCGCCGTGCTCGACTCCTGCCGGGTGCACGACGTGCCGGACGCGCTGTTCGTGCTCGACCGCGGCTCGCGCGTGGACGTCGTCGACAGCGACCTCTCCCAAGTGCGCAACACGGCCGTGTCGGTGAGCGACGGGGCGACCGCGCAGCTCGACGACTGCCGCATCCGCGAGGCCGCGACGGGCGCCTGGTTCCGCGACCACGGCAGCGGCGGCACGCTCGCCAACTGCACGGTGGACGCCACGCAGACCGGGGTGATCGTCACGAAGGGCGCGGACCCCACGATCGAGCGCTGCACGGTCACCTCGCCCGCCGAAGCCGGCTTCTACGTGTCCGCGGGCGGCCGGGGCAGCTTCCACGGCTGCCGGGTCGCGGACAGCGGCGGCTTCGGGTTCCACGTCATCGACGGCTGCCGTACGAGCCTCAAGAAGTGCCGTACGGAGCGGTGTTCGCGCGGCGGCTACGAGTTCGCCGAGGACGGGCCGCTGATCGAGGACTGCACGAGCGACGAGAGCGGCGGCGTGCGCCCCGGCGCGGCGGCGGCCCCTCAGGCGACCGCGCAGGCAGCCGTGCAGACCGCGACGCAGACCGTCGGCCTGCTCAGCGCCGTGCCCGACCAACGGCCCGTGGCGGCGCCCCAGGAGCCCGCGCAGGAGTCCCGCACGTCCAAGCTCGTCCTCGGCGAACTCGACGATCTGGTGGGCCTGGAGAGCGTCAAGCGCGAGGTGCGCGCGCTCACCGACATGATCGAGGTGGGTCGCAAGCGCCAGGAGGCCGGCCTCAAGGCGGCCTCCGTGCGACGCCACTTGGTGTTCACGGGCTCCCCGGGCACCGGCAAGACGACGGTGGCGCGCCTGTACGGCGAGATCCTGGCGTCGCTCGGCGTGCTCGGCCAGGGACACCTCGTAGAGGTCTCCCGGGTGGATCTGGTCGGCGAGCACATCGGCTCCACCGCGATCCGCACCCAGGAGGCCTTCCAACGGGCCCACGGCGGCGTTCTGTTCATCGACGAGGCGTACGCCCTGTCCCCCGAGGACTCCGGGCGCGACTTCGGCCGCGAGGCGATCGACACGCTCGTGAAGCTGATGGAGGACCACCGCGAGGAGGTCGTCGTGATCGTCGCGGGCTACACGGCGGAGATGGAGCGCTTCCTGTCCACCAACCCCGGTGTGGCCTCCCGCTTCTCACGGACCATCACGTTCTCCGACTACGTCCCCGAGGAGCTGCTGCGCATCGTGGAGCAGCAGGCCGACGAGCACGAGTACCGGCTCGCCGACGGGACGCCGGAAGCACTGCTCAAGTACTTCACGGCGCTCCCGAAGGGGCCCGCGTTCGGCAACGGCCGCACCGCGCGCCAGACGTTCGAGTCGATGGTGGAGCGGCACGCGGGCCGGGTCGCCCAGTTCGACGCCCTGGACAAGGACGCCCTCACGCTGCTCTACCCGGAGGACCTGCCGGAGCTGCCCTGAACTTCGGCCTGGGCCTGCTCGCCCTCGGGTCGCTGCTGCGGTACGCCCGGCTTGAGGCGGGCGAGCAGCCGGGCCCGCTCCTCGGCGAAGACCGGGTCGGCCTGATAGTCGCTGTGGCCCAGGATCGGTGCGGGCAGCGGGTGTTCGCCGGTGCGCCCGTAGGCGAGCGGGTCGAGGAGCGCCGCGTGGTCGACCTGCGGGCCGCACTCGCCCCCCAGGTTGATCGGCCCGCCGATGGGGTCGGTCCTGCGGTGCAGATTGCGCCAGCAGTCGACCTGTCGGTGCAGCGAGGCGAGCGCCTCGGGTCCGAACTGGGCCGGGAACCAGCGCCCGTACAGCCGCTCTAGGGGCGATCCGTAGGTGAGCAGTCCGACGCGCTTTCTTACGGAGGGGTGCAGTTGCCAGGCGGCCGCCGCCGCGAGGACGCTGCCCTGGGAGTGTCCGGACAGGATGAGCCGGCCCCCGGTGGCCTGTGTCCAGGTGGCCATGCGCCAGGTCAGGTCGGGAACGGCGCGCTCGGCGTAGCACGGGGGCGCGAAGGGGTGTGCGGCACGCGGCCAGAAGGTGCCCACGTCCCACAGGATGCCGATGGTGCGGCGCGCGGACGCGTCCTTGTAGGCGCGCCGTCCCCAGGTGACGAACAGTATGAAGCCCAGGCCGATGAGCCAGGAGCCGAGCGCCTGCGCGGAGTCCGCCGCCCCCTGGACGACCGCGTACGAGCCCCGGGCGGCGCTGCCCGGCACCTTCCCGGTGGTCCAGGCGCCGACCACGGCGAGCGCGCCGAGCAGCAGCGTCACCGAGGAGACGACGCCGATCATCACCGGCGCCTTGTCGGTGAGGGCGGCACGCGCGCGTGTGCCCGCGATGCGTGACGTACGGGCCGCGTCCGGGGGTTCGGCGGTGCCGCCCGGCTTCTCGTCGAGGTGGTAGTCGACCGCGACCTGGGCCGTCTCGCGCTTCTTGATGCGGGCCGTGCGCAGGGCGAGCGCCCCGCACAGGGCGGCGAGCACGATCAGCAGCGGCGGGATGACGGAGGCCTGCCAGGTGAGCAGCACGGGCGGGCCCTTGATGAGGCCGCTGGTGCCGTCCAGCCAGTCGGCGACGCGCTGCGCCACGCCACCGGTCATCACGCCGCCCAGCGCGCACGCGAGCATCGCGGTGGCGGGTCCGCCGAGGCCGCGCAGCGCGGTGCGCGGGTCGCGGGCCGTGCGGTAGATGGCGTGCGCGACGAAGGCCAGGGCGATCACCAGCGCGCCCTGGGTGAGGACGATGCCACCGAAGCTCGTGTCACCGGGCAGCCGTCCCGAGGACTGCCATCCGGGGCGCGACCAGGCCGCGTACACCATGGTCACGAGGAGCAGGGCGAGCGCCGCGTAGGGCAGGGCGCGCACGACCGTGCGGTCCAGGGTGTCGTCGACCCGGCTCTCGCTGCGGCCGCGGTGTACGACGACGCCGACGACGGCGAGGGTGCCGAGGATCAGCGCGCCCACGACCAGCCAGCCCAGCACGTTCAGCAGGGCCGGGCCTCCGGACGCCCGGTCGAAGCGGGCCGCGGACGTGCCGATGGCCGCGGCCACCGTGAGCAGCGCGGCCGCGGTGTGCGCCGAGCGCAGGCGGGACACCAGACGTCGCCCGTACCAAAAGCCGGGCCTGCCGAGCGCGTTGTCGATCTCGCCGTCGGTGGGCTCGGGCATGTACGGCAGCGGGCGCTGCGTCTCGTACGCGCTCCAGGTGCGGTGCGAGAGGTACCAGAGCAGCACCGCGAGAGCCGTCGGGACGAGCGAGGCGAGCGCGAGGCGGCGGCCGGGCTGGCTCCACCAGCCGCCGCCTCCGTGCGCGTCGACGGAGAGAAAGCCCAGCCAGGCCCGCTGGTCGGCGCAGGCGGGCGTGCCCGCGCACTGCCAGGCCGTCAGGTCCAGGGCGACCTCGCACGCGGCGCCGACCAGCAGCACCGTGAGGGTGAGCGAGAGGAGGCGGACGAGCAGCCCGTAGAGGCGGACGGTGCGGGTCCTGCGGCGGGCGTTGGGGCGCATCCAGTGGGACAGGTTCACCACCATGAAGGGGAGCAGCAGCAGCCACAGCGCCCGTGATCCGTTGCCCGAGGTGAGGTTGCACCACACGTACGCCTCGGGGACGGGCTTGCCCCGGTAGTCGTCGGGGCGCGCTTCCGCGTCGGCGTCCTCGCCTCGCCGGAAGACGGCCGCCGTGTCGTCGCCTGACACCCGCACCGGCTGCGGGTCGTCGAGCATCTCTTGAGGAGTGGTTCCGCCGACTCCGTGGACGAGGAGTTCCAGAGCGGTCTCGTCCGTGGTCGTGGACGGTGGCGCGGAGGGCGCCGTCGCCGGTTCCTCCGCGGTGCCGTTCTGTTGGTCGTGTCCCTGTGTCTGTTCGTGCCCATGCGTCGTGCTCATGTGTCCCCCGTTTCTGAAACACGACCAGGATCTCGGCCCGGCGCCCCCTCGGGCACCCCTCGTCACGGAATCTCCCCGAGGTGCCCCGCCCCATTCACTCCATGTCGCCCCGTCGCGGCGCAGGTCGGCAGCGCGGGCGGTGGTCCCGGTGTCGGTGGCGCGTGCGAGGATGACGAGAAAGCGCTGGCCGGTACGGCGGTGGTGGCAGGCGGGACGAGCCGAAGGGATCCGACGGACGTGAGCGAGAATCAGAACCTGCTCGCGGAGCAGCGCCGCGCCCTGATCATCGACGAGGTCCGTCGGCGCGGCGGCGTCCGGGTCAACGAACTGACCAGGAAGCTCGGCGTCTCCGACATGACGGTCCGGCGCGATCTGGACGCGCTCGCCCGGCAGGGGGTCGTCGAGAAGGTGCACGGCGGCGCCGTCCCGGTCGTCGAGGCCAGCACCCATGAGCCCGGTTTCGAGGCCAAGTCGGGCCTGGAGCTGACCGCCAAGGAGGACATCGCGCGCGCCGCCGCGCCGCTGGCTGCGCCCGGCACGGCGATCGCGCTGTCCGGCGGTACGACGACGTTCGCGCTGGCCAAGGAGCTGCTCGACGTACCGGACCTCACGGTGGTGACCAACTCGGTGCGGGTGGCCGACGTCTTCCACGCGTCACAGCGCGGTGCGGCGTCCCGGCAGGGCGCGGCCACGGTGGTGCTGACCGGCGGGGTGCGCACGCCGTCGGACTCGCTGGTGGGGCCGGTCGCCGACCAGGCGATCGAGGCGCTCCACTTCGACGTGCTGTTCCTCGGGGTGCACGGCATAAGCCCGGAGGCAGGACTGTCCACGCCGAACCTGGCGGAGGCGGAGACGAACCGGCGGCTCGTGCAGTCCGCGCGGCGGGTCGTCGTGGTGGCGGACCACACCAAGTGGGGGACGGTGGGGCTGAGTTCGTTCGCCTCGCTCGACCAGGTGGACACGTTGGTGACGGACGGCGGGCTGCCGGTCGAGGCGCGGGCGGAGGTCGCCGAGCACATGCGGCTCGTGGTGGCCGGGGAGCCCGAGGACGGTGCAGACATCTGACGGTGCGCCAGTTATGGTGGCCGGGACCGGACACCTGGAGCACGTCAACTCGGCTACGGGTGACGCCCGTTGACCCGATGTCGCGTCCGCCGATTCAACTTTGGGGGCTGAACCTTCATGGCACGCCGTCTTCTCCCCGTCGAGCTCGACTTCGTCGACAGTGCGCCGTTGCGGCTCGTGTTCGCCCGTGAGGTGTCGGCCTCCCCGGACGCCGTGTACCGGGCGCTCGCCGAGGATGTCGTCGGATGGCCCCAGTGGTTCTCCGCGGTGACGCTCGCGCGGCCGCTGGACGGTGGGGCGCGGCGGGAGGTCCGGCTCAAGGGTGGGACGCGGTTCCTGGAGACGATCGTCGCCGCGGAGCCCGGTGTCGTGTATGCGTATCGCGTCGACGAGACCAATGTGCCGGGGATCCGGGCGATGGTGGAGGAGTGGCGGATCGAAGGGGTTCCCGGTGGGGGGTCCCGGGTGCGGTGGACGTTTGCGGTGGACGCGCCTGCGGGGGTTCGGGTCGGGATGAAGCTTGGGCGGGCCGGGTTGGGGCGGGCGTTTCGGGGGGCCGTGGAGGCGCTTGACCGGAGGCTTGCGGCTGCGCCCGCGTGAGGGGTGGTTGTTCGTTGCGCCGCGGCGTGGTTGCGCTCTCGGGGCTCCGCCCCGGACCCCGCGCCTCAATCGCCGGCGGGGCTTGATTGGGCGGCCGGGCCTGAGCCAGACCACTCCCCCGTCTCCAGCAAGCGCGTGATCGCGTTCGCGTACGGGGTGATGTCCAGGGCCTGCTGCCTCAGCCAGGCGTCCGAGTAGTACTTGTCCAGGTAGCGGTCGCCCGGGTCGCAGAGGAGCGTCACGACGCTGCCCGTACGGCCCTCGGCCACCATTTCCGCGACGATCTTGAGGGCGCTCCACAGTCCCGTACCCGTCGAACCGCCCGCCCTGCGGCCGATGGCCGACTCCAGGGCGCGTACCGCCGCGATGCTCGCCGCGTCGGGGACCTTCATCATGCGGTCGATGGCACCCGGCACGAAGCTCGGTTCCATGCGGGGGCGGCCGATGCCCTCGATGCGGGAGCCGCAGTCGCTCGTCGCGTCGGGGTTGTCGGTCGTCCAGCCCTCGAAGAAGCAGGAGTTCTCGGGGTCCGCGACGCAGATGCGGGTGTCGTGCTGCATGTAGTGGACGTAGCGGGCGAGCGTCGCCGAGGTGCCGCCGGTGCCCGCCGTGGCGACGATCCAGGTGGGCTCCGGGTAGCGCTCCAGGGAGAGTTGGCGATAGATGGACTCGGCGATGTTGTTGTTCCCGCGCCAGTCCGTGGCCCGCTCCGCGTACGTGAACTGGTCCATGTAGTGGCCGCCGGTGCGGGACGCGAGGGCCGCGGACTCCGCGTAGATCGTCCTGGAGTCGTCCACGAAGTGGCACTGACCGCCATGGAATTCGATCAGGCGGCACTTCTCGGCGCTGGTCGTACGCGGCATCACCGCGATGAAGGGGACGCCGATCAGCTTCGCGAAGTACGCCTCCGAGACCGCCGTCGAACCGCTCGACGCCTCGATGACGGGGCGGTCGGGGCGGATCCAGCCATTGCACAGGCCGTACAGGAAGAGCGAGCGGGCCAGCCGGTGCTTGAGGCTGCCCGTGGGGTGGGTCGACTCGTCCTTGAGATAGAGGTCGATGCCCCACTGCTCGGGGAGCGGGAAGCGCAGCAGGTGGGTGTCGGCCGAGCGGTTGTTGTCCGCCTGCACCTTGCGCACCGCTTCTTTGAGCCACTCACGGTAGCCGGGGTCCGTGTGGTCGACGTCGAGCGTCGGCAGGGGGCCGGAGACCGCGCCCTCGCCCGTGGTCCGGCCTTGTTCCGTGGTGCTCACCGCATGGCTCCTTCACGTCGTACTCGGGCAACGTTCCCGAGCGCCGGTCCGGCGCGCCGAAGACGTGCAGGACACGTCGATCATAAGCACCTTCTGCACGCTTCTCACCTGCATAAACGCATCTTTGAGCACCTCAAAGGCACACCTGGACAGGGCGGGGAACACACGTCCGGGACACCACGGAGGTCCGGGAACGCGTGTACGAGGGGGGCGCACATTCCAATTGCATCGAATACTTCACAGAGCGTCCATATGCGCACTGGTGCTCCTGGCCGGGTGCGTGCAGACTGCACCGCAGACACGCACTCGAGGGGGCGAAACGGCATGGCGGAGCCGGAGTTCACGGCGACGGGCGTGCGCATCGGCCGACGCCTGCGATCACTGACCCGGGCGGGGCAGGTCCGGATCACGGGCGGCAGGCTGGAGTTGCTCACGAGCTACGGGAGCGAGATCGACAGCGCCCCGTTGGGTGAAGTCCGCGCGGGCAGGCCCTGGTTCGGCGCCGAGGACCGGGCGATGGCCGCCGTGGACGGGCGGCGCTATCTGCTACGCCTCGGCGGACAGGGCGGCGAGGCGGGACCACCCACGGCCCGGCGGTTCATCGAGGCCGTGCGCGCCGCCACCTCGCGCACCGGATAGCGCCCCACCCCGCGGCGAGCGACCGGCGAAGTTGCACGCCCACGCCCCCTGAGTCACGCTGGTCACACATCACTACTCAGGGTTTACCGGCGATAACGCTGCGAACCAGCCCGCCGGACACGGAGCGGGCAGTCCTGTCACAGCACGGTCGCACCGCTCGATCCGTTTTCGTCTTCTTCCGGACTCAATTTCGGGGAGTCGTAGCCGTGATCAGCCAGCCGAACAGGCATTGCACGGTGGAGCTCCAAGCCCTGCCGTCGCGGATAGGTCAGGTCCGCAGAATCGTATCGGCGCAGTTGCGCTACTGGCATCTCGATCCGTTGATCGAGATGGCCGCGCTCGGCGTCACCGAACTTCTGACCAACGTCCACCGGCACGCGGAGCCGGACAAGCTCTGCACCGTGGAGATCGAGCTGCTCAGCGGCACGCTCACGGTCTCGGTGCACGACCACGACCCGAGGCTCCCCGAGGTACGGGACGCCGACTCCCTCGCCACCTGCGGCCGCGGACTCGCGATGATCGCCGCGGTGAGCGAGAGCTGGGGCGTGCGGCCGCACGGCGAGGACGGCAAGGTCGTCTGGTTCGCCCTGCCGGCCCCCGCCCCCGCGATGGCCATCGCGCCGTACCCGGTGTACGCGACGCATCCCGCGCGCCGCACGGACACGCACGAGAACAAGGTGTCCCCGCATGCTCCCGCCCGGTCGGCCGTCGCAGGCTGACCGGGCGGTGATCACCGAAGGTACGTCGCTCACTCGGTGGCGATGGCCCGCAGCACGTCCAGGCGTGCCGCCCTGCGAGCAGGGCGCAGGCCCGCGAGAGCGCCCGCGGCGAGCCCGACGAGGGCCACGATCGCCAGCTGGGCCGGCGGCAGCGCGAACGCGAAGGCGCTGTCGCTCGCCCCGTCGGACGCCTCCACCAGGACCCAGCCGAGGAAGCCGCCGAGCACGAGCCCGCCGGCCGTGCCGAACGCCGCGACGAGCACCGACTCCCAGCGGACCATCGCCCGCAGCTGCCCACGGGTCTGGCCGACGGCCCGCAGCAGACCCAGCTCACGGGTCCGTTCGTGCACCGCGAGGGTGAGGGTGTTGGCGATGCCGAGCAGCGCGATGACGACGGCCAGGGCCAGCAGCGCGTAGACGAGCGTGAGCATCATGTCGATGCCGGACGCCGAGGACTGCGCGTACGCGTCACGGGTCTGCACATCCGGGTTGCCGTACGCCGCAGCGACCTTCTCGACCGCCTTCGTGCCGTCGGCCGTGGAGACGCCGTCCTTGAAGGTGACGGAGACCAGCCTGTCGGCGTCCTGCGTACGGTGCGGTGCCCAGGCCTCGCGCGAGATCACGTAGTCGCCCGCGAGCTCGGACTGTCCATAGACGGCGCGGACCGTGAAGGGTTCCTTCTCGCCGTCGGTGAAGGCGAGCCGTGCCGTGTCGCCGACCGCGAGGTGCCGCTTGTCGGCCTCGGCGCGGGTGATCGCGACGCCGTTCTTCCCCAGGTCACCCATCGAGCCACTGACCGTGCCGAGGTCGAAGGCCTTGGCGAGGGCGGCCGGGTCGGTGACGGTGAGGGCGCGCCCCTTGCCTTCGACGTCGGCGACGCCGCTGCCGAGGCCGACCGCCGTGGCCACCTCCGGCCGCTCGGCGATCGCGGGCGCCAGTTTCGGGCTGAGGCCGCTGCCGCCCGCGCCGAACGACGGGGTGGAGACGGCGACGTCCCCCGCGAAGGAACGGTTCACGGTCTGGTCCATGGTCGCCTTCAGTGAGGCCCCGAAGACGGTGAACAGGGAGACCACCGCGACACCGATCATCAGGGCGCTCGCCGTGGCGGCGGTGCGCTTCGGGCTGCGCAGGGCGTTGCGCCGGGCGAGTCCGCCGGTGACGCCGCGCAGCCGGTCGAGCGGCGCGCCCAGGGCCCGTACGGCGGACGTCGACGCGACAGGGCCGAGTACGACGAACGACGCGAGGACCAGCACGGCGCCGATGCCCGCGAGGGTGATCGACGGGGACACCAGGACGCCCATGAGGGTCGCCGCGATCGCGGCCGCGCCCAGCACACCACCGATGACGGCGCGGCGCCGCGAGGCACCGGAGTCGTCGACGGCGCTCTCGCGCAGGGCGGCCAGCGGCGCGGTGCGCCCGGCGCGCAGCGCGGGCAGCAGCGCCGAGCCGACGCACACCACGATGCCGACGGCGAGCGGCAGCAGCATGGACAGCGGGCTGATCACCAAATCCCCTTCGGGGAACGGGAATCCGATGGCGGGGAACAGCGCCTGGAGCCCGGCCGCGATACCGATGCCGCCCGCGAGTCCGGCGGCCGAGGCCACCACGGCGACGGCGGTCGCCTCGACGAGGGTCGCCCCGGCGATCTGCCGGCGGGCCGCGCCGAGCGCCCTCAACAGGGCGTTCTCGCGGGATCGTTGGGCCACGACGATGGCGAAGGTGTTGTGGATGGAGAAGGTCGCGACGAGCAGTGCGACACCGGAGAAGACCAGAAGGAAGGTCGTGAACAGGGTGAGGAACTGGCCGGAGATCATGTCGGTGTTCTCCTGCGCCGACTCCGCACCGGTGATCGCCTCAACTCCCTTGGGAAGACGGCCACTCAGGGAGTCGACGAGCTCCTGCTGACCGACACCGGGTCCCGCCCGCACCTGGATGGTGGACGCCTCCCCCGGCTTCGGAGTGAGGTACTTCTCGGCGTCGGCGCGGGTCATGCCGGTGAAGGTGGTCTGCGCCATGCCGTCCTCACCACCGAAGGTGGCCAGGCCCACGATGGTGACCTTCACGGGATCGGGTGTGCGCAGCGTCGTCGTGTCACCGACCTTCAGATCGCCGGTCTTCGCGGCGCCGCGGTTGACGACGACCTCACCGCTCTTGTGGGGAGTGCGGCCTTCGGCGAGCTGGTACGCGTTGAGCTCGGGGTCGTCGATCCAGTTCCCGGCGAGGGTGGGCGGGCCCTGGCCGCCGATGGGTTTGCCGTGGGCGTCGACGAGTTGTCCCGCACCCTGGATGTTGGGGGCCGCCGCGGCGACGCCCGGCGCCTTCGCCAGATCGTCGGCGAGCGAGGCGTCCACCGGGCGACGGGTGCCCTGGCTCTCGCCGGGGGTGGTGATGACGTTGCCGGAGCGCACGACGGCGTCGGTGCCGCTGCTGGCGCCCGCGAACATCGAGTCGAAGCTCGCGCGCAGGGTGTCGCCCATGACGAGGGTGCCGGCGAGGAACGCGACGCCGAGCAGGACGGCGCTGAACGTTCCGGCGAAGCGCCGCTTGTGGGCGCGCAGCGAGGTGAGGCTGAGGCGGACGGAGGCGTTCATGACGGTTCACCACCACTCGTTGACGTGGTGCCGTCGAACGCCTTCATCCGGTCGAGGACCCGGTCGGCGGTCGGCCGTTCCATCCGGTCGACGAGGCGGCCGTCCGCGAGGAAGACGACCTCGTCGGCGTGGGCGGCGGCGACCGGGTCGTGGGTGACCATGACGACCGTGCGCGAGGCCTGACGGGCCGCGTCGCCGAGGAGTCGGAGCACCTCGCCGCCGGAGCGGGAGTCGAGGTTGCCGGTGGGTTCGTCGGCGAAGACGACGTCGGGCCGGCCCGCGAACGCCCTTGCCACGGCGACGCGTTGCTGCTGCCCGCCGGAGAGTTCGGCGGGGCGGTGGTGCAGCCGGTCGCGCAGCCCGACGACATCGATGAGCGCGTCGAGCCACTCGCGGTCGGGGCGTTCGCCCGCCAGGTCGATCGGCAGCGTGATGTTCTCGGCGACGTTCAGCGTCGGGACCAGGTTGAACGCCTGGAACACGAACCCCACGCGGTCGCGCCGCAGCAGGGTCAGTCGTCGGTCGTCAAGGGAGCCGAGGTCGGTGTCACCGATGTACGCGGCGCCCTCGGTGAGGGTGTCGAGGCCGGCCGCGCAGTGCATCAGGGTCGACTTCCCGGAGCCGGACGGGCCCATGATCGCGGTGAACCGTCCGGCGCGGAAGCCGACGCTCACGCCGTCGAGGGCACGGACGGCGGTGTCCCCGGAGCCGTACACCTTGACGGCGTTGTCCACGCGCGCCGCGAGGGCGGTGGGGGTGAGCGTCGTGGCGGTGCTCATGACGCGCCGCCCTTCGCCTTGTCGTCGGTGCCGTACTGGCCGTAGTGACTGTCGTGCCCGAACTCCTCGTTCAGGACGGTCAGTCGGCGCCAGTACTCGTCCTCGTCGATCTCGCCGGCGGCGAAGCGCCGGCCGAGCACGGCGATCGGCGAGTTCTCGTCGAAGCGGGGGCCGCCGGGCCGGGGGCCGCCGGGGCGCCACGGTCCGCGTCGGCCGCGCCAGACGGTGCGGCGCAGCAGGGTGACGACGCCGACGATGACGGCCGCCCAGATCAGTGGGAAGAACAGGATCCAGGGGCCGGGGCCGTTGCCGGGTCCGAAGTCCGCGAGGGTCTGCATCCGACTCATCTCCTCTTGTTCCGTGGCGCCCGGCCGGTGTGCCGGGCGTCCACTTGTGGTGATGACTCGAGCGTCCCGCCGGGAGGGGGGCGAAGTCGTCGTACGGCCAGCGGCACTGCGCGTACCCCCGCGGGAGTACGTGAGGGGTGTGGGGCTGCTCCCTGCCGCGCGGTCGACCCTGATGCGTGTCAGGGGCCGGGTCAGGGGTGCGTCCGGGGCTGCCCGCATGTGTGCGGGCCCTCCCGGGCTGGAGGATCGGGTCGTGACGAACACTTCGAGACGAGACACCTTCAGCCGGCGGCTCACCTTCGGCCGGCCCGAGGCGCCTGGCCGTCTGCTCGCCCCCGCGGTGTGGACCGCCGTGGTCGTGGCCATGATGGCGGCGTTGCTGGCTCCCCGGGACACCGACCCGGGACTCAGTCAACTGTCCCTCACCGTCAGCGACTTCGCGGCCCTTGACCGCGGTGGACCGATCGAGACCGCCATGGCCTCGCTCGGCCTCGTCTCGCTGCTGCTCCTCGCGGTGGCGAGGAAGCGGCTCCCGGCGGTGCGGGGGCTGCCGTCCGTGCTGCTGGCGATCTGGGGTGCGGGCCTCGTGCTCGCGGCCGTGGTGCCCACGGATCCGCTCACCACGGAGCTGACCGGGTCCGCGTATGTGCACCGCTACGCGTCCGTCGCGGCGTTCGCGGCGCTGCCGGCGGCCGGTCTCGTCCTGGCGGGGCGGCTCACCCCCACGGCGGGGAGAACCGCGCGGTGGCTGCGTGTGCTGTCCCTGCTCGCGGTGGCCGGGGCCGGGGCGATGGCGTACTCGGCGGGGCCGGGCGGGCGGGAGCTGATCGGGCTGGTGGAGCGGGGGATGCTCGGGTGCGAGGTGATCATGCTCGGCGTGCTGGGCCGGTACGTTCAGCGTGTGGGTACCGGGGGCGGGTTCCGGCGGTTGGGGTGGGGTCCGAGGTGAGGCAGTGAATCTGTAACTACTGGTATGCACGGTGACACCATGGCCAGCACCCAGGACCGACTGATCGAGACCACTCGCGAGCTCCTGTGAGAGCGCGGTTACGTGGGCACCAGCCCTAAGGCGATCCTGCGGCGCGCGGGTGTCGGCCAGGGCAGTATGTACCACCACTTCACCGGGAAGCAGGACCTGGCCCTCGCCGCGACCCGGCGCACCGGGGAAGAGATGCGGACCTCGGTCGACCGGCCGTCGCTGTAGAGCGCCACGCAGACACCCTTGTCACACCGGATGATCCGGCGCCTGATCCGAGGCCAGCCCTTCGGCAGGCGCCGCCTGCGCGTACTTCCTGCCCATGCCATTGCGCCTCCCACTCACCGCGCATGCCTTACGCTTGCGCTTCACGCGGCCTGGGGAGGCCGCTGTTTCAGGGGGGTTCTATGGGCACCTACGTTCGTCGTGCCGTCTTACTGGCCGTTCCTGCCGTCCTCGTCACCGTGCTGACGGGATGCTCCAGCGCGGATAGCGACAAGGCCGAGGCGGCGCCCAGTACGACGGTTGAGGCGTCCGCCTCGTTCGACAAGGTGGACGTGGGCGAGCCGACCGAAGAGCCGCAAGCCGCTCCGGCGCCGATGCTTGCCGTCGGGACAAACGGCCCCTTTGACGTCTACGACGACACGGGCGAGACCGTGAAGACGCAGATGAACGTCAAGGTGGAGTCGGCAAAGTACGTGACGGCCACGGACCTCGACACGTCGAACAGGCCGGAGAACGGTCAATACGTCGTCCTCAAGCTGACGTTGAAGAACGTCGGCAAGGCACCTGGAAACTTCGCCGCGTACGGCGCGATGAAGTGGCAGGACACGAAGACTGCACCTCAGGACTGCACCACGCTTGAGGTCGCCGACGGTCCGGAACTCGACACGGAGTACGGGCCGGGCCAGGGAGTGACGGGCTCCGTCGTCCTCGACGTCCCACGCAAGGGCGGAACCGTCACGTACTACGACGGCCCGGGTAAGGGCGCGTTCGCCGTCCTCCTGCCGAAGTCCTGACGTAGCTCAGCCCCGCTCGCGGGAAGTGTCCTCCACGACACGGCTGTTGCATGTGCGTCGGCTCGCCGGTGAACCAGTACGCCCCGTTCCATCCGTGGAACGCGCCGACCGGCATGAACGCCTTCCTCTGGGGCCCTGGATTCCAGGGCATCGTCGCCGACTTCGGGCGCCCCGTCGTCCAGCACTGGACGGGCATCGCGTACGAGGAGGGGGTCGCGGCCACGGCGCTGGCACGGACGGCCGTGCGGCAGCGGACACCGATCGAGGAGGGCACCGACCTCCCGAAACTGACCGCCGAGGCAGTAGAGGAAACATCGCAACTCGCCCCGGGGCGCGCTCGGTGACCGGCGGCCCCGGCATGCCGTACCTCCTGCGCCGGGTGCGCCCACGCCTCGAAGCGGTGCTGGGCGAGGGGGCGGTGGAGCGGATCCTGGTGGACAATCCGGCGCAGGCGTTTTCGGTGGAGTGGCGGTGAGGGGCGTGCGGTCACCCCGGCCCGGTAGGCACCGCTCGTCGGACCGGGTATTGCACCGAGCGATCCAAAACAGGTAGCGTCCCCGTATGGCCCGACCGAGGATGTTCGACGAGGAGCGGGCCCTGGACGCGGCGATGCACGCCTTCTGGGAGAACGGCTACGAGGCCACCTCCACCCAGGATCTGTGTACGGCCACCGGACTGGGGCGCAGCAGCATCTACAACACGTTCGCCAGCAAGCACGATCTGTTCACGCGCTCGCTGACCCGTTACATCGAGCGGATGACGGCGGACCAGATGGCGATTCTGGAGGATGCGGAGCAAGCGCCGCTCGACCGGATCCGGACCTTGTTCGCGAGGACGGTCGACACCGAGGCCGGGACCCGCAAGGACGGCCACAGTCGCGGCTGCCTCACGGTGAACACCACCGTGGAGTTCGCGGGGCGCGATCCCGAGGCGGCGCGCCTGGTGGAGCGGGACCTCGACGTCCGGCTCGCTGCCTTGCGGTCCGTGATCGCGGCCGGGCAGACCGACGGTTCGATCACCTCGAAACGACCGCCGGAGGAACTGGCGCGCTTCCTCAACACCGTTGTCGGCGGGATGCGTGTCGCCGGACAAGGGGGCGCCGACCGCGCCACCCTCGACGCCACGGCACAGATCACTCTGGACGCCCTCACCAACTGACCCCCACCCCCACACCTTCGGCGCCGCGGTTGAGCGGCCCGACCCAATTAGCCATGCCCTGATTTTGTACTGACCCATCCAAAATAAACGTTTCCCGGAAGGACACCCATGCCACGCGCCGTATACGTCCTGGCCCTCGGCATCTTCGCCATGGTCACCAGCGAGTTCGTCGTCGCCGGCCTGATGCCGCAGATGGCGGACGGTCTTGACGCGACGATCCCGCAGATCGGATATCTCATCACCGCCTTCGCCACGGCCATGGCGTTCGGCGGGCCGTTTCTGACCGTCGCACTGCTGAAGGTGCCTCAGAAACGGGCCCTGATGGTGTTGTTCGCGGTGTTCCTCGCGGGCAACGTGCTGGCCGCGACCGCGTCCACGTACGCGGTGATGCTGGTGGCCCGGATCGTCACCGGAGTCGCCTCGCAGGCCTTCTTCGGTATCGGTCTCGCCATGTGCGCGCAGGTCACCCGGCCCGAAGTGCGTGGCCGCGCCGTCTCCGTGGCGCTCAACGGGCTGATGCTCGGCACGCTGCTCGGGCTCCCGCTGGCCACGTTCATCGGTGACCGGTCCGGCTGGCGCGCCGCGTTCTGGGCGATCTCGGGGATCACGGTGCTCGCCGCGGTGGCGACGCTCGTCGGGGTGCCGGATGTTCCGAAGGATGAGGGGGCCGGCCAACTACGGGCGGAATTCGGAGTGTTCCGCTCTGCACGGCTGTGGTTCACCCTCTCGACCAGCACGCTCGTGATCGGCGCGACGTTCGCCGCGTTCAGCTATCTGGGCCCGATCCTGACCGAGATCTCCGGGTTCGGCGCGGGCACCGTGCCGCTCTTGCTGGTCGCCTACGGGGCGGCGACCGTCATCGGCAACGCGGTGACGGGACGGCTGGCCGACCGGCACACGCTGACAGTGCTGCTGGCCGGGCTCGCCCTCAACTCCCTCTTCCTTCTGGGGTTCGCACTGTTCGCGCAGGTGAGCGCGGCAGCCGTGGTGTGCATGCTGGGCATCGGTCTGGTGGGTGTCACCATGAACCCGGCGATGGTGGTGCGCGTGCAGCGCAGGGGGAACGCGGGAGCACTGGTGAACACCGTGCACTCCTCGTTCATCACGCTCGGCATCGTCATCGCCACCTCGGTGGGCGGTGTCGTCATCGACGCGTACGGGCTGCGGGCGCCGCTGTGGGTCGGCCTGGCGCTCGCGATCGCCGGGATCGCCTCGCTCGTACCGGATCTGATGGCACGTAGGAACGAGGCGGCGGTGCGGCAGGAGCCGGTCGTGGAGCCCGCCGCCGTCACCCCCCGCTGAGCGCCCCCAGCGGGTCGTCGAGGACCGGTTGCCAGGCCAATTCCGCTGCGCCCACCAGGCTGTTGTGGTCCAGCGTCGAGGCCAGGATCGGGACGCTGCCGCTGCGGCCCCACAGGCTGCGGTCCGCCACGACCGCGCGCAGGCGTTCGGGGTCGGCGTCGAGGAGGGTGCGGTGGAGGCCGCCGAGGACGATGCGGTCCGGGTTGAGGATGTTGACCAGGCCGGCGAGGCCGAGGCCGAGGCGGTCGATGAGGAGGGCTGTCGCCGCGCGGACGTCCGGGTCGTCCTTCGCCTCGGTCAGCAGGCCGCGTGCCTGGGACAGGAGCGAGCCGCCGGGGTCGGGGACGCGGCCCGCGGCCGTGACGAAGGCGAGCGGGTCGGCCTCGACGTCCAGGCAGCCGCGGCTCCCGCAGTGGCAGGGACGCCCCTCGGGGTTCACCGTGAGGTGGCCGACTTCCAGGGCGAGGCCCGAACTGCCGGTGTGCAGGTGGCCGTCGAGGACCAGGGCGCCGCCCACTCCGCGGTGACCGGTCGCCACCAGCAGCAGGTCGCGGGCGCCGCGTCCCGCGCCGTGGCGGTGCTCGGCGAGCGCGCCCAGGTTGACGTCGTTGGCCGCGAACGCCGGGATGTCCAGGCCCGATTCGCGTACGCAGTCGGTGAAGATCTGCCGCACCGGCGCGCCCACCGGCCAGGCCAGGTGGAGGGGGTTGAGGGCCGTGCCGTCGGGTTCGGCGACCGCGGAGGGGACGGCGAGGCCCGCGCCCACGCAGCGTCGCCCCGTGGTTTCGAGGAGCCGGACGCCCGCCTCCACCACCGAGCGCAGTACGTCCGCCGGGTCCGGGTCGATGATCTCGCAGCCGGGCGTGGTGGCGACGATGCCGCCGCCGAGGCCGACGAGCGCCGCCCGGTAGCCGTCGGAGTGGACCTGTGCCGCGAGCGCGACCGGTCCTTCGTCGGCGACGGAGAGGCGGTGCGAGGGGCGGCCCTGCGAGCCTGAGGCGGCGCTGGGCTTCGCGTCGATGCGGATGAGGCCGAGCGCCTCCAGCTCCGCGGCGACGGCACCCGCGGTCGCGCGGGTCACACCGAGCTCAGCGGTCAGCACGGCGCGCGTGGGCGCCCGCCCGGTGTGGACGAGTTCGAGCGCGGGACCGAGCGCGCTGCGCCCCCGCTCCAGACGTGGTGGCCGCCCGGCCGCATCGCCCGCCGTATGGCCCCCGGTCCCGGAGGCCGCCTTGCCGCCGCCCATCAGCAACTCCTCGCCCTGATCACGCTCAGGAATGGTAGCCGCTGAACGCCCCGCCGCCGATCCGTGCGCCCACCCTCCCTACAAGCCGCTGACCCGCAACGTGATGTTGAGCCGCCCGCTCAGGCCGAGCCCGGGCGGCGCCGTCCCCGGCTCGGTCCTCGGCACCCCGTGGTAGGCGAACCGCGAGTCGCCGCCGAAGACGAACAGATCCCCGCTGCGCAACTCGACGTCCGCGTACGGCTTCGTACGGGTCTCGGTGTTGCCGAACCGGAAGACGCAGGTGTCACCGAGGCTCAGGGACACCACCGGCGCCGCCGATCTCTCGTCGCGGTCCTTGTGCATGCCCATGTGGGCGTCGGTGTCGTAGTAGTTGATCAGGGCGATGTCGTAGGGGTCGGTGCCGTGTCCGTCGCCGTAGGCCGCCGCGACGGCCCGTCGGCCGAGCGCCGCCAGCTCGTCCGGCATCGGCTTCACCGGCTCCCCGTCGCCGTCGACGGCGGTGCGCGCGTATCCGTACGGGTACCAGTGCCAGCCGAGTCCGAACTGCCGCACGCTCATCCGGCCCCCGCCCGGCAGCCGCACATCGCGCAGGCCCGCGGGTGGGCGTGCCCACGTGCGGCACAGCTCGACCAGGTGCCGCTGTTCGTTCTCGTCGAGCCAGTCGGGGACGTGGACGGCGCCTGGGGCGAGCTCCTTGCGGTCGCGGGCGAACAGTTCGTTCATGGGTTCCAGTGTTCCCGAAGACACGTGATCCGGTGTTCCCGAAGACACCGGGCCCGTGCGGCTCGGTGCGGTGCGCGGCTCAGTACGGTCGGAGGTCTCCCTTCGGCGCCGTCTTCCCCGGCCGCGCTCCCGTGTCCTTCGGGTACGAGACGTGGTCCGGGTCGCCGTCGGACGTGTAGCGCGCGAGCTTCCCCGCGGACAGTTGGCCGAGCCAGTGTGCGGAGCTGTAGTTCGCGTCCTTGCCCTTGGCGGGCGCCGAGCGGATGCGCGGGATCGCGGCCGGGTCGAAGGAGTCCGCGTACGGGGAGGGGGCCGGGTTCGCGCCGACGAGGTAGACGCCCCGGTTCTTGTACGCCGTGCCGGACGCGCTGCCGGTGAGGGCGAGGTCGGCGGGTTCGGGCTGGATGCCGTACGGGAGGGCGAGGGAGCGGACGTCCGTGCCGGGGACGTCGCGCACGATGGAGCGCTGGCCCTCGGCGATCTGGGCGCGCGCCTTGGCGGTGCCGCTCTGCGCGAGGTTGGCGTGGTCGAGGGTGTGGTTGCCGATCTCGAAGCCGTTCTTCTTCAGCCAGGTCAGGGCCTTCTTCTGGCCGGTGGCGGCGAAGGCGTCGCCGTTCACGAAGAGGGTGGCGCGGGCCTTGAAGCGCGGATGGTCGCGGGCGACGGCGCGCAGGACGCCGATCGCGGAGTTCTTGGTGGGTTGCCCGTCGGCGCCGAGGCGGAGCTGGCTGTCGGTGGAGTCGTCGAAGGTGAGGACGACCGGGTGGGCGCCGGCCGGGATGTCGATGTGCCCCGTCTCGTAGTCGCCCGCCGTCACGGGCACGTACCCCTCGCGCACGAGGCGTTCCAGTTCGGCGCGGAGGTCCTCGGGTGTCCGGTCGTACGCGCTCTTGGGGCGGTTGAGAATCTGGTGGTACATGAGCACGGGCACGGCGCCCAGCTCATTGGCATGGACCTTGTCGGGCGCCGGAGGTTTGGCCGGTTTCGCTGCCCCGGAAGGGTGTCCGGGCGTCGGGGAACGGGAAGCCTGCCGGTCACCGGCGGACTGCGGAGTCTTGGTCCCGTCATTCGGCGCATCGCTCCCGGTACCGCCACAGGAGACCGCGGCCATCGCAAGGACCAGCGCGGATACGGCAGTTGTGCCGGATCGGTGAACACGAAGTAGACGGTGAACACGAGGTAGACGCAGTAGACCACGACGCACGAGACCTCCTGGAGGATCTGCTGATGCGGCTCGACTGGAAGAACTGGCTCCGCTCCCCCACCTCCCGCACATCCGGTTCCGCTTCCGACCCTGCGGCCAGCGCTTCCCCGGCGGGCTTCCCGCGCAGACGGCCGGTCATCCTCGTCTGCGTACTGCTCGCACTGGTTCTCGCCATAGGCGGCACACTCTCGCTACGTGCCGCACACGGAACGACGCTGAACCTCGTCGGCCTGCCGAACGACGGCAAGCTGGGCGCGCAGCTCCTGCGCACAGGGGAGTTCGAGGTCACCGGCGGCGAAGGCGACGAACTCAAGGGCGCCAAGGTCACCCTCGACGGCAAGCCCCTGCGGACGCGGGCGGCGCACGGCAGCGCCAGCGCCCTCTCCGTCGGCCTGGGGGACGTCAAGGACGGCACGCACGAACTGCGTGTCACCCAGCCCGGTTCCTGGCCCACCGGTGACACCGAGGTCGTCCGAAAACTGACCGTCGACACCGAGGCACCCCGCCTCAAGGTGGCCGACACCAAGGCGGACGGCTTCCGCGAGCCCGTCACCGTCAGGGGCACGGCGGCCGGCGCGCGGAAGATAACCGTCGCGGGGCGCACGGCGAAGCCCGCGAAGGACGGCGCCTTCGCGGTCCGGCTCCCGCGTCCACCGGGACGTACGACGGTCACCGCGACCGACGCCGCGGGCAACACAGCCCGCCACGAGGCCGAACTCACCGTGCACCGGCCACTGTTGCGGGCCGTGCACGTCAGCGCCCAGGGCTGGGCCTCCGACGCGCTGCGCAAACCGGTCATGAAGCTGCTGAAGCAGAAGAAGATCAACGCCGTGCAGCTCGACATCAAGGACGAGCTCGGCGAGATCGGCTACGCCTCGAAGGTGCCGCTGGCGAAGAGCGTCGGCGCCGCCAAGGGCTATTACGACGCGAAGAAGGCCATCAAGGAGATCCACGCCGCGGGCGGCACGGTCGTCGGCCGCATCGTCGCCTTCCGCGATCCGATCCTCGCCACCAAGTCGTGGAAGTCCGGGCACCGCGACCGTGTGGTGCGAACCCCGGGCGGGGGTGCCTACAACGGTGGCAGCTACGGCCAGTTGTCGTTCACCAACTTCGCGAACAAGGAGGTCAGGCAGTACAACATCGACCTGGCCGCGGAGGCCGCGAAGCTGGGCTTCGACGACATCCTCTACGACTACATCCGCCGCCCCGACGGTCCGATCCGCAAGATGTCCTTCCCGGGCCTCGGTGACACCACGCCCGAGCGGTCCGTCGCCGATGTCGTCGGCGAGACCCGTGCCGCCGTCCGCAAGCACAACGCGTTCCTCGGTGTCTCGGTGTTCGGCATCGCCGTCGACCGGCCGAAGGAGATCGCCCAGGACGTCGGCCTGCTCGCGCAGGAGGCCGACTACATCGCGCCGATGATCTACCCCTCGCACTGGGCGAAGGGCGAGTACGGCGTCTCCGACCCCAACTCCCACCCGTACCCGATCACCAAGCGCTCCCTCGCGGCCTTCGCGAAGAAGACCCGGCACACCGACGCGCAGATCGTCCCCTGGATCCAGGACTTCTCCCTCGGTGTCTCCTACGGCGACAAGGAGGTCCGCGCCCAACTCGACGCGGCCCGCTCCGACGGCATCAAGGGATTCCTGCTGTGGAACCCGGGGGTTCAGTACCACGGGGGTGCGCTGGACTGAGGCACGGGCGGGGCCCCTCGGCCCAGCCTCTCCCTCACCTCTCCCCTTTTCATCATCCTGAAGAATTTCAACATGCCCCTTGTCGGGCGCGGCGTCGTGCAGTTGAATCGTCGTAGAGCCCGTCGGTGTCCGCACCGCGCGGGGACGCCCGACCCGGCAGAGGCAGGTACGTCCATGAGTGAGGCCAAGCCCGATGTGGACGCCCTCGTCGCCACCGTGGGACTTCAGGTCAGGGCGGCCCGCAAGCAGGCGGGACTCACTCTGGACACGCTCAGCAAGGCGGCCGGTGTCAGCGTCGGCCTCATCAGCCAGGTCGAGCGGGGCAAGGGCAACCCGTCCTTCGCCACGCTCGCCCAGATCGCGCACGGCCTGGACATCCCCATCGGCCGCCTCTTCCACCTGGCGGACCAGGTCTCGCCCGTGGTGCGCCACGACGAGCGGCGGGTCCTCGACTTCCACGGCGCCGCCGAACTGACCGGCGCGCGCTACGAGTTGCTCACGCCGACCCTGAGCGGGGCACTCGAATCCATCTGGGTGGAGACCGAGCCGGGACACGACACGAGCGACACCCCGTTCCGGCACAACGGCGAGGAGTTCGGCATCGTGCTGAGCGGCGTCAAGGACGTCTACCTCGACGGCGTCCGGCACCGCCTGTACCCCGGCGACTCCATCACGTACTCCAGCAGCGTGCCGCACTGGTACGCCAACCCCGGTGACGAACCGGCCAGTTCGGTCTGGGTGATCACCCCGCCCACCTGGTGAGTCCCGCCCCTCTTCGAACCCGATAGCAGAACACACCCCACCGGACGCGCACACCGCAGCGCGCGCCCGTCATCCGCGCACGCCCGATCCTCGACCAGCGAGGTGCCTGATGGCATCGCTTTTGCAGAGATCCCCTGCCCGTGTGCCGGTCTCCACCCGTCGTGCCCTGCTCGCCCTCGGCGGCGGAAACGCCGTCGAGTGGTACGACTGGATGGTCTACGGCCTGCTCGCCTCCTCCATAGGCCCGCAGTTCTTCCCCTCCTCCAATCCCCTGTCCTCCACGATGTCCGCGCTCGCCGTCTTCGCCGTCGGCTTCGCGGCGCGCCCGCTCGGCGCCGTCGTCTTCGGCCGGATCGCCGACCGGGCGGGACGCAAGGGCGTGATGCTCTTCTCGATCGGCTCGATGGTGTCGACCAGCCTGGTCATCACCGTGACCCCCACCCACGCCGCGATCGGCACCTGGGCGGGCGTGATCCTCCTCCTGTGCCGCATCGTGCAGGGCGTGTCCACCGGCATCGAGGCCCCGCTCAACTCCACGTACGCCGTGGAACTCGCCCCCGAAGGACACACCGCACGGTTCGGCGCGATCATGGGCATGTACGTCCAAGTGGGCATCGTGGGCGCGTCGTTGGTGTGCTTCGGCGTCAGCTCGGTGATGAGCCAGGACGCGCTCGACTCCTGGGGCTGGCGCATCCCCTTCGCCATCGGCGCGCTCGCCGGAGGTGTCTTCCTGTGGCTGCGCAGGGCGCTCCCGGAGACGCTGGAGAGCCCCCATGACGACACGGACACCAAGGACGATGCCGAGGACGCGGCGCCCGCGGGACCGTGGGCCGAGCTCGCCCGACGCAAACTCGCCCTGCTCACCATCGTGTTCGTCGTCGCGGGCGCCCAGGCCATCAACTACACCTGGACCACGGGACTGCCCAACCTGGCCCGCACCACCCACCACGAGGACAGCTCGGCCGTCTTCGCGATCACCACGCTCTCCGGAGTCCTGGTCGGGTGTCTGTACCCGCTGGTGGGGCGGATCGCCGACCGCTCGCGGATCTCCCGTACGTTCTGGATCTCGCGGCTCGCCACGGCCGCGCTCGTCTTCATCGTCCTCGTGTACCAGGGCCCCGGACTCACCCGGTTCACCGTGGTGATGCTGCTCGGCGCGCCCGTCCTCGCGTTCACGATGGGCCTGTACAACACGGTCGCCGCCACGCTCATGCCCATGCACTGCCGGGTCACCGGCGTCGGGATCGGCTACGCCGTCGGCGTCGCGGGCTTCGGCGGCACCGCGCCCTACGTCCTGCTGTGGTTCCAGGACCACGGCGCGGCCGCCGCGTTCCCGGTGTACGTGGCCGTCCTGTGCCTGCTCAGTGTGCTGCTCTACCGGCTCGCCTTCGCCCGCGGCGCGGTCCGCGCCGGCGACTGACCGCGGCCACCACCCTCAACGTAAGGACATCGCTGTGCCTGTAGCTCCCCCTGCCCTGACGGGCGACCGCATCGCACTCGAAGCGGTCGAGGCCCCCGTCGTCCAGCGCTCCGACGTCGTCGTCGTGGGCGGCGGCCCGGCCGGTGTCAGCGCCGCTGTCGCCGCCGCGCGGACCGGCGCGAGTGTCACGCTGCTCGAACGCTATGCGGCGCTCGGCGGGCTCGCGTCCGGCGGCATGGTCCTGGTGCTCGACGACATGATCAACGGCGACGAGATCACCGTGACCGGCGTCGTCGACGAGTACGTGGAGCGGATGGCCAAGCTCGGCCTCGCCGTCTATCCGCCCGTCGAGGACCGCTACTCCTCACCCGAGATGTGGGCCAAGTGGGGCCGCTGGGGTTCCTTCGACTTCCACCAGCACACCAACCCCAAGCCCATCTGCTACGCCGTCGCGTTCGACCCGGACGGCTGGAAGCGGGTCTCCAACGACCTGGTGCGCGAGAGCGGTGTCACGCTGCGGCTGCACAGCTGGTTCTCCCGGCCGATCGTCCAGGACGGCGTGCTCAAGGGCGTCGTCTGCGAGACCAAGTCGGGGCCGCAGGCGGTCATGGGTGATGTCGTCATCGACACCACCGGAGACATCGATGTCGCCTCCCGCGCCGGCGCCGCCCACACCCTGGGCAGCTATCTCACCACCCTCGTCTTCCGGCTCGGCGGCATCGACACCGACGCCGCCGAGCGCTACGAGCAGGAGCATCCGCGCGAGGTCCGCGCCATCAACCGCAAGATCAAGCGGATGCTGGGCGGCGCCTGGGAACTGTGGTGGCTCAAGACACCGATCCCCGGCGTGGTGTGGTGCAACTGCCCCCACATGACCGGCTTCGACGGCACCGACCCGGTCTCCCTCACCGAGGCCGAGTTCGAGGCGCGGGACCGGATCGCGACCGCCCTCGACACCATCCGCCAGGAGCTGCCCGGCTTCGAGAAGGCGTACCTGCTGGACGTCGCCGAGCAGATGGGCGTACGTCAGACCCGCCTCCTGGAAGGCGAGTACGTCATGACGAAGGACGACATCACGGCGCGCCAGCACTTCACGGACTCCGTGGCCCGCGGGCGCGACTACTACTACCCGTACCGGTCGCTTCTGCCGCGCGGCGTCGACCAGTTGGTCGTGGCGGGCCGGCACTATTCGGCCACCCCCGACGCGCAGAAGATGTCGCGGGAGATCCCGCCGTGCATGGCGATGGGGCAGGCGGCGGGCATCGCCGCGGCCACCGCCGTCGAGCAGGGTGTGCTCGTACGCGATGTGGACCCGGCCGTGATCCAGCGCCGGATGCGCGACCAGGGGGCCGACCCCGGCGACGTACCCGCCGAGAACGCCACCGCCGCCACCACCGCACCGTCCTCGCAGCCTTCTCAGGAGGCCCTCGTATGACCACCACCCAGCCGCTCACGGGTGTCACCGTCCTCGACTTCACGCAGGTCTTCATGGGCCCTTCGGCGACCCAACTGCTGGGCGACTATGGCGCCGACGTCATCAAGGTCGAGCGTCCGGGGACCGGTGACATCTCCCGCACGTCCATCCCGGACGAGGCCGGGCTCGACAACCCGATCTTCCTGTCGATCAACCGGAACAAGCGCAGCATCGCCCTCGACACCCGCACCGAGGAGGGCCTCGCGGCGGTCCGCGAGCTGGCACGCACGGCCGATGTCGTCGTCTCCAACTTCCGCGCGGGCGTCATGGAACGACTGGGCCTCGGCTACGAGGACCTCAAGTCCCTGAATCCGCGCGTGATCTGGGCGTGCGGCACCGGCTTCGGCAGCTCGGGACCGTACGCGCACAAGGGCGGCCAGGACGCCGTCGCGCAGGCCTTCAGCGGGGTGATGTGCCGCAGGCCCGCCGACGACGACCCGGTCGGCCTGTACGCCACCACGCTCTGCGACTACACCACCGGCATGCATCTGCTCCAGGGCATCCTGCTCGCGCTGCTGCACCGCGACCGCACGGGAGAGGGGCAGCGGGTCGAGGTGTCGATGTACGACTCGATGCTGCACATGCAGATGCAGGAGGCCTGTCAACAGCTCAACAGGGGGTCCGAGATCAACTGGGCGGCGATGCCGCTGACCGGTGTCTTCCCGACCACGGACGGCGCGGTCATCTTCGTCGGCGGCTTCCGGGACAACGCGCTGCACCACATCAGCATCGCCCTGGAACTGGACGAAGACCTGTCCCTGCGCCCCGAACTCGCCACGCTCGACCAGCAGTTCGCGGCTCGACCCGAACTCCAGGAGATCTTCCGCGCGGCGGTCGCGGAGCGGTCCACCGAGTACTGGGTCAAGCGCCTGGAGGAGCAGGACATCCTGTGCGCCCCGGTGCGCAGCCTCGCCGACGCGCTCGCCGACGAGCAGACCGCCGTCAACGAGATGATCGTCGAGATGCGGCACCCGGTGGCCGGCACGATCCGCGCGCTCAACGCGCCCATCAAGCTGTCGGCGGCCGAGGCGACGGTCCGCCGTGTACCGCCCCGCCTCGGGGAGCACGGGGACGAGATCCTGGAGTCGCTCGGCTACGACGCCGAGCGGATCGCCCTGCTCCGCGAGAAGGGAGTCCTGCGATGAGCGCGACCCCCTCCGAGACACCTCCGGTCGACGAGATCCGCTTCGAGCGGGACCGGGAAGGGCATCTCGCCCGCGTCACCATCGACCGCCCCGCGGTCCTCAACGCCCTTGACACCAAGGCGACTTCGCGGCTGAACGACATCTGGTCCGAGATCGAGTCCGACCGCGACATCCGCGCCGTGGTCGTCACCGGAGGCGGTCCCCGTGCCTTCTGCACGGGCGCCGACATGTCCGCCGACGCGGCCCCCAAGACGGGCCTCGAATACTGGGCCGACCTCGACCCGAACGGCTTCGGCGGCCTCGGCCTGCGCACCACGCTCGACGTCCCCGTCATCGCCCGTGTCAACGGCTACGCGCTCGGCGGCGGCATGGAGATGGTCCTCGGCTGCGACATCGTCATCGCGGCCGAGCACGCCCAATTCGGCCTCAGCGAACCGCGCGTGGGCCGCATCCCGCTCGACGGCGGCGTGTTCCAGCTCCTGCACCGGCTGCCGCACACCCAGGCGATGGGCCTGCTGCTGACCGGGCGCCGCGCACCGGCCGCCGAGCTGCACCGGATGGGCCTGGTCAACGAGGTGGCGGCGGAAGGCGAGTTGGACGCGACGGTCGAGCGGTGGGTGGACGACGTGCTCGCCTGCGCGCCCACGTCCCTGCGCGCCATCAAGCAGATGGTGCAGCGCGCGGGCCATCTGCCGCCCCGCGAGGCCCATGCGATGCGGCTGCCCGCGCTCACCGCGGCCCTCGACAGCGAGGACGGCGCCGAAGGTGTGCGCGCCTTCCGCGAGAAGCGCAGGCCGCAGTGGCCGGGCCGCTGACACACCACCACGTACGAAAAGGAGCGCTCGACATGACACATCACCTTGCGCCCGGTGTCTGGGGTGTGGTGGCCACCCCGTTCGCGGGTCCTTCCCTCGACGTCGACGAGGCCTCGCTCGCCCGTCTCGTGCGCCACTACGCGGACATCGGCACCAGCGGCCTCACCGTGCTCGGCGTCTTCGGCGAGGCGGCCCGGCTGGACGCCGCCGAACGCCGCCGGGTGCTCGACACGGTCGTCGCCGCGGTGGACCTGCCGCTCGTCGTCGGTGTCACCGCGCTCTCCACGGCGCCCGCCATAGAGGAGGCCGAGCAGATCCGCGCGGCGCTCGGCGACCGGCTCGCCGCGCTCATGGTGCAGGTCAACTCGCCCCGGCCCGAGGTGGTCACCGAGCACCTGGGCGCCGTGCACAAGGCGACGGGCGCGCCGATCGTGGTGCAGGACTACCCGGTGAGCAGCGGCGTGCGGATCACGACGCCCGATCTCGTGACCGTCGTACGGGAGTTGCCTTCGGCGGCGGCCGTCAAGGCGGAGGCGCCGCCCACGCCGGCGGCCGTCGCCGCGCTGACCGGGGCGCTCGACGTGCCGGTCTTCGGCGGGCTCGGCGGCCTCGGCCTGCTCGACGAACTCGCGGCGGGAGCGGCCGGCGCCATGACCGGATTCTCCTGCCCCGAGGGCCTGTTGGCCTGCGTCGAGGCGTATCGCGTCGGCGGCTACGAGGCGGCACGCGCGGCCTACGCGCCGTATCTGCCGCTCGTCAATTTCGAGGCGCAGGCGGGCATCGGCCTGGCCGTCCGCAAGGAGGCGATACGCCGCCGGGGCCTGATCGAGGCGTCCGGGGTGCGGCCACCGGCGCCCACGATGCCGGCGGCGCTGGGCCCGCAACTGGACCGGCATCTGGCGGCCACGCCGGGCGCGTTGGCCTCGGGGGAGGAAGTGCGCTGATGGGGATCGTGAGGCAGGGCCCGAGCACATTCGGCACCGCGCCGACCACCGGGCCCGGACACGGCACAGCACAACGCCCGCGCGGCCATCGCCGCGCGGGCCGACTGGCGGAGGTGCGCTGAATGGACTTCGGGATCAAGGGGCGTGTCGCCCTCGTCGCCGCCTCCACCGGCGGCCTCGGCCGCGCCGTCGCCGAGGCGCTCGCCGCCGAGGGCGCCCGGGTCGTGGTGAGCGGGCGGCGGGGCGAGCAGGCGGCCGAGGTCGCCGCCGGGCTGCCGGAGGCCGTCGGCGTCGCCGTGGATCTGCGGACGCCGGAGGGGCCACAGCGGCTCGTCGACGCGGCGCGCGAGGCGTTCGGGGCGCCGGACATCGTGGTGCTCAATGGTCCGGGGCCGCCGCCCGGCGCCGCGGCGGACACCGGCGGCGACGCGTACGCGGCCGCCTTCGACACCCTCTTCCTGGCCCAACAGCGGCTCGTGGAGCTGACGTTGCCCGCGATGCGCGCGAACGGCTGGGGGCGGGTGCTCGCGGTCGGCTCCAGCGGGATCGCCGCGCCACTGCCCGGGCTCGCCGCGTCGAACGCGGGGCGGGCCGCGCTCGCCGCCCACCTCAAGACCCTCGCGGCGGAGGTGGCGGCGGACGGCGTGACCGTGAACCTCCTGCTGCCGGGGCGCATCGGCACCGCGCGGGTGGCGGAGCTGGACGCCGCCAAGGCCGCACGGCTCGGGCGCACCCCCGAGGAGGTCGCGGCGGAGTCGCGGGGCACGATCCCGGCGGGCCGCTACGGCGAACCCGCCGAGTTCGGCGCCGCGGCCGCGTTCCTGTGCTCGGCGCCCGCCTCGTACATCACGGGAACGGCGCTGCGCGTCGACGGCGGACTGGTGCGCGGCCTGTGACTGTGACGCCCGGTCGGGTCAGCCGGAGTGGGCCTCCCGTGCCGCTCGGATGGTGGCGCGGTGGGCGGAGTCCAGGTACTCGTCGATGCGGCTGATCCGGCCGTCCTTGATCCGTACGTACATGGCGGCGTGCAGCGTCACCGCGGCGCCTCCGGGCAACGTGCCGTGCAGGACGTGCTGTTGGAGGACGCCGTCGTCGAGACGGGCGCGCCGCACGATCTCGTAGCGGAGGTCGGCGACCGTGCGGTGCAGGCCCCTCAGTACCTTGAGGTTGTCCTCCACGGACTGTTCCACGAGGTCGTCGTTGTGCCAGATGACCGCGTGCGGCGCGTACAGGGAGCGGACGGTGTCGATGTCGCCGGCTTCGATGGCGGCGAAGAACCTGTCGATGAGCTGGTCGATGAGCTGGTCGTCCATGGGCACTCCTCAGGAGGGCTGGGTGGTGCGGCGGCTGCGCAGCTCGCGCTTGAGTACCTTGCCGGTCGTGGTGCGGGGCAGTTCCGCGGTGAACTCGACGCTGCGGGGACACTTGAAGTGGGCCAGGTGCTCACGGGTGAAGGCGACCAGGTCCTCCGCCGTCGGTGTCCGCCCCTCGGCCGGTACGACGACGGCGTGCACGGCCTCGCCCCAGCGGGCGTCGGGGCGGCCCACCACGGCGGCCTCCGCGACGTCGGGATGGCGCGCGAGGACCGCCTCGACCTCCGCCGGGTAGACGTTCTCCTCGCCCGTGATGATCATGTCGGTGGCCCGGTCCAGGATGGTCAGGTAGCGGTCGGCGTCGAGCCGGGCGATGTCGCCTGTGCGGTACCAGCCGCCGTCCGTGAAGGCCTCGGCGGTGGTCTCCGGGGCGTTCCAGTAGCCGTTGAACAGGCAGTCGCCGCGGATCAGGAGCTCGCCGGGGGTGTCCGTGGCCACCGGCCGCCCGTCCGGGCCGACGATCGCGACCTCCCAGCCGAAGGAGACCCGCCCCGCCGTGGCCAGGCGCGGGTTGTCCGGCTGGTGGTCCTCGGGCGCCAGCAGGCTGATCATGCTCTGGCTCTCGGTATTGCCGTAGATCTGCCGGAACCGGCAGCCGAAGGTGGCAAGGGCCGCCTGGAGCGAGGTCGGGGTGATGGGTGCGGAACCGTAGGCGATCTCCACGAGGCTCGACAGGTCGGGGGCGCGGTCACGGCGGCGTACCTCGGCGACGAGCATGTCGACGATGGAGGGGCCCGCCGTGAAGAACTGGATGCGTTCACGCTCGACGGTGTCGATCGCCGCCGCGGGGCGGAACGCCGTGGGGATCACCAACGTGCCCGCGGTGAGGAACACTTGGAGGGCCTGGCCGAGGCCGCCCAGGTGGAAGAGCGGCATCAGTTGCAGGTGGCGCGCGCCCGCGACCTGGTCGCCGATCTCCAGGGCGAAGGCGGCGACGCTGGTGACGAGGGCCCCGTGGCGCAGCGGAACCGCCTTGGGCCTGCCGGTGGTTCCGCTGCTGTGCACCAGAGCCATGACGGCGTCACCACGCAGCCGCTCGACGGGCCGGGCGGGCGGCGGCGCGTCCAGGGAATCGCCGTCGCGCCACCCCTCGGGGAGCGGGCCGCCGCCGATGCGGATGCGCAGGGGGAGGTGGTGAGGCGCGGCGAACTCCGCGTCGGCGGCGACGGCCACCGGCTGGAGAAGTTCGAACACTCCCCTCAACTCCCCTTTCGATAGGCGCCAGTTGACAAGGGCCGGGATGGCGCCGACCCGCATCAGCGCGAAGGAGTGGACGAAGAAGTCCGCGCTGTTGCGCGCGATCACCGCGACCACGTCGCCGGGTGCGACGCCCGCCCGCGCCCAGCCACCGGCCCGGCGCTCCACCGCGGCCAGCAGCTCGGCGTAGGTGAGACGGGTCCCCCGGTCGTCGATCAGTGCGGGAACGTCCGGGCGTGTGGTGGCCCGCCATTCCAGGACATGGATCCAGCTCTGCATCCGTGCGCCTCCATCCGACTACGTACGGCTTCATCCGGCTGCGTACGCGTGTGGTGTCACGGCGTGCGCTGCGCCACCCAGTTCGCGACCAGATCGGCGGCCAGGGACCGGGTGTCGTCCGGCTCCTGGAGGTAGTGGTCGGACTTGACGGTTTCGAGGCGCTTGTCCGGAGCGGCGAGATGGCGGAACAACGCGTCCGCGTCGCTGTCGTACACGCAGGCGTCGGCGGTGGCGTGCACCACGAGGGACGGCACGGTGATCCTGGCCAGGTGCGGGGCGGCGATGCACTGCGAGGTGCGCAGGCTCCACATCGACAGCCACGTACGCAGCGTGGAGAGCGTTCCGATGCCGAACATGCCGTAGTTGGCGCGGGCGGGCTCGCCCAGATAGCACCAGTTGGGGCGGCGGTCCGACGGCTCGATGGCCGGGTCGATCATCCGCAGGTCGGCCCAGGTGCGGTGGAGTTGGAAGAGCTGGTCGCGGGCGCGCGTGCCACGCAGCGCGTCGAGCCGTTCGAGTGCCCAGTCGGTGATCCGCTCGTTGCGGGCCCGCTGCGCCGCCCGGTAGCGCCGCTGGAACTCCTCGTCGTACGGGGCCGGATTGCGCGGGCCGAAGGGGTCGAGGTCCGGGTCGACGGAGAGGGCGTCGGTCTCGTCCGTGACCGAGGGGTCCATCCAGTTCGTGAGCACCTCGGGCCGTCCGGAGTGCGCGGCGAGGGCCACGAACAGGTCGCCCTCGTCGAGGTGTTGGATGGCCTCCACTGGGCGGGCGCCCGCCGTGGGAAGCACGTTCGGCTCGACCGCCTGCGACTGGTAGGCCGCCATCAGGGAGCCGCCGCCGGAGTTGCCGAGCAGGACGACACGCTCGACGCCGGCGACCTCCTTCAGCCAGCGCACCCCGACGCCGATCTCCGCCAGCGCGTGGTCGAGAAGGAAGTACGGCTCGTTCCCTCGGAAGCGGGTGTTCCAGCCGAGAAAGCCGTAGCCGCGCTCGGCGAGATACGAGGCCAAGTAGTGCTCGGAGAAGTCCACGTTGTAGTGGGTGGCGATGAACGCGGTGGTCGGCCGGTGTCCCTTGGGGCGGTGGTAGATGCCCTGACAGGGGTGGCCTCCCGCCCCTGCGCGCCCCACCAGCGGCGATGCCAACCCGACGAATTCCCTGGTGATTTCCTGCACTGCGCTGCCTCCTCTGACGAGAACGGCTGACAAGAACGGCTGATGCGTCGGCACCCTAGCGCAGTTCTGAATCTGAGTTTAGATTCAGAACAGGATTCACCGGTCGACGACAGGGAGGTCCGGCCCATGACATGGCGGAACCCGAAGTACGAGTTGGGCGGGGTCAACCATCTCGCCCTGGTGTGCGCGGACATGGAGCGCACGGTGGACTTCTACACACGAGTCCTCGGCATGCGCCTGATCAAGACGATCGAGTTCCCCGGCGGCGCCGGGCAGCACTTCTTCTTCGACATGGGCGGCGGCAACGCGCTGGCGTTCTTCTGGTTCGCCGACGCGCCCGACGCGGTGCCGGGGGTGTCCCGGCCGGTGACCGTGCCGGGCATCGGCGAGTGGACCTCGGCGGTCGGCACCATGAACCACGTCGCGATCAACGTCCCCGAGGAGCGGTTCCTGGAGTACCGCGCCAAGCTCAAGGAGGACGGCGTCCGGGTCAGCCCGGTCATCGACCACGACGACAGCGAGGACGGGTACGCCGAGAAGCTGCACGACGGCGTCTTCGTGCGGTCCTTCTACTTCCAGGATCCGGACGGCATCCTGCTCGAATTCGCCTGCTGGCGCCGGGAGATGGGTGCACCCGGCGATGTCGCCCACACGCCGATGACCGCGGCCGACCGGGTCACCCCGGCCACCCCGGCCACCCCGGCCACCGCCGGCTGACCCGGTGCCGGCCTGGCAGCACGTACTGGACTGGCGCGCCGCGCACGACGCCGACCGGGTCGCGCTCAGCGACGACCGGGGCCGTGAACTCGGTTACGCGGAGCTGGCGGACGCGGTGGAGCGCGAGGCGGCGCGCCTGGCGGCGGCCGGGGTGGCGCCGGGGGACGTGGTCCCGCTGCTCGCGCACAACAGGGTCGAGTGGGCGGTCACGCTCTTCGGCCTGCTCCGCGCGGGGGCGCTGCCCGCACCGGTGAACTGGCGGCTCGCGGCACCTGAAGTGGCCGTGCTGCTCGATGTGATGAAGCCGCGTCATGTCGTAGCGGACAAGGCGGGTTCCCAACTCATGGGCGACGTGGACGGGTTCGGCGGCGTAGTTCTCCCGCTGGCACTGGACACTCCGGCCGGGTCGACGGCCCCCGTACGTCCCCACGAACGCATGCTGACCTCCGCCCCCTGCGCGCTGCTGCACACCAGCGGCACGACAGGGCGGCCCAAACTCGTACCGGTCACACACGAGATGCTGACCTCGGCGGCCACCTTCATGTCCCTGGAGGTGCCGGAGGCCGTGCCGGGCGCCCGCCACCTGAGCGCCCTGCCGCTGTTCCATGTCGCGGGGCTCGTCAATCTGGGCTACGCCCTGTTCACCGGCGGCCATCTGCATCTGCTGGACGGCTTCGTGGCGTCCCGGTTCGTGGACGAACTGTCCGCCCGCCGTGTCCAACTCACCCAGCTCGTACCGACGTTGGTGGACGCGGTGACGGCGGAGGTGGCCTCGCGCGCGACACCGCCCGACCTGTCCGCCCTGGTCGAGGTGGTGTACGGAGCGTCGGCCATCCGGCCCGAGGTACTGGAGCGGGCCGTCACCACGCTGGGCTGCCGGTTCCGGCAGGCATACGCGAGCACCGAGACGGGACCGCTGCCGATCAGCTCGCTGGCGCCCGCCGACCACGACGTGTCCCGCGGGCGCCTCGCCACGGCGGGCCGCCCCTCCCTGGGCTGGGAGATACGGCTCGGCGAGCACGACGAGGTCCAGGTGCGCGGGGCGGCCCCCTTCCCCGGCTACTGGAACGATCCGGACGCCACCCGCCAGGTGCTCACCGCCGACGGCTTCTACCGCACCGGGGACATCGGGGCGATCGACGACGAGGGCTACCTCACGCTCGTCGACCGGCTCAAGGACATGATCGTGTCCGGCGGCGAGAACGTGTACCCGGCGGAGGTTGAGGCGGTGCTCGCGGCGCATCCCGCGGTCCGCGAGGTCGCGGTCATCGGCGTTCCGCATCCGCGCTGGGGCGAGACGGTGCACGCGGTGGTCGTTCCCGACGACGGGGAGGGCGGGTTCGCGCCCGAGCCGTTCCTCGCCTGGGCGCGGGAACGGCTGGCCCACTTCAAGACGCCGACCGGAATCACGGTCGCCGCACACCTCCCGCGCAACGCCACGGGCAAGGTGCTGAAGGGGCCGTTGCGGGAGCCGTTCTGGGCGGGGCACGCTCGCCGGGTGTCATGACCGCGGGTTCGGGGTCGGCGGGGCCCGCTGAGACCGGTACCTGCCCGGAAAAGTGTCGCAGTTATACGTACAACTGCGACACTTTTCCGGGCAAGTACCCCACCAGCGCCCCCGGGCGCACCCCACGCTGCGGGTCGGCGCCGATCACCGACCGGATAGCATCGCGACGGCGAGAGGGGGAGGCAGCAGCATGCGCAGACACACCGTCAGGCCCGCGCGCAAGGCGACGACCACGGCCCGGCCGGGTGCCGAGCGCGCGACGAAGGCGACCCGGAAGGGGCGGGAGACGGACGAGGCGTTCCGCGCCGCGGCCCGGACCGTGTTCGCCAGGGACGGCTATCTCAACTCCCGGATCAGCGACATCGCGGCCGAGGCCGGCAAGTCGGTGGCGTCGTTCTACAACTACTACGACACCAAGGCCGACCTGCTGGCGGCGCTCGCCGAGGACTTCCACCACGAGGCCTCCGAGCTCACGAAGCGCCCCTACCGCGCGGGCCTCGCACCCCAGGAGGCGCTGCGCGAGGCGGTGGGCGCGTTCTGGCACACGTACCGCAGGCACCGCGGTGAACTCGTCGGGGTGTTCCAGGCGTCGATGCTGGAGGAGGAGTTCCGCGACCGGTGGCTGGCGATCCGCGCCGAGGGCACCGGGATGATCGCGGCCGAGATCCGGCGGGCGCAGCAGGACGGGTACTGCCCCGGGTCCGACCCCCAACTGACGGCGTCGGCCCTTTCGGCCATGCTGGAGCACTCCTGCTACATCTGGATGGAGCACGGCGACAGCGGGACCGCGGCGGACGAGGAGCGCGCCATCGACGCGCTCGCCACGATCTGGGTCAAGTCCATCTACTGGCGGCCGTGAGGCGGCCCCTTCAGCCGCGCACCACCCCGATGAGTTCGCTGACGGTGCGCACCATCGCCTCGCGCGCCACCCCGAGGTACTTGCGCGAGTCGACCGCTTCCGGGTGGGCGGTGAGGAACTCGCGGATGGCCGTGGTCATCGCGATGTTCAGAGCCGTGCCCACGTTGACCTTGGCGATCCCGCCGCGGACGGCCGCCGCCAGCTCGTCGTCGGGCACGCCGGACGAGCCGTGCAGCACCAGCGGCACGTCGAGGCCGCCGGCGAGCCTTTTCAGCAGGTCGTGGTCGAGGGACGCCGTGCGGGTGGTCATGGCGTGCGAGGAGCCGACCGCGACGGCGAGCGCGTCCACGCCCGTGCCGGTGACGTAGGCGCGGGCCTCGCCGGGGTCGGTGCGGGCGCCGGGCGCGTGCGCGTCCAGCGGCGCCGCCCCGTCCTTGCCACCGACCTGGCCCAACTCCGCCTCCACCCACAGCCCGTTGGCATGGCCCCAGTCCGCGGCGGCGCGGGTCGTGGCGAGGTTCTCGTCGTAGGGCAGGCGCGCGGCGTCGTACATCACCGAACCGAACCCGGCGTCGGCGGCCTGCCGAAGGAGCTCGTCGCTCTGTACGTGGTCCAGGTGCAGGCCCACGTCGACGCGCGCGCCCTCGGCCGCCGCGACCGCGGCGCGGGCCAGCGGCAGGAGGCGGCCGTAGCGGTAGCGGACGGCGTTCTCGCTGATCTGGAGGATGACGGGGGCGTCTGCCGCTTCGGCGCCCGCGACGACCGCCTCGATGTGTTCGAGGGTGATCACGTTGAACGCGGCCACGGCGCCGTGCCGGGCCGCCGCCGCGCCGACGAGGGTCCCTGTTGCTGCGAGGGGCACTGCCCCTCCCTTCTCAAGTCCTGGACCGGGCAGGTCAGTTGGCGTCGAGGATCACCGAGCGAGTGAGGTGGCGCGGGCGGTCCGGGTCCAGCTCCCTGCGCGCCGCGACGGCGACCGCGAGGCGCTGGGCGCGGACCAGTTCGGCCAGCGGGTCGAGACGGCCCTCGATCCAGAGCCCGCCGGTCGCGGCGACCTGCTCGGCAAGGCCCTCGGGCGCCTCGCCGAGCATCCACGTCGCGGTGCCGGAGGTGGTGATGCTGATGGGTCCGTGGCGGTACTCCATCGCCGGGTACGCCTCGGTCCACGACAGGGACGCCTCGCGCATCTTCAGCGCCGCCTCGTTCGCGAGGCCGACCGTCCAGCCGCGGCCGAGGAAGGTGAACTGCTCGCAGTCCACGAGGCCTTCGGGCAGCGGCTCCGCGAGCGCCGTGCGCGCGTCGGCGACCGCCTGCTCGGGGTGCAGGCCCAGGTGCGCGCGGAGCAGCGTGAGGGCGGTGGTGGCGAAGCGGGTCTGGACGACCGACTGTTCGTCGGCGAAGTCGAGGACGACCAGGTCGTCCGCGGCGTCCGCGATCGGGGTGGCCGGGTCGCCGGTGATCGCCGTGGTGCGGGCCCTGCCCCGGTGGGCGGCGAGGAGGTCGAGGACCTCGGTGGTGGTGCCGGACCGGGTCAGCGCGATCACGTGGTCGTAGGACCGGCCGGCCGGGAACTCCGACGCCGCGAACGCGTCGGTCTCGCCGTGGCCCGCCTGCTCGCGCAGCGCGGCGGCGGCCTGTGCCATGAACCACGAGGTGCCGCAGCCGACGATGGCGACCCGGTCCCCCGCGGCGGGCAGCGCCGCCTTGTGCCGGGTGGCGAGCCCCGCGGCCCGCGTCCAGCACTCCGGCTGGCTGTTCAGTTCGTTCTCGACGTGGCTTTCCTTGTGGACGTTGCTCATGCCGTGCCCCCACTCCGCGGTTGGTCACGCCTCTGGGGGCGCGCTCACTGATTGCGTGTTCCTGCAAGATATAGCCAGCTTTCGCGCACAATCAAGCATTAGTGCGCATGCCAGTTAAGGTCGTGCCACCGAACCGAACGAGGAGTTGGAGCCGCCGATGTCCCGCGACGCCCGCTGGAAGTCACTCCTGGAACTGCTCGTCGAGCGCGGGCGCCTGGATGTGGAGGACGCGGCGAGCGAGCTCGGCGTCTCGGCCGCGACCATCCGCCGCGACTTCGACGGGCTCGCCGAGCAGCAGATGCTGGTGCGCACCCGCGGCGGCGCCGTCGTGCACGGCGTCAGCTACGAACTCCCGCTGCGCTACAAGTCGGCGCTCGGCGCCGCCGAGAAGCAGCGCATCGCCAAGGCCGTCGCCGAACTCCTCACCCCGGGCGAGGCGGTCGGCCTCACCGGCGGCACGACGACGACGGAGGTGGCGCGGGCGCTCGCCGCCCGGCCCGACTTCGCCTCCGGGACGCCCGCCCTGACGATCGTCACGAACGCGCTCAATATCGCCAACGAACTCGCGGTGCGGCCCCAGTTCAAGATCGTGCTCACCGGCGGGGTCGCGCGCCCGCAGTCGTACGAGTTGATCGGCCCGCTCGCCGACGGCGTGCTCGGCCAGGTCACACTGGACACGGCGGTGCTCGGCGTCGTCGGCCTCGACGTCACGCACGGCGCGTCCGCGCACGACGAGGCGGAGGCGGCGATCAACCGGATGCTGTGCGAGCGGGCGGAGCGCGTGGTGGTCGCGGCCGACTCCAGCAAGTTGGGACACCGGGCATTCGCGCGGATCTGCGACGTGGCACAGGTGGACATCCTCGTCACGGACACGGCGGCGGACGCGGCGACGCTGGGGCGGTTCGAGGAGGCGGGGGTGCGGGTGCTCACCGTGTGACCTACACACATCTGCGGACAACCCCCTTGTTCGGCCACGGAGTCCCGCTCTAACCTGACTTTGTGCCGCTACTAAACAAACTCGGGTCCGTCAGCGCCGACGACCCCCGCGCCGCGTCCCTGGCCCGGCTGCGCCTGGCCATCACCGCGTTCTTCGCGCTCGACGGCTTCGTCTTCGCCGGCTGGGTGGTGCGCATCCCCGCCGTCAAGGAGCAGACCGGGGCGTCCGCGAGCGGCCTCGGCCTCGCGCTGCTCGGCGTCTCGGCCGGCGCCGTCATCACGATGATGCTGACCGGGCGGCTTTGCCGGCGCTTCGGCTCGCACGCGGTGACCGTCGCGTGCGGGGTGCTGCTCCCGCTGACCGTGATCCTGCCGCCGCTCACGCACTCACCCCTCACGCTCGGCCTCGTCCTGCTGGCGTTCGGGGCGGCGTACGGCGGCATCAACGTGGCGATGAACAGCGCCGCCGTCGATCTGGTCGGCGCCCTCGGCAGGCCGATCATGCCCAGCTTCCACGCCGCGTTCAGCCTCGGCGGCATGGTCGGCTCGGGCCTCGGCGGACTGGTCGCGGCGCACCTGACACCCACCAAGCACCTGATGGCGATCGCCGCGATCGGCCTGGTCGTCACGGCGTGCGCCGCCCCGACGCTGCTGCGCCACTCGGCGCCGGGCTCCGTGGACCGCAGGCCCGAGAACGAGCACGAACACGCGACCTCGCCCGACAACACCCGCGACCGGACGCGCCCCCGCATCGACAGCCGCACCCGCCTCCTCGTCCTGGTCTTCGGCCTCATCGCGCTCTGCACGGCGTACGGCGAAGGGGCGCTTGCCGACTGGAGCGCGCTGCACATGGAGCAGGATCTGCACGCCCACCCCGGCATCGCGGCGGCCAGCTACTCCTGCTTCGCGTTCGCCATGACGATCGGCCGGCTCACCGGCACGGCCCTGCTCGAACGGCTCGGCAGGACCCGCACGCTGGTGGCCGGCGGCCTGACCGGCGCGTTCGGCATGCTGCTCGGCTCGCTGGCGCCCACGGTGTGGCTCGCACTCCTCGGCTTCGCGATCACCGGGATCGGCCTCGCGAACCTCTTCCCCGTCGCGATCGAACGAGCCGGGGCGCTCGCCGGGCCCACGGGCGTCGCGGCCGCGTCCACGCTCGGCTACGGCGGCATGCTGCTCGGCCCGCCCGCGATCGGCTTCATGGCGGACTGGTTCTCACTGTCCGCGGCGCTGACGAGCGTGGCGCTGCTGGCCGCCGTCGCGGCCACGATCGGCTTCGCCACGCGCCGGGTGGCGACCACGTGACCGCATGACCACTTGACGTGTGATCAATCGACTTGCGCACGCGGGCACTTCGGGCGGCAGACTCTGCGTATGCAGATTGCCGAACACATTCGAATCGTGGACGACGAGGGCCAATTGCTGGCCACGGCGGCCGAGGAGGCGGGCGTCGACGCCAAGGTGTCGACGTGCCCCGGCTGGCAGGTGCGGGATCTTCTACGTCACCAGGGGGCGGTCCACCGCTGGGCGACCTCGTACGTGGCGGAGGGCCTCCAGGAGCGCCGCCCCTTGGAGGACCGCTCCGACCTGGACGGCGCCGAGCTGCTCGCCTGGTACCGCGAGGGCCACCGCCGACTTGTCGACACTCTCACGAACGCACGGCCCGATGTGGACTGCTGGGCCTTCCTCCCGGCCCCCTCGCCGCTGGCGTTCTGGGCCCGCCGTCAGGCGCACGAGACGGCGGTGCACCGCGTGGACGCGGAGTCGGCCCTGAACCGGGCCACGCACGGGGAACCCGACCCGATCACCCCGGAGTTCGCGGTCGACGGCATCGACGAGCTGCTCACCGGATTCCACGCCCGGGGGCGCAGCCGGGTCCGCTCGGACGTGCCCCGGACCCTGCGCGTTCGGGCCACCGACGCCGGCACGGACGCCGTGTGGACGGTGCGCATCACGCAGGATCCCCCGGCCGCCGAGCGCGGCGCCCCGGGCGAGGCGGAGTGCGAACTGTCCGGCCCCGCGGCGCGCTTGTACCTGGCACTGTGGAACCGACTGCCGTTCCCCGAGGTGACCGGGGACCGAACGCTCGCGGCGTTCTGGCGGGAGCGCTCGGGGGTCTGACAGTGCGCCGGGGTTGCCGGTCTCAGCCCAGCCACCCCGGCCGTACAAGACCCGACTCGTAGGCGAGGACGACCAGTTGGGCGCGGTCGCGGGCGCCCAGTTTAACCATCGTGCGGCTCACATGGGTCTTCGCGGTGAGCGGGCTGACGACGAGGCGGCGGGCGATCTCCTCGTTGGACAGGCCGATGCCGACGAGCGCCATCACCTCCCGCTCCCGCTCGGTCAGTTCGGTGAGCGGGGCCACGCCCCCGGGCTCCTTCGAGCGCGCCGCGAACTCGGCGATCAGGCGCCGGGTGACGCCCGGCGAAAGCAGCGCGTCACCGTGCACCACGGCCCGTACGGCGCGCAGCAGTTCCTCCGGCTCGGTGTCCTTGACCAGGAACCCGGAGGCCCCGGAGCGGATCGCCTCGAAGACGTACTCGTCGAGTTCGAAGGTGGTGAGCATGACCACCTTCACCGCCTCCAGGTCCGTGTCCTCGCCGATCCGGCGGGTCGCCGCGAGGCCGTCGAGCAGCGGCATGCGGATGTCCATGAGCACGACGTCGGGGCGCAGTTCGCGCACCAGGCGCACCGCCTCCTCGCCGTCCGCCGCCTCGCCCGCGACCTCGATGTCGCTCTGCGCGTCGAGCAGCGCCCTGAACCCGGCGCGGACGAGCGACTGGTCATCGGCGAGCAGTACGCGAATCAAGGCGATGCCTCCCGGTTCGGGGTGGTGAGCGGGAGCCGTCCGACGACGCGGAAGCCTCCGTCGGCGCGCGGGCCCGCCTCGATCGTGCCACCGAGCGCGGCGGCGCGCTCGCGCATTCCGGCGAGCCCGTTGCCGCTGCCGCCCGCGTCGGCGTGGGTCGCGGGCCCGTCGTCGTCGACGGTGAGCGTGATCGCGCCGTCCCCGTACGACAGTTGTACGCGCGCGTGGCGCGACCCCGAGTGCCGTACGACGTTGGTGAGCGCTTCCTGCACGATGCGGAACGCGGCGAGGTCCGCGCCCGGCGGCAGCGCGGCCCGCGGCCCGTCGGTGGTGACGTCGACGGTGAGCCCGGCGCCCGCCGCCTGGTCGACGAGTTCCGGGAGGCGGTCGAGGCCGGGCGCCGGGGCGCGGGGCGCCTCGCCGGGGGCCCGGAGGGTGTCGAGGACCTGCCGCACCTCGCCCAGCGCCTCCTTGCTCGCGCTCTTGATGGTGGTCAGCGCGGTGCGTGCCTGCTCCGGGTCGGTGTCGAGCAGGGCGAGCCCGACCCCCGCCTGCACGTTGATCACGGAGATGGAGTGCGCGAGCACGTCGTGCAGCTCGCGGGCGATGCGCAGGCGTTCCTCGTCGGCGCGGCGCCTGGCCGCCTTCTCCCGCTCCACGCGCGCGTGCTCCCACTGTTCGCGCCGCACCCGCGCCAGTTCGGCGATCGCCATCACCGCGAGCACCCAGGCCGCGACGATGCCCTCCTCGCCCCAGCCGGCGGGCCCGTCGCCGGCCGGCGGCAGATACGCGTACAGCCAGTGCCCGATGAGCAGATGCCCCGCCCAGAGCACCCCGGCGGCCGCCCACGCCGCCCACCGGCGCCCCGCCACGATCGCGGAGAAGCACGCGATGGCCACGAGCAGGAACACCGGCCCGTACGGATACCCGGCACCCAGGTACACGGTCACGCACGCCGCCGTCCCGAACGCGACGAGCACGGGGTGCCGCTGCCGCCACAGCAGCAGGGCTCCCCCGGCCAGCATCAGCAGCCGCGCGAACACGTCCAGATCCGCGCGCTCGCCCGCCTGCCCGTGCGCGGCGAAGTTCGTCCCCACGAGGACGAACGCGGTGACGAGCAGCGTGGACCGCCACGGCCACCGCCCGTCGCCTTCGGCGGACCCGCGCCCCCAACGGGCACGCAGCCACGGTGGCCCGCCCCACTGCCGGGGCGGACCACCGTCACGTACGCGCTGCTCGTCCATGCCGCCACGCTAAGCGCCGGGGCGGCGTCGGGCGTCCGCCGTGCGAGGTGATCACGCGTACTTCCCGGGGAGTACGGCTACGCGGTGAGCCCGACGTCCCTGGCGAGCCGCGACACGGTATGGGCGAAGAAGGCCGAGCGGTCCTCGACGACTCGGTTGAACTGGCCGAACAGCTCGAAACCGACGAGCCCGAAGAGCTGCGCCCACGAGGCGACCAGCGCGGCCACCACCTCCGGCGGCAGGTCCGGCGCGAGGTCGGCGGCCATGCGCTCGGCCTCGGCCCGCACCGCGTCGGAGAGTGGGGGCGGTGTCACGCCGCCGCCCTGGTGCGCGTCGCGGACGATCCCGATGAGCAGCTGCCCGACGCGCGCGGCGGCCCGGACCGTGCTGTCCGGAGCCGTGTATCCGGGCACGGGGGACCCGTAGATGAGGGCGTACTCGTGCGGGTACGTCAGGGCCCAGTCCCGCACCGCCCCGCACACGGCGCTCCAGCGCTCAGTGGCCGACGACGTCCGGACGAAGCCGACATCGGCATGCTCGGCGGCCTCGCCGAGGGCGTCGTACGCGTCGATGATGAGCGCGGTCAGCAGGTCGTCACGGCTGGGGAAGTAGCGGTACAGGGCCGAGGAGACCATGCCGAGCTCGCGGGCCACGGCGCGCAGCGAGAGCTTGGCCGCGCCGTCGACCGCGAGCTGTCTGCGCGCCTCGTCCTTGATGGCGGCGGTGACCTCCTGCCGGGCTCGGGCGCGGGCTCCTTGGGCGGCACTTGGGGTTCGTGGGGGTGTGCTGCGGCTCGTACTCATGGTTCGAGTGTTCCACGGATACGGAGCGGTGCACACATTGCGGTGCGCCGCTCAAAAAAGAGAGCACTGCTCTTGCTTTGGATCACCGAACCGGTACACACTGCTCTCAAGCGAGAGCACCGCTCACACTTTCCTGGAGGACCTCATGTCCGCGTCCGTACACGTTCAGAAGCCCGGCTGGTTCACCGTGAATGTCATGAACCGGGCCGTGGCGTGGATGACCCGCCGAGGCCTCAGTGTCTGGGGATCCCGTGTCCTCGCCGTCCGGGGCCGCAAGAGCGGCGAGTGGCGCACCACCCCGGTCAACCTCATGACCGTGGACGGCTCGCAGTACCTCGTGGCCCCGCGCGGCCACGTCCAGTGGACCCACAACATGCGGGCCGCGGGCGGCGGGGAACTGCGCCTGGGCAAGCGGGCCGACGCCTTCACCGCGGTCGAGGTCACGGACGACGACAAGCCCGCCCTGCTGCGCGCCTACCTCAAGCGCTGGAAGGCGGAGGTCGGGGTGTTCTTCAACGGGGTGGGGCCCGACTCCCCCGAAGCCGAACTGCGCCGGATCGCGCCGGACCACCCCGTCTTCCGCATCACGTTCAAGTGACCTTCAGCGGTCGAGACGCGACAGCGCCCGCCCCGCCATCGGATGCGTACGCACGAGCTCGCCCAGGGAGGACGAGCCCCGCGTGATCCTCGCGAACGCGTTCCACGCGGGGCGCAGCGAGGTGAGCGCCGCGTGCAGCAGTCCCGGCTTGCGCTCGAAGACCGCCAACATGCTCTTGCCGACGGCCATTTCGACGCCGAGCCCGGCCTTGACGGCGAACGCGTAGTTCAGCGCCTGGCGCCGCGCGTCCACCGCGTCGTGCGCCTCGGCGACGCGCACCGCCCACTCCCCCGCGAGCCGCCCCGAGCGCAGCGCGAACGAGATGCCCTCCCGGGTCCACGGCTCCAGGAGTCCCGCCGCGTCTCCGCACACCAGGACGCGGCCGCGCGAGAGCGGCGAGTCGTCGGCACGGCAGCGCGTCAGATGCCCGGACGAGATCGACGGCTCGAAGCCGGCGAGCCCGAGCCGCGCGATGAAGTCCTCCAAGTAGCGCTTGGTGGCGGCCCCTTCGCCCTTCGCCGAGATCACGCCCACGGTGAGCGTGTCGCCCTTCGGGAACACCCACCCGTAACTGCCGGGAATCGGCCCCCAGTCGATGAGGACCCGCCCCTGCCAGTCCTCTGCGACGCTCCGCGGAACGGGGATCTCCGCCTCAAGACCCAGGTCGACCTGGTCCATCTCCACGCCGACGTGCGCCCCGATCCGGCTCGCGCTGCCGTCGGCGCCGACCACGGCCCGCGCCAGGATCGTCCCGCCGTCCTGCAGCCCGACCGCGACGGTGCGCCGGTCGGGCACGGCGCTGCCGTGCTGCTCGACGCTGGTCACCGTGACACCGGTGCGCAGTTCGGCGCCCGCCTTCTGGGCGTGCTCGACGAGCTGGGCGTCGAACTCGGGCCGGTTGATGAGCCCGAACAGCATCGTCTTGGAGCGCCTGGTGCGGGTGTACCTGCCGTTCAAGGAGAACGTCACCGCGTTGATCCGGTCCTTGAACGGCAGCGCGAAGCCGGGCGGCAGCGCGTCCCGCGAAGGGCCGATGATGCCGCCGCCGCACGTCTTGTAGCGGGGCAGTTCGGCCTTCTCCAGGAGCAGCACCCGACGCCCCGCGCTCGCGGCCGCGTACGCGGCGGAGGCCCCGGCCGGTCCCGCGCCCACGACGACGACGTCCCACACACTCCCGGAGGGCCCGTCGTCGCCCGTCTCGTTGCCGTCCGTGCCGTCCGTCGCCGGATTCTCGCTGCTCACGATGGTCTGCTGCTCCCGTTTCGGCCATCTTGGAATGCCTGCCGCACCTGTCCCAGGCATCCTACGGCGGGCAGTGCGTCAGCCCCCTGTGGGAGGATCTTCCGCACACCCTGCACAACGTCGCACCTACGAGGAGCGTGCCCATGTCGCCGCATCCGATCGCCGAGACCGTCGCCTCGCTCATGCCGAGGGCCAAGGCGGAGCTGACCGAACTGGTCGCCTTCAAGTCGGTGGCGGACTTCGAGCAGTACCCGAAGAGCGAGAGCGAGGGCGCCGCCAACTGGGTCGCCGACGCACTGCGCACCGAGGGATTCCAGGACGTCGCGCTGCTCGACACCCCGGACGGCACGCAGTCGGTGTACGGATTCCTGCCCGGCCCCGCGGGCGCGCCCACGGTGCTGCTGTACGCGCACTACGACGTGCAGCCGACGCTGGACGAAGCGGCGTGGGTGACGCCCCCCTTCGAGCTGACGGAGCGCGCGGACGGCCGCTGGTACGGGCGCGGCTCGGCCGACTGCAAGGGCGGCGTGCTCCTGCACCTGCTGGCGATCCGCGCGCTGAAGGCGAACGGCGGGGTCCCGGTCAACGTCAAGGTGATCGCCGAGGGTTCGGAGGAACAGGGCACGGGCGGCCTGGAGCGCTACGCTGAGCAGCACCCCGAACTGCTCACCGCCGACACGATCGTCATCGGCGACGCGGGCAACTTCCGCGTCGGCCTGCCCACCGCGACGGCGACCCTGCGCGGCATGACGCTGGTCCGCGTCCAGGTCGACACCCTCGAAGGCAACCTGCACTCGGGCCAGTTCGGCGGCGCCGCCCCGGACGCGCTGGCCGCCCTGGTCCGCGTCCTGGACTCGCTGCGCGCCGAGGACGGCTCGACGACGATCGACGGCCTGGACTCCGCCGAGTCCTGGGACGGCCTGCAGTACGACGAGGAGGCGTTCCGGGGGGACGCGAAGGTGCTCGAAGGGGTCGGCCTGATCGGCTCCGGCACGATCGCGGACCGCATCTGGGCGCGCCCCGCCGTCACCGTCCTCGGCATCGACAGCCCGCCGGTCGTCGGCGCGACGCCGTCCGTGCAGGCGGGCGCCCGCGCGCTGATCAGCCTGCGCGTCCCGCCGGGCACCGACGCCTCCGAGGCCACGAAGCTCCTCATGGCGCACATCGAGGCGCACACCCCGTGGGGCGCCCGGGTACAGGTCGAACAGGTCGGCCAGGGCCAGCCGTTCCGCGCGAACACCGCGAGCCCCGCGTACGCCGCGATGGCCGACGCCATGCGGCAGGCGTACGACGGCCAGGAGATGCAGTACGCGGGCCAGGGCGGCTCGATCCCGCTGTGCAACACGCTCGCCTCGCTCTACCCGGAGGCGGAGATCCTCCTCATCGGCCTGAGCGAGCCGGAGGCCCGGATCCACGCGGTCAACGAGTCGGTGTCCCCCGAGGAACTGGAGCGCCTCTCGGTGGCGGAGGCCCTGTTCCTGCGGAAGTACGCGGCCGCCAACTGACCTCGCGCCACCCGTCTCTGCCCTGAGCCAAGTCGTACGCGGCTCGGGGCACGGGGCTCGTACGGTCGCGGCATGGCTGCCTCCGACACGTACCCGATCACCGAGACCATCGACGTCACTCCCCGGCTCCGACTGCTGCGGTTCGCCGTCGGCCAGGCGTATCTCTGGCGCGACGGCGCCGAGTTGACGCTCATCGACGCGGGCGCGGTCGGCGCCGCACACCCCATCGCCGAGGCCGTACGCGCATGGGGGCACGAACCCGGCGACGTACGGCGGATCGTGCTCACGCACTTCCACGAAGATCACGCGGGCGGGGCCGGGGAGTTCGCGCGGCTGAGCGGGGCCGAGGTGCTGGCGCACCGGCTCGACGCCCCGTATGTGCGTGGCGAGGCGACGGGTCCCGAGCCGGTCCACGAGGACTGGGAACGCCCGATCCACGCGCAGGCCAAATCGCTGCTCCCGCCACCTCCCGCCGACCCTGTGCTCCCTTACTGCGTAAGGGAGTTGGACGACGGTGACGTGCTCGACTTCGGCGACGGGGCGCACGTGGTCGCGGCGCCGGGGCACACCGAGGGGTCCCTCGCGATCCACCTCCCGCACCACGGCGTGCTGTTCACCGGCGACGCGATCGCGGCATCACCGCTGGACGGCCAGGTGATGCTCGGCGTGTTCAACCTGGACAAGGAGCGGGCGATCGCCTCCTACCGGCGGCTCGCCGCACTCGACAGCGAGGTGGCCTGCTTCGGGCACGGCGACCCGGTGGTCGGCGGGGCGGGCGCGGCACTGCGGGCGGCGGTGGCGCAGGCTCACCCCACCGGCACTCCGGCCTCCAGGTAGTGGGCGGCGCCGCGTTCGCGCGCCCTGAGGGCCCAGCGCAGCCGCTCGAAGCGTACGGGCGGGAGCAGTACGGACGCCTCGCTCTCCGTCACGAAGCGCCATGCGCGCAACTCCGGTCCCGGCAGCAGCACTTCGCTCGCCCGCGAGCCCGAGAGCCGGCCGCCGTCGAAGAGGAGGCGCAGGCCGCCGTAGGCGGGCGGCACGGGCGCCTCCCAGTCGACGACCAACAGCCGCGGCACGTCGTCGAGTTGTATCCCGGTCTCCTCCGCCACCTCGCGCACTCCCGCGCGCGCGGGCGCCTCGCCCGCCTCGACGACACCGCCGGGAAACTCCCAGCCCGGCTTGTACGTGGGGTCGACGAGCAGCACCCGGTCCTCGTCGTCGAAGAGCAGCACTCCCGCGGCGACCGTCTCGGCGGTCGGCTCGGGTGTCTGCACGATGTCGCAGGACGGCGCGTCCCCGGTGCGCAGGGCGGCGGCGATCCGGACGGCGGTCTCGTACGGGGACAGGACGCCGGTGTCGACGGGGTAGGCGTCGGCGGCGAGCCAGCCGGCGAGCGCGGCCCGGTATGGCTCGATGTCGGCGGGGGCCTCACCCGCGGGGTCACGGGCGCGCAGGATCGTTTCCCCAGGAGCAAGAAGCACATGGCACACAGGAATCCGCCGGGCCGCGAGCCCACCGAAGACCTCGTCGCGATACTCCTGGCGCAGCAGCCCCATCGGCACCACCAGCACGCCCCCGAGTTCGGCGAGGAGCGCCGCGGCGGTGTCGACGACGAGGCGCCGCCAGATCGGCAGGTCCTGATAGGCGCTCACCTCGGCGAGCCGCTTCGCGGGCAGCAGCCGCTCCAGCTCGCCGTCGATCGCCTCGGGCTCGAAGAGTGTGCAGTCGGGGATCAGGTCGATCAACTCCCGCGCCGCGGTGGTCTTCCCCGCGCGGGACGCCCCGTTGATCCAGACGATCACGGTTCCCCCTCATTCATCGGCCCCCTGTGGCTTGCCCGCAACACCCTGCCACGGAAACCAGCCGCTGATGAGGGGGTCGATGTATATGCCAGCGACCCCACGGCCCGCCCGGGTCCGCTCCGGGGCCCGCCGTACGGAGAGCCCGCCCACCGCCCAGGGAAGTCGCGGCAAGCGGGCTTTCCGTACCAGGCGGTCGCACGCCATGACACCGCCCGCGCGCTCCGGGAATCGGGGGGAACCCCGGAGACGCACGCGGGAGACCCGAGGGCCGTATGACGCCCACCGCTGCCCGACGGTCGACGAACGGCCCCGATCATGACCTCCCGCGCGTTCTTCGAGCCAGTCAAGCGCGCCCCGGCGATGGGCGACACCGTGTGTGCGCGTCCGGTGACGGTGCGGAGTTCACACGGGGTGTGAAGCGAACACACAGGTAGCGTCCATAGTGGAACAGCACTGGACGTCAAGCGATTTCGGGGATATTCACCCCTTCAAGTGATGTAAGCCGCTTGGGAATCGTTACGCCACCACGGCGAGGGAACCCTCCGGCTAGCGTGATCGCCCAGGCACCCCGGACCCCGGTGACCTCGTTCCGCCCGCCCGGCGTCAGATTCGAATCCGGCCGGGCTCGTGACCCGGGGGGCCAGATGCTACAGACCGGACAACAGGACTGCGCTTTCGGCGTTTTCGGAGCCATCGACATCACGTCCGCGCCCGAGGACGACACCCCCGCGCCCCGCCTGCGCATCGTCGGGGACTGCGTCGTGGTCGAACTCTCCGGCGAGGTCGACATCCTGACGTTCCACCGGATGTCCCCGCTCCTCAACTCGGTGGCCGCGGGGCCCTACCGCGTGATGGTCGTCGACCTGACCGGCACCACGTTCTTCGACTGCTCTGGCCTCAGACTCCTGGAGCGCGCCGCACACAGGGCCGCCCAGCACGACGGCCGCGTGACCGTGGTCTGCCGCCACCGCCTCACCCTCCGCCTCATCGCACTGGGCGGCCTGACCGGGCTGCTGGCGCCGGCCTGGACGGTGGGCGAGGCGGTGCGCCGGGACCGGTAACCGCCGAAGGGTCGCACCGCGGCAGGCCCACCGGCACCTCAAACCGCCTGCCGGCGCACCCCGTTCACGCCCGGACCCACGCGCAGCGCCGCTGCCGCCGCGCCCACGAGCCCGGCGTCCGTGCCCATCGACGCCGGGGCCACCGTGAGCCCCTGCACGAAGGACAGCGTGGCGTAGTCCCGCAGCGCGCGACGCAGGGGCGTGAACAGGACGTCGCCCGCCTTCGCCACGCCACCGCCGATCACCGCGATGTCGATCTCGACGAGCGTCGCCGTCGCCGCGATGCCGGCCGCGAGCGCCTGCGCCGCGCGCTCGAAGGAGGCGATCGCCACCGGGTCACCGGCGCGGGCCGCACGGGCCACCGCGGCGGCGGTGGCGTCGCCGTCGGCCCCCGGCCGCCAGCCCTCCGCGAGGGCGCGGCGGGCGATGTTGGGGCCGCTGGCGATGCGCTCGACGCAGCCGCGCGCGCCGCACGGGCAGGGGTCGCCGTCGAGGTCGACGCTGATGTGGCCGATGTGCCCGGCGTTGCCCGTCGGCCCCGGGTGCAGCTCGCCGCCCAGGATCAGGCCGCCGCCGACACCGGTCGACACGACCATGCCCAGCGCGTTGTCGTGGCCCTGGGCCGCGCCCTGCCAGTGCTCGGCGGCCGTGATCGCCACGCCGTCGCCGATCAGTTCGACGGGCAGCTCGCCGGTCACCGCGCGCACCCGGTCGACCAGCGGAAACCCGCGCCAGCCCGGCACGTTGACCGGACTGACCGTGCCCCGCGAACGATCCACGGGCCCGGCGCTGCCGATACCCACGGCGCGCACCCGGGGCCACGGCGCGGAGGCCGTCAGCTCACCGAGCACCTCCTCCACGGCGCCCATCACCGTCTCGCCGTCCTCCTGCGCGAGGGTCGGTCGCTGCGCCCGCAGAAGGAGGCGGCCCCGGTCGTCCACAAGGGCACCGGCGATCTTGGTGCCGCCGATGTCGAGCGCGGCGACGAGGTCCATGTGCATCAGTGTCAGTTCCCCCGGAACGGCAGGTCGGATGGGCGGCTGCGAGTCGGCAACCGATCAGTGATGGACAGTCTCTCCCGCATCTGACAACGTTGTCCAGGCCCTATGCTCGACGCCACACGCCGGGACGACAGGACAGGACAGCGCACAGTGGACCGTACCGCCCGCCGTACCGAGAACCGCTACGGCAACCGACCGACCATGAAGGACGTCGCCGCGCGGGCCGGGGTCGGCCTGAAGACGGTCTCCCGCGTCGTCAACGCGGAGCCGGGTGTCACCGAGGACACCGAGCGCCGCGTACAGGAGGCGATCGCCGCGCTCGGCTTCCGGCGCAATGACAGTGCACGCGTCCTGCGCAAGGGACGTACGGCGAGCATCGGGCTCGTCCTGGAGGATCTGGCCGACCCGTTCTACGGACCGCTCAGCCGCGCCGTGGAGGAGGTCGCGCGGGCGCACGGGGCGCTGCTGATCAACGGGTCGAGCGCCGAGGACCCGGAGCGGGAGCAGGAGTTGGTGCTCGCGCTGTGCGCGCGGCGCGTGGACGGGCTCGTCGTGATCCCCGCGGGCGTCGACCACCAGTACCTGGAGCCGGAGATCGCGGCCGGTGTCGCGACCGTCTTCGTGGACCGGCCCGCCGGGAAGATCGACGCGGACGTGGTGCTGTCCGACAACTTCGGCGGCGCGCGCGGCGGCGTCGCCCACCTGATCGCCCAGGGCCACCGCCGCATCGGCTTCATCGGCGACCAACCCCGCATCCACACGGCGGTCGAGCGCGTGCGCGGGTACCGGGCGGCCATGGAGGACGCCGGGCTCGCCGTCGACGACCGGTGGGTGTCGCTCGGTGCCACCGAACCCGAGCGGGTGCGGCGCGCGGCCGAGGACATGCTCACGGGCCCCGATCCGGTCACGGCGATCTTCTCGGGCAACAACCGCGTGACCGTCACCGTGATCCGCGTCCTGGCCGAACGGGAGCGGCCCGTCGCCCTCGTGGGCTTCGACGACATCGAGCTGGGCGACCTGCTGAAGCCGGGCGTGACGGTGGTGTCCCAGGACGCGGCACAGCTGGGCCGCACGGCGGCGGACCGCCTCTTCCTGCAACTGGACGGGGCGGCGCTGCCACCCGAGCGGATAGAGCTGACGACCCGCCTGATCCAGCGCGGCTCGGGGGAGATCCCGCCTTCGAGCCCCTGAGGCGTTTGAGCGGCGGGGTCCGGTTCCCGCCGCGGACGCGAACGCACCGCTGCCCTCCCCCGGCCGTCCCCGGGGAAGGGCAGCGACGAACCGTGGCGCCCTACTCGGCCGTGGCGGTCAGGTCACCGCGGCGCGGGGCCGAGTAACCCTCCAGGTCGGCGCGGGTGAGGCCGGAGCGGCGGGCGACCTCGGCGACGTCGAGCGCGCCGCAGTCGAGGCCGCGCAGCAGGTAGCCGGCGAGGGCCTTCGCGGTGGCGGGCTCGTCGGCGATGTCGCCCTCGGCCTGGCTCGCGTAGGCGGACAGGCGCGCGGCGGCGGCCTCGAAGCCCTCGCGGTAGAAGGCGAAGACGGCGGCGTAGCGCGTCGGGATGTGGCCCGGGTGCATGTCCCAGCCCTGGTAGTAGGCGCGGGCGAGGGCGCGCCGGGTGAGGCCGAAGTGCAGGCGCCAGGCGTCGTGGACCTTGGCGGTGGAACCGACGGGCAGCACGTTCGTCGAGCCGTCCGAGACGCGGACCCCGGTGCCGGCGGCGGCGACCTGCATGACCGCCTTCGCGTAGTCGGCGGCCGGGTGGTCGCTGGCCTGGTACGCGGCGGAGACGCCGAGGCAGGCGCTGTAGTCGAAGGTGCCGTAGTGGAGGCCGGTCGCGCGGCCCTCCGCCGCCTCGATCATGCGGGCCACCGTGGCGGTGCCGTCGCTGCCGAGGATGGACTGGCTGGTCTCGATCTGGATCTCGAAGCCGATCCGGCCTGCCTCAAGACCGTGCTGCTTCTCGAACGCCTCCAGGAGCCGCACCATGGCGGTGACCTGCTCCGGGTACGTCACCTTCGGGAGGGTGAGCACGAGGCCCTCGGGCAGCCCGCCGTGCTCCATGAGGCCGGTGAGGAAGATGTCGAGGGTGCGGATGGCGCGGTCGCGGACCGCCTCCTCCATGCACTTCATGCGGATGCCCATGTACGGGGCGGCGGTCCCGTTGGCGTACGCCTCGGCGATGACGCGGGCGGCGCGGGCGGCGGTCTCGTCCTCGTCGGCGTCGGAGGCGGGCCGGTAGCCGTCCTCGAAGTCGACCCGCAGGTCCTCCACCGGCTCGCGCTCCAGCTTCGCGCGTACGCGGGTGTAGACCGGTTCGGCGAGCTCCTCGCTCAGGCCGAGGACGGCGGCGAAGGAGGCGGCGTCCGGGGCGTGCTCGTCGAGCTGCGCGAGCGCCTTGTCGCCCCAGGTGCGAATGGTCTCGGCGTTGAAGGCATCACCGGGGACGTAGACCGTGTGGACGGGCTGACGGGTGCCGGGGTCTCCCGGGTAGCGGCGGGCGAGCTCCGCGTCGACCGGGGTGAGTGAGGCGCTGATGCCCTCGCTGACCGCGCCTGCGAGGCTCGTCGACACCTTCTCCTGCTGACCCATTCGTGCACTCTCCATATGCTCGATGTTTCCACTTCACGGAATCAACAATCCGTATAGCGAAGTTAACCGTCGGCGTGATCGGCGTCAATGGGCCATTTTCGTCGTCCCGCAGGTCGTCCCGGCACGCGGACGGGGCCGCGCGGTGCGAACACCACGCGGCCCCGTCGACATCGGAACTGTCTCAGCCCTTGCGGGTCTTGACCTCTTCGGTCAGGGCGGGGACGACGTCGAAGAGGTCGCCGACGACGCCGTAGTCGACGAG